>CANQHL010000010.1 GCA_947623775.1 uncultured Clostridia bacterium
CGCCCGCAAGCCCGTCAAGACCATCTGTTAAATTGACGGAGTTTGTGACTGCAACATAAAATACAACAACAAATGGAACGATAAAAAATCCAAAATCAATTTCAGCACCAAACAAATTGACCTTGCTTCCCAATTTAAAATAGGTGTAAAGTGCAATAATCAGTGACAAGCCAACTTGCCCGATTATCTTTTGATAGGGTTTAAGCCCCTCATTTTTATGCCCTTTTATTTTTATAAAGTCGTCAAGAAAGCCAAGCAAGCCATACCCAAGAAATACAAGCAAAATCAAGACGGCATTATAAATTTGCCCCTCAAAAAAGAAAAAGGGAGCAATGCAAGCGGGCAAGATAAAAATCCAACCGCCCATAGTCGGCGTGCCACTTTTGCCCATATGCTTGTCCACATAATGAAGTATAGTCTGCGAAATGTGAAATTTGCGACATAACACAAGAATAGGAAAACCTAAAATCACGGCAAGAAACAGCCCAATTAAAAATACAAGGAAATAATTCAACATAATAATCTCCAAGTTATTCTATGTATAAAATGAAAAAATTATTAAATCAATTGCATAACTTGAGCCGAACTTGCAAAAAAAGCATATCTTTTTTTGATATGCTTTAGGTATATTGCAGACATTCAAACAAGTTTAGCATATCTTTTTTTGATATGCTTTAGGTATATTGCAAACATTCAAACAAATTTTAGCATATCTTTTTTTTGATATGCTAAATAAATTTGTAGCAATAACAAGCAGTTTTTGAGCATATCTTTTTTTTTGATATGCTTTAGATTTGTAGTAAAAACAAGCAGTTTTTGAGCATATCTTTTCTCCGACATACTTCATATATAAAAACCCATACTTGCTACAAATATCGTTATACTTTATAATGTTCGTCTCCATCACCATTTTGAGAAGAATTTTGATTTTTTATAAAATTATATATTACGTCAAAATCACTATAAGGATACTTCACTCCCCCAATGTCCTGATATTTTTCACCGCCTTTCCCGGCAATAATGATTGTTTCATCATTTCTATAATGGCTGAGTGCATACTCAATTGCCTTTTTTCTATCAACTATAATTTTGCAATTGTCAAACGCCCCCTCTCTTATTTCATTTATGATGGTTGTTGGATTTTCATAACGCGGATTGTCGCTTGTGATGATAACATCATTTGCAAGAGTTGACGCAATTCTTCCCATAAGCGGTCTTTTTATTCTATCACGATTGCCGCCACACCCAAACACAACAACCACTCTTCCGGGGGCAATTTGTCTTGCTGTGGTAAGCACCTTTTCAAGCCCATCAGGGGTGTGAGCAAAATCCACAATAATGTTGGCATTGCCAAATTTTATCATATTAAATCTACCCTCAGCCGGTTTTAGGTGTTCAATTCCGCTAAGCATATCATACTTGTTGATTTTCATACTTCGCAGCACCGAGACAACCGCCAAAATGTTTTCCACATTGTAATCCCCGACAAGCGGTGATTTAACTTTAAATGTTTCATCACCATATTTGCACACAAACTCACTGCCCGCAATGGTTGATTTAACTCCCTCAGCCAGAAAATCACAATTTTTATCAAATCCATATGTGAGAATAGGCACTTCTGAATGTCTTAAAAGATAATCTGTGTATTGATCATTCTTCTTGCACACAATGCCAAGATGAACGCGTTGTGGCTGGAAAAGTTTATACTTTGCCTGTGCATATTTATCCATATTTCCGAAATAGTCAAGATGATCCTCTGTTATATTTGTGAGAACTCCTATTTCAAATTTTACGCCGTCAAGTTTGTTTAGTGCAAGAGCATGTGCCGAGGCTTCCATAACAACATATTCATCACCCGCCTCATACATCTTTGCAAAAAGACTATGCAACCTTTGAGGGTCGGGAGTTGTAAGACCAGTGTCCTCATAAGTGTTGCTGATTTTTGCACCCAGCGTTCCTATAAGCCCGACTTTATAACCCGCACTTTTTAAAACATCGGCAATGGCGGTTGTGGTTGTGGTTTTTCCATTTGTGCCTGTAACCGCAATAATACGCATTTTGTCGCATGCCCGACCGTAATAATTTTTTGACATAAGGGCATAAGCGGAGCGTGCATTGTCAACTTTTATTATATCTTCCCCCTCACGTTCATCACTTATCACCGCACTTGCACCCGCTAGCAGTGCTTTTTCAATAAAACGATTGGAATTGATTTTTTCGCCATTGAAAGCGATAAAAACATCACCTTTTTTCACTTTTCTATGGTCGATTACAATATTTCCGACCTTTCTCTCCAAAACATCGGTGCCGGGAAATTTGTAATTTACATCTTTCAATAAATCGATAACTTTCATTTTTTCTCCTTTTTTTAATAAAAATATGTCGATTTTGCTTAATTATTTCTTAATATTTGTGGTAAGAGTGAGATATTTCTCTATTGCCTGCGAGTTGAATTTGTAAATAAGTTTGTTTCTTTCGCTCCTTCTTTTCATTCCCTCACGCAAAAGACAATTAATCAAGTCCCCAAAAGAAATGTCAAACATATGAAAGGAAAGCGAGCCAGGAATGGAATTGAGTTCATTGACGTACAGTTTTTCATCTTTAAGTAAAAAGTCAACACGCACAATCCCGTCACAGCCAAGTGCGGAATAGGCTTCTTTTGCCATATCCTCCACTTTTTTGCAAAAATTTTGAGACAATTTTTTCTGTGAATTAGAATTATTTTGCAGATACTTTTCTTCAAAAGTGTAAATTTGACTTTTTGCCACTTCGATAACTTTGCTTGCTATCAACGTGGAAGAATTTTTTATAACCGCACAACAAAATTCCCTTGCATCAGACAAATATTTTTCCACCAAAACTTTGCTGTCAAATTCAAATGCGCTTTCAATCGAACGCTCCAAATCTTGTACATTTTCACATATAACAATGCCTACACTTGACCCAAGTGTCGCCGGTTTTATAATACAGGGCATGCCGATTTCAGTTTCAATATTATTCCAGATAGATTGTTTGTCTTGCACATATTTGCACTTGTCAAAATAAACACCTTTCACAGATGGAATTTGGTTGTGTTGTAAAAGGAGTTTGCAAAGTCCCTTATCCATACACAAAACACTTGACGGGCAATCGCATGAAGAATATGGTATGTCGGCAATTTCCAACGCGCCTTGCAACGAACCATCTTCGCCTCCGTGACCATGACAACAATTCAACGCACAGTCAACATTTTGCAATTTGATTTTATTCTTTTTTATAATTGCGATTTTCCCATTTAAGAGTGAAACATCTCTTTCATTTTTGACGTTTTTTTCATAATCAAGATAGATTTTTCCATCATCTAGATTATCAGCAACAACCATTTTCCCGTCTGGTTTTATATAGATGGGAATAATGTTGTTTTCCTTAGAGATTACCTTAACAGCCTGCAAGGCGGTGATAACAGAAATATCATGTTCAACACTTTTCCCACCAAAAAATACTGCAATATCCATTTTTTTACTCCTTTTTTTGTTAAAATAATGTCGAAAATTTAAAATTATTTATAATTATCAGGCAAATCATTTTCAAAAAGCACCACAGAGCCGCTTTTGACAAGCGTCTGCAACAACTCTTTTTGCTTGTGTCTATTAGATACAAAATGTATCTTTTCTCTTGGAAAATTATGCGATATCGCACCTGATAAAATTTCATTTTTATTTACATCATTCATTATTATGATATAATCCGCAACTTCGGCAATTTTGCAACCAAATTCAAAATTTGCTTTCGATTGGTCGGCTCCAAGTTCAACAAATCCCGGAGTTATCACAATCTTTTCACCCTCAAAACACTTTAAAACTTCAAGTGCTTCATTTGCTCCCACCATGTTTGAATTATACGCATCATCAATGACCACACAATTGCCATTTTTTATAACTTCAAGCCTATGTTTTGTGGGTTGCAATTTGGATATGGCTGAAATTATATCATCATCTTTAATTCCAATCACTTTTGCAAGAGCAGATGCGGTGACAATATTATGTATGTTTATTTTTCCTAAAAGTTTAGTGTTTGCATGATAAATTTTTCCTGCAAGAGATATGTCAAATGTGCTGCCGGACTCGTTTATGTTGATATTGCTTGCATAGGCAAATGAATTTTCGCAGTTGCAAAGATATTTTTCACCTTGATAACGTTCAAAAAGACGCAAAGATGATGGGCTATCTCCATTAAACACCACACATCGCGTTTCATCATCACATAGTTCAAATTTTGTATCCTCGATATTTTGCAATGTCTTAAAGGATTCAAGATGCTGATTTCCAATAGTTGTGATTATGGCATAATGGGGTTTTATCATATTTGCCAACACTTTTATATCGCCCTTATGCCTTGCGCCCATTTCTGCAATAAACACTTCTTGACCGTCTAGGTTTTCAAGTATAGTTTTGCAAAGTCCCATTTCGGTGTTGTAATTTTTAGGAGTGGCAAGCACTGTGTATTTCTTTTCAAGCATGCTTTTCAATATATTTTTTGTTGACGTTTTTCCATAACTTCCCGTAATTCCGATTTTTATTATTTTTTTCTTGTTTAAAATCTTGCTCGCTTTTTTCATGTAATATTTCTTTATCAGTTCCTCAAAAGGGTGTGCAATGTAATGGCAAACAAGCAAAATCACCGGTTCAAAGAGAAAAATTATTATAATATCAAGAAAAATAAGCAAAATATTGTGAATAAAGTAAAAAATAATGAAAAAAAGTGCAAAACTTACAAGCAGGTAGATAAGCAAAAATCTTATAAGTCTTTTTGTAAATTTAATGGAATTTTTGTTTCCATAAGGCAGATTAAGTGATAATGTGCTATTTAAAAAATCATTTGGTTTATAGCCGCATAGTTGATATAACTTGACAAACAGATAAGACCAGCATATGAACACAATTTCACATATACACATGTACAAATAAATCATGTTTCCTCCATAAAATCTATAAAAATTGAGGCAAATTCAAGCGGGCAATCTAGAAATGAAAAATGTGACCCATCTTTTATCAATCGCAACGTTGAATCAGGAATGAGCCGGAGAAGTTTTTTGCCCATGTAAAGAGGGGTTTCGGTGTCTTTTTTGCCCCAGACAATCAATGTTTTTGCCTTTATAGCTTTGGCATAACTTTCAAGGTGGGTGTTAACAACGCTTTTGAATGTTTTTTTCATTTCGGGCGAAAGTGCCTGATAGTCGGTAGAGCCAAAATATTTTTGTTTTAAATGCAAAAACTTGCGTGCTTTATAATTCAACGCTTTAACTTTATATGCAATTGAATGGCGGCTTTTCATTCCGGCACTATCAATAAGTATGCACTTATGCACAAGCGTGCAATTAACAGCAGAAACAAGTATTGCAATTCGTCCGCCAAACGAGTGACCGACCAGTGTGGCATCATGTATGTTTAATTCATCACATAAAGATATGAGCATGCCTGCATATGTATATAATGTCCACCCTTCCGGCGTCGTGCTGCTGTTGCCAAACGGCGGGAAGTCTATGGTTAAAAAGCAAATATGCGGATAAAATTTAATCAAATTTTCAAAATCTTTGCCACTTCTCCCCCACCCATGCAAAAGAATAACAGGGCTTTTTGATTGCCCATTATGGAACTGATAATAGATTTTTGCGTTTTCAAAAGAGTATATCATAACCATTTTTATGATTTTTTTATGAATAAGTTGTAAAAATGTTAAAAATTTTAAAAAAATCGTTTAAAATTATTTGGTGTTTTACAAAAAACATAGTAAAATATTAATAGGTCAAAAAGGGGACCAAATTTAAAGAAAGAAGGAGTACTTAAAGTGAAAATTACAGATGTTAGAGTAAGACTTAAAGACGAACAAAAATTAAAGGGAGTTGCTTCAATCACTATTGATGAGTGCTTTGTTGTTCACGACATCAAAGTTATTGCAGGAAAAGATGGACTTTTCATCTCTATGCCAAGCAAAAAAACTGCTGACGGAGATCATAAAGACATTGCTCACCCAATCAACACAGAAACAAGAGAAGAAATTAAAACCGCTGTATTAGCCGCTTACGAAAAAGCTTTACAAGAAAACAAAGCGGAATAATAATTATACAAAGCATAAAAAACAAAAAATACTTAATCTCATTAAGTACAGACTGAAGAAAAACTGCGTGACCGCAAAAATTTGACAAATTTTGCTTGCTGCGTTTACTGTAAAACACCCGAAACAGTCATTTAGGACAACTAAACTCCTGCTTCGGTACATTTTCCGAGCCTTGTCTCACTTGTTTTTATTCAGCCTGTTAATTTGTCTACACTTTGTACTTAACTTAATCTCATTAAGTATTGGTTTTATAAGTCTTAAAAACTAGGTTTTAATCCTAGTTTTTTCTTTAAGAGGTGAAAATGCGTGAAATAAGAGTGGGAAAAGAAAATAATATTTTTCAACATATCATCGTTTTAAAAACAAACAGAAACAAACGCCACAAGGCCGGCGAATTTTTTGTTGAGGGAGTAAGCAACATAAACCTTGCCATCAAAAATGGCTGGGAAATCAAGCATTGGATTTATGGAGACAAAAGCAAACTTTCATCATGGGCACTCGACAAAATAGCCAGCATTAAAACACAAGAAAACTATTGTTTTGACCAGCCACTTATTGAAAAAATAAGCGGCAAAGATGATACAAGTGAATTGATGTGTGTTGTAAAAATGCAAGAAAAAAAGATTGTTTTAAGCAAACAACCATGCGTTTTAGTGTTAGACCGCCCCTCAAAAATGGGCAATCTCGGCTCAATTATAAGAAGTTGCGAGGCTTTCGGATTTGATGGGATTATAATCACTGGACACAGCGTAGACAAATATTCTCCCGAAGTTATCACCTCATCAATGGGCTCATTTTTCAGCATACCTATTGAAACAATTGAAACCAACGATGATTTTTTAAAGCGAGTAAGCCAATTTAAATCTCAGTTCCCCGACTTACAACTTGTTGCCACATTGCTAGATGGAGAAATCAGTATTGACAAAGTGGATTTTACAAAACCCACTATTTTGCTGATGGGCAATGAGGGCGAAGGATTAAGTAATTTTTATAGAGAAATTTGTGACATTAAAGCGAAAATAAAAATGCGTGGTGATGCCGATTCATTCAATCTAGCATGTGCCACAACAGTTTTTATGTATGAGTTGAATAGACAGCGTGATTTAACGTAAAATGCAAGCCAAATGGGGAGACTTAGTCTCCATCTTTAACGAATAATCGAGCCATATGCTCGGCGGGAGACTAGTCTCCATCTTTAACGAATAATGTGATATTTAAAAATTCATATTTCATCATCTTTTAAATCCCACTAAACGAAGTGGATAGAGGGTGCATAATGCACACAAGCCATATGCTCGGCGGGAAACTTAGTCTCCATCTTTAACGAATGATCGAGCCGTATGCTCGGCGTTTAGCGAATTTGATTGTATTTGAAACATTTGATTTCATCATCTTTTAAATCCCGCTAAACGAAGTGGATAAAGTGTGCATAATGCACACGAGCCATATGCTCGGCGGGAGACTTAGTCTCCATCTTTAACGAATGATCGAGCCATATGCTCGGCGTTTAGCGAATTTGATTGTATTTGAAGCATTTGATTTCATCATCTTTTAAATTCCGACTAAACGAAGTGAATATAGGTGCACAATGCACAATGAATAAAAAGTGCCTAAGCCATTATCACTATAAATTAAAAAATGCCTAAGGTACACATAGTGAATAAAAAGTACCTTAGGCATAACAAAAGTATATTATTTTTAGAGACCAAGCAACTCTTGTAATAATTCATTGTAATCATTTGAAAGTTTAGGTGTCTCATCAGGGTAAAATTCAGGGAACAACTCTTTGCCAAATTCCCTATAAGATATTTCATCATCAAGGAAAGAAACAATTTGATCATAAAAATTTGTAGCAATCTTTGCACCTTGTAACTGAGCGACACCACGCCCCATCAAAAATCCCCCAATGCAACTGCTTATAAATGTACCAGTCAAAATACCAGCAACCAAACATCCGCCGCCAAGCACTGTGGTGACCGTACTTAATTTATATGATTTTTGAGTTTTTAACTTCTCTTTTAAAAGGTTATCCCGCATGAGGGTTAACATTCCCGTAGGTAACTCCTTTAAATCATTAAGTGTATGATATGTTTTTCCGTTTATTTCCATGTCAATCTCAAGATCTTCATTCATATTTTTTACCTCTTATATTTAAATTATAACCTAATAATCACAAAATGTCAATATCACTTTTTCTCTTCGGGAACGGATTGCCCAGACTTATCAATCGTCTTTACGTTTTTCGATTTTATAAGTTCAATCAATTCCTGATATGTGCCTTTTGTCATACCATTAAAGTTAAGTATAAAACTTTGTGAAGGATTGATATATAAGAAAAGATGATTTTTGTAAATAACAAGTTGATACAAGTCCTCATATCTTAGAGTTTGAGTTGCAATTTGTTTATAATCATTTGATTGTTTGGAAGTTGTCGCCTCAGTTGCCACATTTATTTGGTTTTCATAAAACTCAAATGTGTTTAAATACTTTCTATCACCAAGGTTATCATTATTTTGCTTTTGCACATTTTCTTTCATAAGATAAGGCATAAATATAAATCCACCAATGCACCCGCAAACAATCAGTATAACACCGAGTGCAACATTCACAAATGCAAGTCCGATGCCAAGCGCAACAAAGAAGAGAGCAAACACAACCGAACTTGTAATAGTGACTTTTTTTAATGCGAAGTTTTGAAAAATCGTGATTTCTTTTTCATCCATTTTGCTTGTATTTTTAAACAATAATTCTTCCAAAGTCCCCTCCAAACGCATAAAAATTGCGTTTTTTATGCCGTTTTTTCATGTTTTTTATTAAATTATTTGTCTTTTGCCTTTTTGCAATATAATTTGCCAACAACAAAATTCACAAATTTTGCTGGTAAAAATCTAGGTAAGGCAACAATGATTTTATACCCAACCCCTACTGTTTTCCTAAGTGGTGGGCGTTTTTTTCTTAGCACCTTTTTGACCACTTTTGCCACAGCGTATGGACTCATTCCACCTTTTTCGTCTTTCTCGATTTTTGCAATTGACAAGTTGGAATTTTTAAGTTGCTTTTCATCAGCACCGGCACAATCTATCACTCTTGCCGCAGTAAATCCCGTTTTGGTGTCCCCCGGAGATATAGAAATAACTTTTATGCCATAATCCTTAACCTCATTGTTTAGTGCCTTTGAAAAAATTTCAACGCCTGCCTTAGTTGCACTGTATGTTGCTTGATATGGCAATGGTATCACACCGCCAACCGAAGCAATATTGACAATTCTTCCTTTTGTATTTTTCAAATATTTTATCACTTTGCCACAGTTTGCAACCACGGCTGAAAGATTTGTGTCAATTTGTTTGTAAATATTGTCACGCTTGGTAAATTCAACAAGCCCGCCTATTCCAAAGCCTGCATTGTTGATAAATATATCAATTTTACCCTCTTTTGCATAAATGTCGGCAAGTATTTCATCAATTTTGTCACTATCATTGACATCGGCTTGATACGATTGTTTGATAAAATCGTGCTGTTGCATCGTTCTTGAAATATCGTAACAACTAACACCCTCGCCGTGTAATACCTCTGCAATTGCCGCACCAATTCCACGGCTTGCACCGGTTATAACGGCAACTTTTCCATTCAATTTCATCTTCTACCTACTATATAAATTTTATTAATTTAAATAAAAATCTTTATTTTTGTGTCAAAAATGCGTTATTTTTGCATTTTTTATCAAATTTTAATGTGTTTTTTAATAATTTTACCTTTTTGCAAAAATTTACATTATATTCTTATATGTATTTATCTGACTTTTGACATATAATCATCTAGCAAAAACTAGTTTTTGCTTTCATATAAACATCTCATGTAAATTTGGTTTTTCATATTAACACCTAGCGAGTTTTTTATTTTGCTTTCATTATATAAAAATTCTTTTGGCTTATAATCTTCTCATGCAAGCAATTGCAAGAGCCCCACTTCCAATATGGCAAGACACACTTAATGAAAGTGGGTCAACGCTTACAACCTCAACTCCCGGAAAATTGCTTTTTATTTCTTCCACAAATTCGTTTGCCTTGTCTAGGCAATTTGTATATGCAACAGCGAGAACCATTTCTCCCTTATCACAAAATTCCTTAAATCGTGTTTCAAAATCATGTTTTACTGCATCTATCATCTTTACTTTTGCAGTTTTTTCATTCATAACTTTTGCATATTGGTCAAGTTTTTCCCCTTGAATTTGAAGAACAGGTTTGATTTTCAAAAGAGTGCCAATTGCAGCGGCCGCCGGTGTCACTCTTCCACCCTTTTTTAAATATTTTAATGTGCTAACCATTATGTAAATGCTTGAATCCATCGAACTATCCATAAGAGCCTTTTCAATTTCATCACCGCTCTTACCCTCAGCCGCCAACTTTAAAGCATCGTAAACAGACTGCTTTTGCGAAACGGAAATTCTGTGATTGTTTATAACATGCACTTTTCCATTATAGTTTTTGGCAAAATTTGTTGCCGTTTCACACGACATACTAAGCCCACTGGACATTGGAATGTGGATAATTTCATCATAATCTTTTAACAGTTGCTCCCACAACTCACAAATTGCCCCGATTGCCGGTTGCGAAGTTGAAATCTCTGCGTTTTCATCAAGCAATTTTTTATAAAATTCTTCTTGTGTTAAGTTTATATCCTCAAAAAATTCTTCATCATTAATCATAAAAGGCATTGGGATAACTCGCAAATTTTTATATTCCCTTGCTTTTTCCTGTGTGATTCCTGAATTACTATCTGTTACTACTGCTATTTTCATTTTTCCTCCTATATTCTTTGTTCTTCTTTCGTATTGTTTTCTTTATTTCTCTTCTTGCCTCTTCAAAATCCACATCGTTTTCCATAAAGGAATAATCTGCATTCGGCAATTTGTTTATTAAATCAGCAATTTCGCTCACTGCATTGCTTTTCAGTTTATTTGCTTGATTCGACATATTTTTTCTTAAATTTTCATCATCAAGCAGCAAATTTACTTTCTCTTTTAAGTCTTTTTTATTTTTAAAGGATAAAATTGCACCTTTTTCTTTTAAATAAGTCAGGTTGTATTTCTCTTGTGCGGGAACTTTCTCAGTCACCAGCATAGGTAGCGACATATTGATAACTTCGGTTGATGAAATTCCGCCACATTTATTCACCACAAAGTCGGCACAATTTAAATAAGATGGGAGTTTATCTGTAAAGCCAACATTGACGACATTAATTCCTTGAAAGTGTTGTTTTTCAACCCTTTTAAAATCTCTTTGATTTTTACCATTTATCATAATCAAGTTAACTTCTCTGCCTTTCACCGCTTTGGCAATATTTTTGAAAATTTTATAACCGCCGCTCCAAAATCCACCACCGAACATTACAAGAATTGTCGGTTCATCTTCTTTTATATTAATTTCCTTAGTGGCAACATTTTTGTTTGAATATTCAAGTATATTTTTATTAATTGGAATGCCTATTGGCAACAACTGTTTTTCGTTATACCCGAGTGCCATTCCCTGTTGAAGAAAATCTCTGTTTGGTATTGTGAAATAGTCAACGCCTATTCCCGCCTGCCAAAATGGCGAAAACACATAGTCAAGACATGAAACAATCACCTTGCAAGGTAAATTATATTTAAGCCTTATATCACTAAGTGCAATTGCTCCGTAAAAATGTGACGAATAGATTACATCAGGTTTAAACTCCATGATTTCTTTAAGAAGTCCGCCAACCGTCCCTACTGCAATTTTTTGCACACAACAATTGTAACGCTGCTGCGGTGAATAATTTAAAAAGTGGTTATAGAACATATCGTACAGCCACAACATTTTGCTTGCCATAAAATTGTATCCCTTATCCACCACCCAGGCATCAAACCGACTGCCAAAAGTCTTGACTAAATCAATCACTTTTATTTGGACATCTTCGAGGCCATCAAACTGATCTTTCAACGCTTTTGCACATGCGTTGTGACCATTTCCTGCAGTCACCGTAAGTATTAAAATTTTTTTCATAAACTATCCTTAAAACAAAAGATTTCATATTTATTGTCAAAGACAATAATATTTTATCATAATTATTTTCATTTTTCAAACATATTAAAACAATTATAAATATTTTTCTGATAAAATTGCTATGATTTTTTTAAAATTGCGGCTATAATTATTCTTGGAGGACGTTATGAATAATAAATCTGTTGGATTTGATAGCCAACTTTATTTAAAAATACAAAGTGAAAAGATTATTGAACGTGCAAAACAATTTAATAATAAACTATATCTTGAATTTGGTGGAAAACTTTTTGATGATCTTCACGCTTCAAGAGTTTTACATGGCTTTGATAAAAATATAAAAATTCAACTTATTGAATCTCTCAAAGATAAGGCGGAAATAATTTTGTGCATTCCTGCAAACGATATAGAAAAAAACAAAATACGCAGCGAACTTGGACTGAGTTATGATATTGAAATTTTAAAATCTATTGAAAATTTAAGAGAACGCGGACTTATTGTTTCCGGAATTGCCATCACGCTTTATAAAGGTCAAGCAGGAGCAACCAAGTTTGGCAAACGACTTCAAGCCCATGGTGAAAAAGTATATTTTCTTGGTTATACAAAGGGTTATCCTTATGATGTTGACACCATTGTCTCAGAAGAGGGATATGGCGCAAACCCATTTATCGAAACCTCTTGCCCTATAGTTATAGTTGCCTCACCATCTCCGTCAAGCGGCAAACTTGCAACATGTTTAAGCCAACTTTACCATGAATATAAACGCGGTGTTCAAGCGGGATATGCAAAATTTGAGACTTTCCCCGTTTGGAATCTTCCACTCAAACATCCACTTAATATAGCCTATGAGGCGGCAACGGCGGATATAAAAGAAATAAATCAAATTGACCCATATCATTTCAACGAATACGGCACACTTGCCATCAACTACAATCGTGACATAGAGATATTCCCTGTAGTAAAGAATATATTAAAAAAAATAACCGGCAAAACAATGTATGTTTCCCCAACTGACATGGGAGTCAATATGGTTGCAAGTGCAATCACAGACGAAAAATTGGTCAAGGAAAGTGCAACGGAAGAAGTTGTAAGAAGATATTTCAAAGCCGAATGCGATTACAAAAAAGGAATAATTGATTTTGATGTTTTGGAAAGAAACAGATATTTAATGTCCGAACTCGATATAAATGAGGATTATATTGAAGTTGTTCCAAAAACCAAAAACATTGCAAAAACAAGTGGATTTCCATGCGTTGGAATACTCCTTTCTAACGGAGAATTTGTTTATGGAAAAACCAAAAAAGTGGTGTCCGCATCGGCTGCTGCCATTTTGAATGCACTGCGAACCCTTGCAAACTTAGATGATGATTTCAATATTATTCCCGACAACATTTTGCTTCCTATCATATCCTTGCGAAGAGAATATTTGAAACTAAAAAAGCAACTTTTAACCCTTGATGATGTTTTGATTGCATTGTCAATATCGGCAACAACAAACGAAAAAGCAAAGAAGGCAATTGAGGCTTTGCCACTGCTTAACGGTTGCGAAGCACATGCAACTTTCATTCTTTCTTCAGCGGAAGAACAAACTCTTAAAAATCTTGGAATAAACATAACTTGCCAGCCGGTGTTTCTTGCATCCAACTTACTTGATTAACAAAAAATTAAGATATTTACAAACAAAAAAACAGACTGATAGCCTTTGCCGTTTAGTCTGTTTTTTATTCTAAAAACCAATATAAAGCCAATTGTGATGTGCTGTTAATTTTGAAGTTGCTGGGTCTATTCCAAACTTGGTGCCTGTCGACTTGTAAAACTCCTTACATTTTTTATTTAAACATACAAATCGAGGTATTTGCAAAGCATTGTCAACATTGACTGCTCCGACGCAAGCCATCGCAATAAACTTTGCGGCACGCATTCCTGTTGACATCATTTTATCAGCAAAAATAGAATGCTTATGGCAAGCTGGACATTCTTTTGGAAGAATTTTCGGAACAAATCCCAATTGTTTTGCAAGATTTTTCATCTCCTCGGGATCGGGTTCTGGCTTTTTCTTTTTGCCTTTTACTTCTGCCTTTCCCTTTTTCTTTCCGTCTCCTTTTCCATCTTCATCACCGCCGTCGTCTTCGCCGCCTTCCTTATCGCCGCCATCTTCACCGCCTTCGGCATCATCACCTCCGGCGTCTCCGCCCTCTGCTTCATCGCCGCCATCGTCCCCTCCGGCATCATTTTCATCTTCATCATCGTTTTCATCATCGCCTGAGCTGTCGTCGTCATCATCGTCATCTTCGTCGTCATCGTCATCATCATAAATCATATGCAAAACACCTCCTTTATAATTTAATTTTATAATGTTTCCTTTTTTATTGTCAAGCAAAAGTCGATTGTTTATACCTTTTTCACTAAAAATCAGCCATTTTCATGTTTAAAATTTACAAACCATAAGAGCCAAAGCATCAAAAACAAAAAAAGGGCAAACGCCCTTCATACTTTCAGTCTGTTAATTTGCCTACACTTCCTGAAAGGGCAAGTGCCCTTTATGCTAAAAAAAATTATTAAAATAAATAAATCACCCTGCGCACAAGTAGAAATTTTTCCAAAATGATTGCATTTCAAGTTTTTTTTAGTTGCCTTATTATCACAAGTTTTTCTTTAGTCCAATTAATCAATCCAAAATACATTGCCCTTAACCAAAATGAATATTATGTCGACAAGCCACAAAAACGGAATGCCTAAAAATATTATTATAACCCCCAAAATCACACCGAAATAACTCTCTTTATCAAGTGATTTCACAATACGATAAATTGTCCAAATAATATCCAAAAATGGTAAAGCGAGAAGCACTTTCACAATTAATGGAAAATTGTCCATTGTTTCAATAAATTTTTTCATAAATCCTCCTTTCCTAATATATGTAGGTATAACGCTTTATTGAAAAAGTATGTATCAAGCGGTTTATCTTTTGCATTGTTTGTGTGAGCACATACAAGAATTTTGTCTCCAATTATTTCACTTACAATCACTGTGTGATTAAAGTGTGTCGGATTTTGTTGCAATAAAATCACGTCTCCCTTTTGCAATCCATTTTTATCAACTATTCTTGCTTGTGGCCCCTCTTCCCTGTTGTCAAGCAAAAACCTTGAAAAGTACGCAACCGCCGTCCAACTCGGGGAACGATTGCTTTCACTTATGTAGAACCAGCCATAATATCGATTGAAATTCATTTTCTCTCCGCCTGCAAGAATGCACTGCGACACAAAGTTTGTACAATCACCGCCTATTCCGCCAAAGAAATAGAAGTTCGGATTTGGAGATAAGGCATATTTTCTTGCATAGGCAACTGCTTTTTCTCTATCATAAACTCCAATCATAATGTTATATATGCAAGCGTGTGCAAATATGATAAAGTGAAAATGATAAAAGCAATAATTGATAAAACAAATGTGATAAAGCACGAATGATAAAAGCAAAACAAATCTATGAAATGCAAATGATAAATTGTTGTAATTAAGATTAAACGAGTAAAATGTAATTGTATTCAAACAAAAATTTATCCTATCAAAAAAGAGTCTTACGACTCTTTTTACATTATAACTCTGCTAAAAAATTTATGCTTTTACATATCTTTTTCATCATCAAAATTATCTATATGCGGAATCTTGCCTAAATCATTGACATCACTTTTCAAAATTTTCTTATTTTCAATGTTTTCTTTTATTTTTAAAGCATTTGCAACAATGATTGTGTTGTTTGCCTTGTTTAATTCATCATAACCTGCAAGTTTTGCATATATTTCAGTTTTTAACATATCAACTTTTATTTTTGCCATCTAGTCCTCCAATTCTTACTTATATAATAGCATACTTTTGCCAATTTGTAAATACCTTTTTTTAAAAAATTTCACATTTTTTGAGGAATGTCGATTGCAAGCACATTCAGTGCCTGTTCCATTTTCTTTTTGATAAGTTTTAGAAGTGAAATGTAACTGTTTTGTTTATCGGTGTCCTTTTCATTGACTACGCTGTGATTGTTATAAAACGTTGAAAAAGCACTTGCAAGGTTGTACGCACTTAAACATAGAGCATTTAAAGATTTTTCGCGATAGCAAATTTCATACGAGGAGTTTAGTTTTAACATTGCTAGTATAACCTGTCGCGTTTCATCATTATAAATGTCAATTTCTCCCCCTTGCCCATCATTAAAGCGAGAAAGTATGGAGTTTATCCTTACGCATGTATATTGCAGATATGGTCCGGTTTTGCCCTCGAAAGATAAAAATCGGTCAATATCAAACAAATAATCTTTGCTAACCGTGTTTATAAGATCCCCAAACTTCATCGCTCCGACACCAATTTTAAGTGCGGTTTCATCATCGGCATTAACGCCATTTGATTTAAGTTTATCTTTTGCCTTGTTTGTCAGCAGTGCAATTATGTCTTCAAGTTTTATCGTGTCACCCGAGCGGGTTTTGAATGGCTTGCCATCTGAACCATTCATTGTGCCATTAACAACATGAACAAGTTGTTGGTTTTCTGGAGAAATTCCACTCATTTTGCAGGTGCGGAAAACTTGAATAAAGTGCATTTTTTGTCTTGCGTCGGTCACATATTCAATTCGGTCAAGTTTGTAAGTTTTGTTTCTTTTTAATATTGTTGCAATATCAGTTGTGGCATAGAGGTCACCGCCATTGCTTTTTTGGATAAGGCAAGGAGGCATTGGATTTATGTACAATGTTTCCCCATTTTTTTGAATAGGCACATTTTCACCCTCTTGTGCAACATCAACAACCAAAGCACCCTCGCTTTCTCGCGCAAGCCCCTTTTCTTTAATAATATTTAAGGCTTCTTCGCAATAATCACTTGCGTTGCTTTCTCCCTCCCATAGGTCGAATTCCGCACCTAGTTTTTTGTAATTTGTTGCAATTTCCTTGACTGATAAAGCACGTATATCCTGATAAATATCAAAATAAGGTTGCTTTTTTTGCTGAATGAAAAGCGTCCATTGTTCCGCCTTTTGCTTGAAATCTTCTTCTTGATTTTTACGCTTGCTTGCAAGCGGATAAGCCTCATTCAAATCATCAATTGTAAGTTCTCTTTTTTGTTTGCTTTCGCCGAAATAATAGTCAAGTTTGCCCTCTTCAAACAATTGGAGTTCGGTCAATCCCATTTGAAGTCCCCAATCACCGAGATGGACATCAGAAATAACTTCATCTCCTAAAAGCCTGTAAAGTCTTTTTAAACTTTCACCTATTATTGCTGGTCGCAAATGCCCGATATGTAAAGCCTTTGCAACATTTGCACCGCCATAGTCAAGCAAAACTTTTTGTGAAACTTTATGTTTTTCAAGTCCACCATCAGTGTCTTTGAGCATATAGTTTGCGACATTTTTCAATCCCTCGTTTGTAAGAGTTATGTTGATAAACGCCGGCGGCACAATTTCCACCTTATATTGTGGATTGTCTTTTATATTTCCTACAATATCTTTGGCTATATCAATAGGCTTTTTCCCATATTTTTTTGCAAGAGAAAAACAGCCATTACATTGGAAGTCACAAATTTGAGGCTTGTCTGAAAAAGTGATTGTCAACTCATCATCATAACCGCCTTTTTTCGCCCCATCTTCAATTAGATTTTTTATATCACTGAGTAAATTCATTATTTCTCCTTACTTTATCTCTTGCCTACCATCCATCGCTTTTGAGAGAGTTATTTCATCGGCATATTCAAGTTCGCTGCCCATTGACACACCTTGCGCAAGGCGTGTAACCTTAACTCCAAGTGGACTTAAAAGTCTTGCTATATATAAAGCAGTGGCATCACCCTCAACATCGGGGTTTGTTGCCATAATAACCTCTTCCACACCATCTTCGCTCACGCGTTTTAAAAGTTCCTTAATCTTCAAATCTTCTGGGCCTCTTCGTTCAAGCGGACTTATAGTGCCAAACAGCACATGATAAACGCCATCATAAGTTTTAACTTTTTCCATTGCCAAAATATCTTTTGGTTCTTTTACAACGCACACAACTTTACGATTTCTGTTTTGACAAATAGGACAAATTTCCTTATCTGTAAAATTGCCACAGATTTTGCAGAATCCTATTTTTTCTTTTGCTTCCAAAATGGCAGCGCTGAACCTTTCCGCCCTTTCCCGTTTGCCTTCGATTATAGAAAAAGCATAGCGTTGAGCGGTTTTATATCCAACGCCCGGCAAAGTTCTGAATTGTTCGATTAATTTTTCGATTATATCTTCATCCATTAAAATAATCCTGGAACTTGTGGCATACTTTCTTGTTCTTTTCTGGAAATTTGACCGAGACAATCATTGACTGCACTCAAAACCAAATCTTCAAGCATTTCTTTATCATCAGGGTCGATAACTTCATTTTTAATGTTTATTGAAAGCATTTGTCTTTTTCCGTTCATCTTGACTTCAACCATACCGCCGCCAACGGAAGAAGTAAACTCACTTTCTTCAATTTCCCTTTTTGCTCTTTCCATTTCTTCTTGCATTTTTTGTGCTTGGCGCATAATTTGATTCATGTTTGCACCGCCGAAACCACCAAAATTGTTATATCCCATTTTTACCTCCATATCAATTTGTTTTTTCTTTTTAATATTGTCACTTCATCAAACACTTCGTTTAGCTTTTTAATGTCCTTTTCCGCTTTCCCGAGCGTTTCTTCTTTTATTCTAATTTCCACCTGAAAGTCAAGCCCTTGCCACCTTAACGCCTTTTCAATTTCCGCCTTACCCTGTTCAAGTAGGCTTACAAGAGTGCCCTCAATGGTGTTTATAATAAGTTTTCCGCCACTTATTTCAATGTCTGTTATATCACCGCATGCCACATGTAGTGCAATTTGCCTGTGTTCTTTAAGATACAGCACCACTTTACCCCAAATGGTTTTTGCTGTTGGCATTGCCTGTGATGTGATTTTCAGTTTTTTTTTACCTCTTCACCGCTCATTCCGCTCATAACGGAAAGTGCAAGCGTTTCAAGAAGAAGCCGTGGCGAAGATGTATATCGGAGTTCATTTTCCGCACCTCCAAATGCGTGCATGTAACTTATAAGAGTTTTTTCATCAAAACTTTCCGCCTGTTTGTAGACAAGCGAAAAACTTTCTTCGCTCATATTCAATATATCATTTGGATTTTTACAGGACCGACAAACAAGCAAATTTCTTGCGTGTTTAGAGAGGTCTTTAACCAGCACAGACATATTCTTGCCTTCGCCGTCAATTTTGTTTATAAGTTCAAGCAGTCCGCCGGCATCTTTTTCATTTAAAAGTCTGTAAAAGTCAACAAGCATCTTTTCATCGGTTGAACCAAGAACACTTTCCACCTGTTCCAATGTGACTTTTCCGCTTGAATAAGCAATAACACAGTCGGCAATTGAAAGAGTGTCTCGCACACTTCCCTCACCCGCAACGGCAATTGCCTTTAACGCCTCATCATCATAACTTATTCCCTCGCCGTCAAATATTCTTTGCAATAATCCCGTCAATTCATCAAGACTTACAAGCCTAAAATCAAACCTTGTGCATCTTGACAAGATGGTTGCCGGAAGTTTGTGTGCTTCAGTTGTTGCCAAAATAAAAATAACATGTTTAGGTGGCTCTTCCAATGTTTTTAAAAGAGCGTTGAAAGCCGAATCGGTGAGCATATGAACTTCATCTATGATGTACACTTTAAACTTAGCATCAACGGGAAGAAACTTTACTTTTTCTCTTAATTCTCTCACATCGTCAACACGGTTGTTTGATGCAGCGTCAATTTCAATCACATTAATGTCGTTTTGCATGGCAAGTTTTTGACATGTGTCACATTCACCACAAGGTGACCCATTTTTAGGATTTTGACAATTAACCGCCCGTGCAAAAATTCTAGCAATCGAAGTCTTTCCTATTCCACGCGAACCTGTAAAGAGATAAGCATGCCCGATGTTTCCACTTATTATTTGATTTTTAAGTGCCTGTGTTATATGCGATTGTCCGACAACCTCATCAAAGGTTGATGGACGATATTTGCGGTATAAGGCAAGATGTTCCATAAAACTCCTTTACCTTTAAAGTATAATATTTTATTAAAATAAAATCAAACATTTTTCAAACATTTTATTTTTTTGTTAAAAAGCGGCTTTAAAAAACTAAATTTATGAAAAATTCAATTGTAAAATAAAAAATAAAAATTATAAAAAATCAATAAAATAATGTTAAAAAATAAAATATGAAAATTATAAAAATAATGCAAAAAATAAAATTAAAAATAAATTGTTTAGATATTTATTCCCCGCTTATGACGGGCGAAATAAATAATTAAAAAATCTTTATTACAATCACAGTCATATCGTCAACTGCATAGCCATTATTTTGCGAAAGTGCTTTTTTTAATATCTCAGTCGCCATCTCCTGTGGATTTTGAGATTTTATTGTAAGCAAAAAATCTTTAAACTCTCCGTCCTTGCCAAACGAGTCGTTTATTCCGTCAGAACATATTATTATATAATCTTTTTCTTTTAAAACAAGTTTTTTTGTAATTGCTCTTGCCTCGTCTACAATTCCTACGGGCAACGATGAACTCTCTATAATAGTACATCCCTCTTCACCTCTCACATATGATGAACTTGCCCCCATTTTGATAAAATCGGCAATTCCATCTTTTAAATCGACAATCACTATATCTATTGTTGAAAATATATCATCTCTTTCCAAATTCATAAGTTTGTTGACGGAAGAGAGAATTATGTCACTTTCAAATCCCGCCTTGTAAAAATTTTCAATCAGGCTGACCGCTGTATCCGCCTTTTCGCCCGCACTTTCACCACTTCCCATGCCGTCACAAATTGCAAAGATAAATTTGTCGCCGTCAAGCCTTTCAACGCAGTGCCGGTCGCCAGAAATGTTTTTTCCGCTCTTCGGCACACACTCAATTCCAAACACGCAATCAAATCTCGGAGCGGTTTTCAAATTGACACACACCATGCCCGCTTGCTCGGTTGGATAAACATCATAAATCACCATTTGCCTGCCGCATATTTTGGACACCACATTTTGCAACTTCAATTTGTTTACATCTTCATCTCTCACCACAAGGGTTGCCATCATGGTTCGCATGTCTTTTTCATACACAACCGCATCTGTACATATGATGTTGTTTGAAGATAATTCCTCAATTATTTTCCCCTCGCGCACGGCGTCCATACTTATCATTGTGTCCACCTCTCCCGACAACGCTTTCATAAGATGAGATATGCCTTCAAGTTGGTCGGATATAAGCAATTTTGATGTGTCAACGTTGCTTACAAGTTGAGAATATGAAATGTATTGTTTTGCAAGGGAATTTATTTCACTTATAAGCCTGCTTGTTTGCCTACATCTTGAAGTCAAGTAACTGGGAATATCCAAAAGTGTGATTTTGCCTCTTTCCATGGAAATTGTTATCAGATTTTTAAATAAATTCCGAGTATCCTCACTAAACGTTCTGTGGCAATGTTTCTGTTCTGGACAGCCTTTGCAAATGGAAGAAATAATCTCATCACACAACATATCCTTTATCTCTTCGCCGCTTGCCTCCTGTTTTATCAATCTACGGAAAACGATGTTCATATCAAAAAACACTTCCGACAACTTTTCCAATCTTCTTTGCATAATGTCCCTGTTTCGATTGAGAAGAGATTTTATGCCACTCCGCTCCTTTCTTGTCGACAATAAAATTGATAACGATGAATAAAATTTTGCAGGCAAAATCAAAAATATAACCGATGCCAAAACCACCGGCAAAAAGGCGGGAATGGAAAAGGAATAATAAAGATTGAAATAAAAAGTGGAAACAAGTTCGGCAAGCACAATGGCTACGGCGGGCAAGAGCCTGTTTAAAAATTTAAATGAGATTGCAGCAAGTGCCCAGACTATAAATGGTGCAACCATATATGGATTGTTTGAACTAATCAGTGAGCCAAGCCCCATAAGAGATGCAAAAATCACCGTTCTCCCCGGCGAAGATGTGTATGAAAGCACCAAAATTAAAAATGCCACAAAAAATTTTAAGAAACTAAATCCGTATAAGGTTATATTGTCAAGTCCGGCGGCAACACTTAAAAGTATAACTCCCCCGCTAACTATCTCCGGCAATGTCAATTTGTAATTTATGCCACGCGAAATCAGAGGTTCAAAGATGGTTAAACAAAGATAAAGATACGCTAGTCCGGTCACAATGGTCACCGGCACAATAACCCATTCGCCCTTTAGTAGTTCAAACACTATCCATGCCGTTTGACTTAAAAAGGCGTAGCAAAAAAGTTCCCATTTGTGCATAGGTTTTTTAACGCTAACATGGATAAAGTAAGGAAGTGCCAAGAAAAGCAATGTTATAAAAATGGATATTATCGATTGAAAATCATAGTGGTTTACGATTGAGCCTAATAAATATGAGGGAAGCAAAATCCATACTTCTTGATTTGCCCAGGCAAGAGCAAAAAGCATGGCAAAAGCAAAGGGATAAATTAAAGCATTCACACTAGCCCGTGATAAAATAAAAAACAGCAATGCAAACGCAAAAAATTTTAAGATGAACTTAAGTTTTGATTTCATAAGTCAAGTATAACTCTTTAATGAAAAGTTGCTTAAAAGGATAAAAGTCGAGTTGCAACGAATATTGTCTAAACTTGCCAGCACGCTTTAAAATTTATGTTAAGAATTTAGTTTGACTTTTATTTGTTTTTATGTTAGACTCTTGATAAGAGGTGAAATATGGAAGTAAGACACTTTGCCACAATTATGGTAAAAGGGAACTCGTTTTTCCCAAATTCAACAACCGTCGAACTTGCAAAACGAAGTTTGAAAGGGGTTAAAATCCCGAAAAACGCCGTTAAAATCATCACCTATGATAAGGTTTTTGATGCCAAACAATACAACAATCAACAAGTGGTGCTTACATCAAAAGAACTCAACGTCAGGACATATCATATCGGCACATTTGTAAATCTAAACAACGCCAAAACAAAAGAGGAAAAAGACTTGCTTTCCGCACTACAAAAACAAGGTTGTATAGGAATTATAAAAAATGCAAGTGGTGAATATCCTCTGTTTAAATTTGAAAAATATATTGACACATCACTTATAAACAAAGATGGATTTATAAGAGATGAAAAGCCTCAAAAAGAGGAATAAAAAAATAAAGATTGCTTATGTGCAATCTTTTTTTCTGCAGCCGACAAAGTCAACCTGCTTTTTATTCACCTTTTTTGTTTTCAATAAAGTTTAAAATTTCATTGACGGTTTTTTCAAGATTTATGTTTTCAATGCAAAAATCATAATGTGGCTTGTATGAACGTTCAAGTTCCCCTCTTGCCAATCTTTTTTCAATATCTTCTGGACTGTCACCTCTTGCAACCAGCCTTTCCCTTAAAACTTCATCAGGTGCATCAAGAAAAATTGAAATCATGTTGTCCTTAAAAAACTTTTTTAAGTTTACCGTGCCTTTCACGTCTAAATCACGAATGTAATCATTTTCCCCGTCTCGGACGGCGTCCTCAATTCTTGCCTTTATAAGGCCGTAATAATGTCCGTGAACAATTTCATGTTCAAAAAACTTTCCCTCTTCAATTCCTTTTTCAAAATCCTTGTCGTTGAAATAAACATAGGTGTTAAATTGGCTATCACTTTCTCGTGGGGGACGCGTCGTTCCCGAAGATTGAGTCAGCACTTTTAAATTGTTTCTTCTTTTGATAAGTTCATTTATAACCGTATTCTTTCCACAAGAAGAAACTCCACTTACGACTATAAACATTTTTGCTCCTTTTAAATATTTAAAGGATAGCAAAATTGCAAAATTTTGTCAATAGTTTAAGGTGTAAAATATGCCAAAATTCCAGCAAGTATGCAGTAGCAAAATTCTCTGCAATAATCCTCATTTTTCAGAAGCGTCTCTTCACTTGGATTGGACAAAAATCCGCATTCGATAAGTATGGCGGGAATGTTTGAAGTGTTTAAAACAAAGTAATCCCCCACCGTCACATAATCCCTTGCACTTTTAAATGATTTGCATATACTTGTTTGTACACTTTTGGCAAGGAATAGCCCCTGCTCATCTCCCTTAGCATAGAAAACCTGCGCTCCCGAACTTGACGAAAGCGGAAAGGAATTCATATGCAAACTCACCATCAATTCTCCGCCACTTTCGTTTATAATTTTTCTTCTTTTTTCCATTTCGCTTTTTTTCTTGTTTGATGCCGTTTCGTCGTAAAGTCCATTCATATCACTTCGCGTCAACACCACCCTCATGCCAAACTCTTCGCAAAGAGAGGCAAGTTGCTTTGCATACATAAGATTCAACTCACTTTCCGTTGTTCCGCTCACTCCAACCGCACCGCCGTCTCGACCGCCGTGCCCGGCATCTATCACAATAACATGTGTCGGCTTTGGACTGAATGCGGGCTTTATCGCCGTGAAATAAACAACCACACTTGCCACAATGAGCAATGCACAAATAACAGCAATAATAGACTTTCTTTTTATAGTCAAAAACATAATTTCTCCTCTAATAATTTATTAAAACTTTATCTTAAAAATAACAAAAAATTGTCACTAAACGATTATAACTCATAAAAACATCACTTCTGGATAATTGTGCCTTTTCAAAGCCATACAATATCTTATGAAATCTATAATAATTAAGAACAAAAAACAACATATTGACAAAGACTGTTTTGTTATGCTAAAATATTTACATATTTTTATAGGAGTAGATTAAATGGATATTGACTTTGATGAATTTAGGAAATTATTAAACAAAGCAAGTTACCTTGAAACAAAAGCCGACCCAACATCACAAAAGGAATTAAAAAAGATAGAGAAAATTATTATAGATAGCAAAGACCCCAATTACGCATATCAATATGCATTGACCATTAAGAGTTCGGACAAAAAAGCTTTGGGGCAAGTTGTTGTCGATTCAAACAATTCAATGTTTGCTTTATTTTTTGCACAAAGTGTGGAAGGTGCAGACATAAAGGCGTTGCAACAAGTAGTTGCTGAGGATGGATATGGCGATTTTGTATACAATTTTGCAAAAACTGTCAAAGGCGCAGACATAGAGCTATTACAAAAGGTCACTATTGATATTAATGATGGCCTGTTTGCTTATCGTTACGCAAGAGATATCAAAGGTGCGGACATAAAGGCATTACAACAAGTCGCTATTAATAATAAAGATGCTATGGCCGCTTATTATTTTGCAAAATGTATCAAGGGCGCAGACGTTAAGGCTTTGCAACAAGCTGTCATTGATTCTAAAAAAATTTACTGGTGCAAATTATTCACTAAATTAAAAGGTGCCGA
>CANQHL010000011.1 GCA_947623775.1 uncultured Clostridia bacterium
AAATTGATAGTACCATTAGACTGATAAGGATAAGACAAAACTTGGATATGATGCTATAACAAATAAGGAGAAATGGAATGGATAAATGGAATAAAAGATTTATGGAATTGACGGAATTTATCGCAACATGGTCAAGTTGTCTAAGACGTCAAGTCGGAGCGGTGATTGTAAAAGATAAAAGAATAATTGCAACAGGATATAACGGAGCACCCACCGGTGGCATGACATGCGTTGAGCGTGGCGAATGTTTAAGAAACAAACTTGACATTAAAAGTGGCACTCATGCCGAAATATGTTATTCCGTACATGCCGAGCAAAATGCACTGATGCAAGCGGCAAAAGAGGGAATAAGTGTAAAAGGTTGCGTTTTGTATTGCACCCACCGCCCTTGCGTGATTTGTGCAAAATTAATAACAAATGCCGGAATAAAAGAAGTTATTTATAAAGAAAACTATCCAGATGAATTTATACAAAAGATTTTCGATGATGCTGGTGTGAAGTTGACAAATTATGCTGATTTAGAAAAAAGTGAGTAAATTTTATAAAATTTAATGAAAAATTACGTCAAAATTTAGAAATTTTATAAAAATTTTAAAAAAGCACACAAAAAATAAAAAGTTAATAAAAAATACACAAAAAATGCAAAATTGCACCCAAATTTAAAAATTTAATTCCAAATCACACTAAAAAAATAAAATTTAATGTAAAATTACATCAAAAATGCAAAATTACATTGAAAATTTAAAATTTTATAAAAATTATAAAAAACTCCAAATAGTAATGATAAACTTTTTGGAGTTTTTTGTTGTCACATTTTTGCTATAGACAATGCCTATTCAATAATAATGCTTAATTGTCCGCATGCAGCACCGGCTTCAATCTCAGCCTTTGTTGCAATGGCAATTGCATAATCATATCCGCAACTTGCAAGTGCTTCTATAATTTTTTCCATATGCTCACCTCCTTTTCATTTTCCACTTTATATTCTTCCATGCTGTAATTCATTTGTTTGAGTAGGTCAATATAATCTCTGTAATTTTCGCTGAACCAAATTTCTTCACGCGGAATTATTCCACGATACCATAGTTTATCTAAAAAGACATTTTCATTATAAAACTCTTTTCTTACATCAATAATTTGAATAATTCCACCTTTTTTGAGATATTTATCTAAACATTTGAATGTTTTTTGCATATTTTTCAGATGATGCACAACATTTCTTAAATAAAATTCATCTACGCTTTCTTCTTTAAGATATAAAATTTTATCATTTTCCTCATCATATACATAGTCAAGATTTGGCAAAAAGGTTATATCGCAACTTTTATATCCCTCTTTGTGGTTGTAACCGCTTCCAAAATCAATTTTCAGGCTTTCCATCTTTATCCACACTGCTTTGCGTTTTGTTTAATTGACAGTTTCCAACTTTTTCGCAATACATCTCCCACTTGCAAAAGTTTCCAATCGGGGTGATTATAATGTCTGTATCATCGTAACCTGTATAATTGCCAAAAACACCAAATTGATGTCCATTCCAAACATAATCATAAAAATTGCAGCCATCATCTTTTATTTTCTTTGCTTGCAGTTTAATCTGAAAATCAAAATCACCATATCTTCCCATCAAATCTTCACATACAATCACATAAAAATCATCTGTTAAAATAACTTTCAAAAGTTCAACAAGCTTATCACCCGTGCTTTCTTTACATTTTGGAATGTTAATTCGCGTGTTTGGTATGTACTTTTTGCATAAAAGTGCCTGTTCTCTTCGTCTGTAATATTGTTCAAGTGAGGAAATTGATATGGCAACCTCAGTAAGCCCTGCTTCTTTATAACTTTTTATCCTTTCTTCGTTAAGCAAAATTCCATTGGTCACAAGACATACATCTTGAGTAACATGTGATTTCGCAAGTTTTATAAAATCAACAAGATCCTTTCTAAGTGTAGCCTCACCACCCATTATAGTTGCACGCTTTAAAGTTCCGACTTTCTCCATTGTATCTTTTGCGTATTCATAGTCAAGCATAAGAGGTTGTTTGTTTGGTTGATAACAAAAATAACAATTACCATTTGGTCCGGTGCTTTCATTCATATTGCAATTGAGATTTGTGATTATTCTATATCTAAAAATACCCTCTCTTACTGCCATTATACCAAGTTAACCCCCTTTATCACACCTTTGCCCAAGTGGTTGCCCTCAGACACTGCATTTTCATTAATTGGAGATAATTTGATGAAAAACTTGTCTTTATCGAAATATTTTTGCAATTTTTCAATGTCGAAGTCACTTGTGTCAACCAAAGTGAGATTTAAAGTTGTTTTCAAATTGCTTTCCGTTCTTATTTGTCCAAGTTCTTCAATTGAATATTTATTATAGAAAGGAATCAGCCAATTTCTTTTTTCTTCGTCAAGCGAATGAAGTGAGATTTGCAATGTAATATTTCCTTTTATCCAACTGAAATCACTCCCCTTTATACCAATTGTTGAAATATAGTGATGAGTGTTTGGATAAATTTCATCAATCATTTTTATGGCTTTTTTAACCTCTTCTATATTTAAAAATGGTTCGCCCATTCTTGTGTAATTTATCTTGAATTCCTTTGCCTTTTTTGGATCATAATCAGGATTTTTATCAATGATAAATTTAACTTGTTCAAAAATCTCTTCCGCCGTCAAATTTCTGAATTTTTTAAGTTGACCGGTCGCACAAAATTTGCAATGTACGGGACAACCTGACATACACGAAACCCCGATCATCCATCTTTCTGTTCTATCCCCAAGCTCATATGATGTGAGTGCGTTTTGTTTTTTGCCAATGGCGTCCTTGGTGTAATAAGGCAAAAATGTGTCTGTGACTTCAAGCGGATAATCATCTTCTGTTTTTAGTGCATAGACAATGCCATTTGCAAATTTTCTGTTTCTTACTTCTTTTAACATTTTGTTTCCTCCTGTTGTTTATATTTTATAGTAAAAAACAATAAAAAGTCAACATATTTTCATAATGTTTTTATCAAAATGATAATATTTTTTTGATTTTTAGACTAATGTGTATGATTATGTGCAAGATTATGTGTAACATGGTTAAAAAAGTATAGAATAATGTGTAAGAAAAAATAAAAAATATGTGCAAGAAAAGTTGATTTTGTCGAAAAAAGATTGTATAATGAAAAAAGAGGTTTTTTTATGAACAATCAATATGATATAACTGATGAAATTTTGGACCAAGTTTCCCAAATCATGGAAAAATTAGGTCAAATAAGTGCCTACGGGCAACTTGAAAATTACCCACGACTTAAACAAATCAACAGAGTAAAGTCAATTTCCGCCAATCTTTTGCTTGAAGACATTGACATTTCCGCCCAGGATGTAAATGCCATACTAAGTTCAAACACTAACATTTCGGGCAAAGAATATGTTTTAAATTTAAAAAATGCCTTTGACGAAATTGACAATTTAAACCCATATAGTATAGAGGATATTTTACGTGTACATGGCATAATTATGAAAAATATCAGTCAAAATGCCGGAAATTTGCGAAAAAAAGCCCTTTCTTTGCAAAATGAAGAGGGAGGAACACTTGTTTGCCCACCGCCACACATTATCCCCGAACTTCTTGAACAACTTATGGATATAGTGAAAAATAGTCCTCAAATATTGGTTCGGGCATGCGTTTTTCAATATGTTTTTGAATTTATTCACCCTTTTGATGATGGCAATGATATTATGGCTAGATTTTGGCAAACGGTTATATTGTCTGCATGGAAACCAATTTTTAAATATATTCCAATTGAAGATGTTTTGTTTGACAACCAAAAACTTTATCATAAAACACTTAATCAATCACTTGCCAATAGAGATACAAATTCTTTTATAGAATTTATGCTGGGCATGATAAACAAGGCCGTTGATAACTTAATCAAAGACACACACAATCATTTGACCCATTCAAATCAGCAAGTCAAGGCACTTTTAAATGTGATTGAATCTTATCCGCAATCCTCGGCTGAACTTATGGCAAAACTAAATTTAAAATCCCGTAACGGCTTTAGACTTAACTACATTATTCCCGCACTTGAAATGGGCGTGATTAAGATGACATTACCAGACAAACCAACAAGCAAAAATCAAATGTATTACAAAAAATGAGGCAAAAATGCCTCTTTTTTTTTGATTTTTATTAGATTTTTACTTATTTTTTTTCTTTTTTATTAGATTTTTACTGATTTTTTGATAATTATTGATTTCTTACATGTTTTTATATCTATTTTAATTTTGATATTGAAACTTTGATTTTTATATTTTTTCTTTCAATTTTCTTTTTAATTGTTTGTGTTGTCAATTTCATCTTGAATGAATTGGTTGTTGACATCTTGATTGTTGTCCGCTTTAATTTCGTTTTGCACTTTCTTTAACCTTACCCAATGAAATAATCCATACACATTCAGTGAAAAATACACGACGTAGTTTATTATTGTTGGAATATAGTTTAAATTCCCATCAATCACGATTAGAAGCCACAATACAAAACTTATTATATTGCCAAGGCAACTTAAAATGAAATTTTTGTCGTAACGCCTTAGTCTAAAATATTCAGCAAGCGTTATCACCCCAAAAGATATTGCACTTACAATCAAATTGGCGTTTCCGAGTGCACGAAGAACAAAATACATGCCTATGCTCAAACACGTCACAAGAAATATTGACATAAGCCATTCTTTATTTGAAATTTTTTTATTGATTTTTATCGCATTTGATTTAGCGTCTTTATTTTTTGCCCAATAGATTATTGCCATTATATACAGCGGTATGCTCAGGCAAACTGCAGATATGATTTCACCATAATATTTGTTAAAAAAGCAAAGTATACAATAAATTACCGCTTGCAAAATTCCAAGCACATTACCAAAATTTAATCCTTTAACAAAAAAGAAAGTGGCAAGCATACCGAGCAGCGAATTTATCACGATTAAAATCGAAGATTTAAATATTATGCCCAAAACTGTCACCATCACAAGAATTAAACCCATATAAAGGTATTCGTACCACTTAAATTTATACTTTTCCATATTATATATACAAAATTGACAATATGAGATAGTAAATTGCCTCTTCCAAAAGCATTGCACCACTTTTTATCATATAATCTACTTCCTCAACTAGTTCATAAATTTTTTTAAGTTGAATTGTTGAGAAATTTCGTCCTTGCGCACGTTGTTTCTTTATCGCATACTCTTTAACCGACAACAGTCCCGCAAGTTCGGCATCAGACATGTCGGTCATGGAAATGTAAAACAGGCGTCTGAAATGTTCGGCAATAAGTCTGAATGTTGCACTATCTTTTTTTAATTTTTCTAGGCATGTTATTGCTTTGTCACCATCTTTTTGACCGAGCGCATTTGTTAGTTCATACACCACAACTTCATCATCTCTAGCGGTTAATTTCTCAACCAGTGATGCTGTGATTAAAGAATTTTCCAAATCATAATATATAAGTTTGTCAAGTTCGCTGACAATTCGCGTCAAATAACCTCCGCAATAATCAATAAGTTTATCAACAGCCTCTGCACTAATTTTTTTACCACGCTTTTCTATCTCACTTACAACCACTTGCGATAGCATATTTTTATCAAATCTGTTGCAGTCAACAAGTTGTGCATTTTTTATCGAATCCAATTTTCCGTTGGTGTCAAAAAAAATCAATATTGATGTCGGTGAAGGGTTTTCTAAATAGGAATTTAGCATTTTTTTATCATTTTCACCTAGTTTTGCAACGTTTTTCACTAAAATAACTCGATAATTATCGCCCATAGGCAAAATTTCACATGCGTTTATAACCGCCACCATACTGTATGTATCATCGTCAAATTTGACAAGATTAAAATCAGGCAAATTCATTTCCGTTCGCCTGTAAATCATGTTAAAAGCACGTGTGTACAATTCATAATCGTCACCCGACAAAATATAGCATGTTGCAAGTCCATTTTTTAACCTTGACTTTAATGTCCTCAATCAATCCCCCTTACTTTTAATTTATCATTTTTCAATGTAAGCATCAAATTCCCGTCAGTGCGGAGACTGTAGTCCTCACCATAACCGGCTTCATTTGATATTAAAACACCCTCAAATTTACTGAAATTATCATAGTGGTCTGTGAAAATCACATCTGGTTTTTCATATTGAAAAAACAACGCATCTATTAAATTATAACCAAAATTTTTATTATTGGCAACAAAAATCGTTTGGTTGTCAAATTTTAAAAGTATACCCGCAACAATATTGCCAAGTCCAAGATATTCCACCGTAACCGTCTCCCATTCAGTCTGCATGTAAATAATCTCATTTATTCCCATATTGTTCACAACCGTCTCATCTTGTGACGCGTATGAAATAAAATTCATAAAACCAAATGTTGACATTTCGTCAAGATCCTCATCTGTTAAACCACCATCAAGTGATATGTAAACGTGATATCTCTCCATTTTGTATGTGTCTTTATAATCTTCAAGTAAATCGCTCTTGCCAAGAACGACATTAAATCCATGTTTAGTCGACAAAATAAGACTATATTGCGACCCCGAACTTATGTATGCTAATTTGGTGTACACCTCTGTCGGAATGATATAACACCCAAGCACTATCGCAAACAGCATAGACATACAGGAAAACATCGCAAGTTTTTTGATTGGCTCAATCATTATATATCCGCTTAATCCAAAAATAATTACAAACAGCAGCACCAACAGCCCAAAATGTGCAGAAGATATTGTAAAAGTTAGGCCGGCATTTCCAAAAAAGATTGCAATTTCATTTATTACGATAAACGCTATATTAACAACAAACAAGAGTTTGCCTACAAATGGTATTATTGCCGCCACCATTGAAATAACAAACAACATCGGATATAAAATGCTAAGCAGTGGCACAACTATAATATTTATCGCAAAAGATAATAAATTTACGCTAGCCCCATACAAAGCAAGAAATGGAGTAACTCCAATCTGTGCCGATATTGACACAGCAATAACGTCGGCAATACTCTTTGGCAACGCTTTTCGCAGCATGCGGGAAATTGGCGAAACCAGCATATAAATGGCAAATACACAGAAAAATGACATTAAAAATCCAAGATCATGCGACATAAGTGGTCTTGTTAAACAAATTATAAATCCCGCTAGGCCTAGACTATTAAGTCCATCATATTCTCTTCCCGTTATAGATGCAAGCATGAAAACTATCGCCATTATCCCCGCTCGGAGTACTGACGGAGTAAAACCGCAAAGATAACTATAAAAAATAATTAAAATGGTTATAATTCCAAAGCGGACATATTTATTAACTCTTAATTTTCTAAGCACAAAATACAATAATGTAACTAAAAATCCGATATGCAAGCCACTTACAGTGAGAACATGGACAATCCCGGCATCTTGATATGTTGTTTTAGTTTCCCAATCGACGCCACTTTGGTCACCGAATAAAACCGCATAAGCAAGTCCAGCATTCCTCTCATTCATATTGTTATAAATAACGTCTTTTATCCTCAGCCTTATCTTCTCATCAAACCTGACTTTCCCATCAATTGCAACAACATTCTTCCAATCAACTTCGCTGCTGTATCTCACTCCATTTCTATAATCACTTGAGTTAAATTTCCCGAGTTCATACAATTTTGACGGCGTACACTCACTTTCAAAAGTCAATATCTGCCCCGCTTTCGGATTTGCCAAGCAGTTCTTGATTGTTAAACGCATCTTCTTTTCTTTGTTTCCATTTATTTTTACATCATCAAGAACAACAGTAAACGAGTTATAATTCCCTTCATAAATTTTATCAGTCACGCGTCCGACAATGCTTACTTGCCCCTGATAAACATTTGATTTGTAATTTGTCTCCGCAATAAAATAGATGCCATTACCAAATACGAACAACAAAAGCAGAACCGCTATTGACTTATAACACTTTGTTGCTATCAAATATGCAGTCGTCACTAAAAGCACAATCAAGGTTATAACAATAACATCAATCTTACCACAAAACAAATCCCGTGCAACACCGAGTCCAAAAAGAAAAACTAAAAACGGATAAAATATATTTCTTTTGTTTATAACGCCCTTCATTATTACAATTTTACATTATCTGCCGAATTTTGTCTAATCTTTTTCACCAATTCCTAAATTTTACAGCATTTTACTACATATATAAAATTTTTAAAATGGGGGTTGATTTTTGTTAACTGATATGATATAATATAGATAGTTATCCATATTGAGGAGGAAATTGATGAAAAAATATGATGAAAATTATATAGGGAATGTTAAGAATCCATCCCCTACAAAACTTTGGTTTAAAAAAGCTTTTAGACATATCGCAGTTGGCGCTGTGACCCTTGGAATTGCAGTAGGCACCATTTTTGGATTTGCCGGATGCGGAAAAACTAATGATCCAGTAAACCCAGGACCAGGACCTGGATCTACTCCAGAGAAACCACCAATTATTGTTGAAGATCCAACTCTTAATAATGTCACATTTGACGAATTTATTAATGATTATAAAGAAGATGGTGTTACTTTCTTCAATAGATATGTTAAACCTGAAATAACAAAAAATTCAACAGAAAACTATGAGTCTTTAAACTTTACTGCTAATATAGATGATCAACTTGACCATGCTTCTTACGCATATATCGAAAAAACAGGAGACACTTCTAGAAAATTCAATATCGTAAATGTAAGTTTTTCAAATCCTATCGAACTTGAAGACATCGTTAAAGATGCAGACAGCAATGAAAAAACACTTAATGTTGTCCCTATTATTGAACGTACATATTCATTCGATTATGATGCAAAAGTAAATGCAACAAAAACTGAACTTAAAAATGCAGTAAATTCTAAATTTAGCGGATATTATTCAACTGATTATGAAAAAGGTGTAAGCAGAATATATAAAGAGTCAACAAATGAAGAAAATATTCGTGAAATGTCCACACTGCAAATCAATAGTGATAATACTGTAAATGTTTTCACTCTTAGAGTTAAAGATGATAGTGGATCTGATGCTGATATGATTAATTGTCTCAATGATGCTGGATTGTTTGAACAAAATCATCGAAGACATTTAAATACTTCATACCAACTTAACGGTGACAACATCATGACAGCACCTTATAAATTGGAAGAATACAAAGAAGATGGCGGACATGGAAGTGAAGATGTTTATGTTAAAGACATGGCAGATCTACTTCAAAACTATTCTTCAGAAGTACAACAAGGCTTGCAAGGCGTAAAAGAGAAGTTAGGACAAGAAATCAAATCTCACCTAATCGGATTTAACGCTAGTAAAATAATAGACTCAAAATGGGATTTTGTTTGTGATGAAGATGGAAACATATCTAAAATTAATTATATTATCAATCATCCAAACTCAGACAAAACAATCTTTATTGTTTCGTCCGCAACCCCGTCTTCTCCAATTAATATTAAGGATTTAAACGCTAAAAACATTAAAGACCAAATAATCGACGCCACAAACGATGCAACATATAAATACGAGTATGATTTTAACTTTACACAACAAAACCAAACACAATATCAAGACCTGGCTAAAGCTGTTTTTGAAAAAGTGGGAATGGCTGACGAAAATGCAACTTATTTGATTTCAGATCTTTCATACACAACAGACACAGAATTAAAAGAAGTTCAAGATGTGACATTTGTACAAATAACAAAAAATGGCATAAAAGAAGTAACTGCACGTATCAAAGACGGAGATTTATTGAGTAATGTACAAAATAATTTATATAGAAAAACTGGCGAAAAGTCTTATAATCTCGGTGGAACAACATTAAATGAAGAAAAAACCAACACAATTGCACAAACTCATTCATATTATAATGAAATTTCTGGCAAATACAACATTGCAGATTTTGGTGATGAACTTCTATTTTAATTAAGGCGACCTAATGGTCGTCTTTTTTATTCAATAATATTAAGAGTACCTAAAATTTTCTAATAAAAAAGTTGATTTTTATAACAAAATAGGTTACAATATTAATATATAATAAATTAAAGGGAGGCATATATGAAAAAAAACATTATATTACGAATATTTTGTTTAATCATGATTTGTTGCTTTTCCTTTGTCTTTATTTCTTGTGGCGGTCCTGAATCCCCTCTTGAAGATGAAGAAGGCGGTGAGCTCAGCGGACGAACGGAGGAGATCGAAAACTTATATGGTGTAAAAGTTCTTTATCGCCCCCTTACATATGATTATGATGTCGGTTCCGGTGCTGAGCCAGGGCAAACAAATGATTATTATGGAAAGTATGCATATTCTATAATTTCTTATCTTTACAAAATTTATGGTGTTCTGGCCGAAGGAACATTAAAAAACATTTTTTCTGTTTATGCAAATGCTCCGGATGTATTGCCAGGAAATTGGACTGATACACCTCCGAACCCGGACGACAGAATTCCATTCGAATACAAAAACATTCCTTACCTTTATGATAGCATAAGATACAAAGTTGACACAAAGGGAACTGTAGTTGGAAAAGTAACAAACGGAGAAAAAACAGAATATGAAAAATCAGAGCAATATGAAATCTATGCTGCCGATTTAAATCAAAAATGGAAATGGTCTTTCAGTTATGAAAACTCAAACATACCCGCTTTATTTTCTCCAAATATCCTAGCAGAAACTGGTAGCACAAATTATAAATTTAATAATAAAGTTTATACAAATTTGCAAATGCTAAACACTGTTTCCAATCACTATCAAGCACAAGAATCAAAATATATTCAAGCCTATGTCGGCACTGAAGAAAAATATTCAACATTTGTCAAGGCACTTGAGTATGTTATATATTGTTATTCTCTCGACCTCGAACCAAATGAAGTGATAGTTTCTTCCACTCAAAATGGTGAAGAACCTTATTCTGTCACCATAATGGGCTTTAATAGTGTTGATGAGGCACTCGAAAATAGAAAAGAATTGTTTAAAAAAGCAGGTTCTTTTGTCGGGCTTGCATCAAGACAAATCACAAAAATTGCGAATTGGATAAAAATCAATGTTATTGGACTTGATAGCACAATAACAGACGATTATTTCACCACTTGCGATACGATTTATGAAGTTGTAAACGCCCAAGGTGATGTCACAGGTTTTGAGTTTAGTGGTTCTACAGAACGATTTCCTTTGAAAAGAGAATATAGTCAAGCTGTAGATAAAATTGTTAAAAAAGTTTGCGAAGATGTATCAATCGGAAAAGAGGGAGGCGGAAATTTAACCGTAGATAATCGTTTCTTAGCATCCGAGGTTATCGAATATGCTGGCACAACTTTTTATGCAAATGATGATAGTTTTTTCCCAGCATACGACCCAAACGACAAAACTTCCACAAAAATACGTCCTCTTGAATATCAATCAGTGGTAATAATGCCAAGAGGCGAGAAAAATATTAATGAAGTGCAAATATTGCTTAAATATGACGCTGATATGGACGGCACAAATCCAGATGATGGATTCAACCTCGATAAATATATTGATATTAAGGTGGAACTAAATTATTACAATGCAGAACACAAAAAACTTTATGTTTTGACATCGGAGCAAACACGAGTATATGATGGTGCTTTTGTCTTTAGCACAGGTCAATATACAGATGGTGGAAAGTGGAGTCATATGCCAGACGATCACGGAATGCTTACCCTCACCAACTTTAACAATTGTAAAGAGCTTGTAAATGATGGGCTGTTGCTTAAAGATGAATTTATACATTTATCAAAATATGACACTTCCATTCTTCCAACTGATGTTGCCGACCGAAACTATGTTTCTTCCCCATATATAACACAAAATCCTCTTGTTCTTCTAGGTACCACTGATGTAAGAAAATATTATTCACTGATTGAACCAACAGCAGATGAAGCGCTGGAGGAAAATCAAACTTACATCACCGGAAGATTTAATGAAAAAATGGTTGATGGGAAATGCGATTATTTGGAAATTGTGTATAAAGTTTTAAAAGATAAAAATGATTTGGCTAAAAATTATAATTTCTACACAGGAATTTACATGATTGATGACGAAAATCTAGACTATCATGTATAAAAAATATATCATATAATTTTTACAGCAACCCCGAGAATGTCTCGGGGTTTTTGTTATAAAAAAATGCCCCAATGTTTGGGACATTCTTTTTGTCAGCATTATTCTTCTTTCTGATTTTCATTCTCTTCTTTTTGCTTTTCACCTTCCTGCGTTTGTGTGTCGTCTTTATCACCGGTCTGATTTTCCTTACCGGGCATACAAACCACACCTAAAACAACAAGCACTCCGGCAACAGCCATCACAATTTCATTGACAATCCCCTCTTCAACAGTAAAGCCAAAGCATTTTCCGAGCGCTTCAACAAGAATGGTGAGTGCCCCAGCAAGTGCAGTCCAGAATCCAAAAGATTTAATCTTCTTCATCATCGCTCCTTTCAAAGTAAGTTTTGAGTTCTTCAACTTCCTTTTTCACTTCATCAATAACAACCAAATGTTCGGCAAGTTCATCGATGGTTTTGCGATATGCCTGTTCTCTTTTTTGACTGTCTTTCAGTTGATAAAAAAGTAAATAAACAAAAAGAATTGCGAATATACCATTGCTGACAACGATTTTTATAAGTTCTGACCAGAAATCCATAATTAACTCCTTTTATTGAATCTTTGAAGCATTTTTAATGTAAGGAATTTACCCAGCATCATTTCTTCTTCTTTTTTCAAGTCAATATGATTTCTTAAAATGATTTTCATTTCCCGCAGTTCACCTTTAAAACAAAATTGCTTATACACTTAATTTCCGCACCCTCAATTTTTACTGAAAAGAGGTTGCCCAAAACATTTGCTCTTACCTTTTGCAGTCCATCTTTACCTTTCAGCGAAAAAGTTTTTGACATACGTTCGCTTGATAATGTTATCATGCAATCACTTGCCGTTTTTATAAAAAATGATTTTATTCGTTTAAGACTTCCGTGCACATTAAAATCTGTTTGACCGCTTTCCCAGCACGCAACCATGTTGTTATCAAAAATTTTGCCATCAAAAGTAAGCTCGCCGATTTTATCTTTGTATTCATTGTTAAAGCATGCAACAAGTTTGGATTTATAGCGGTTGTTTAACGCAAGCATTTGTTTAATATCAATTCCCCTCACAACATCAATATGATTTGATGATAAATCAAGAACAACAAGAAGATTGTTGTTAAAACCATCTTTGTAGTTTTCGCAACCTATTTTTTTGTTATCATCAAAAACTCCTTTACAAGCGAGATAATATTTCCCACCAAAACATTCACCATATGCGTGACGATTGTCGCAACCATTAAGGACATTTAAGCAGTCGACATTCACATCCTTTACAGTTGAACCATTAAACACCTTTATTCTGTTTCCCTCAAGAAAGTATATGTTTTCTCCCGACTGAGCTATAGTGTTCGGATAAATATAACTGTCTGATTTATACATATGATTTATTTCAAATTCATCGTTTGCCCCATAAATCGACACCTTTGTTATACCAAAATCTCTAAACACAAACAGATAATCATTAAATGATATAATTCTGTTTAAGTCACCACGCTCGTCACTGAAATCAAGGTCCTTGGTTTTATCGTCAACCCATTTCAAAACATCAGGCTCCTCGCTATACACAAGTTTACCTCTCGCAGTCGCTGTGATTGCAAAAAGTCTCCCATAGTGACTGCAACAAGAAATAATTCTCGGGGCATTTTCATTAGTTTTCAAATTTCCTGAAGTTATAATTGTCAAATCTTGCCCCTCGCCCGAGAGAAGTATAGCATCTATTGAATTATATCTATAATAAGCAACAAAAGGAGTTTGAGTAAACGTTGTATCAATGTAAAGAGTTAATGGTCTTTCGTTAAATATATTATCATAGCAAATTTCCGCATTTTGATTGAAATAAAAGAGATAATATTTGTTTTTATCAGAACTTCTATCATACCATTTCAGTTTCCAGATTTCTTTTACCTCGCCCCCTCTAATTGATATTTTTACTTCATTGTCAAGATCGTCCTCACTGATTGGCATTGCAACATCTTTAAATCCATATCCCGGTTTCAATGTGCCATCACGAGAAATAACATTGTAAACAATATGAGGTTCGCCAATTTTTAATGTGCTTGCATCATCTTCAAAATTCTGGGAATTTGCAAATAAATCATATTCAAAATCCTTTTCGTCACTTTTCTTAACAGAAAGGCTTCTTTGGTAATACATCAAATCCACCTCCCCGCTGGCATAATGGTTTGTGATTTTTTTCGTATAAGATTTTGCAGACTGTTTTTAAACCTATCATCCCAGATAGAAGCATCTTCGTATAACGTTTCAAGAAAGTAATATTCTCTTGCAACACCATAGGCAAAGACGCGTTCGGGGATAACAGACTCAAACTCATCTTGCAGGGTTAACTCTTGCGGTAAGGCGTTGTAATAAACCTTAACTTTATCGCAGTTGCACTCAATATAGTTGTCAAAAACTTTAAAAACAACGTTTTTCCCATCAATGTCTTTAACAGACACAACATCAACGACTTTTTCATTGAGAGATGAAAACAAAATTTTCCCATCTTTGCTTGCAACTTCTTCAACTTTCAACATTGGTTCATATTCGCTTACAATCTCATTACGAGTCAAGTTGAAGCATTTAATGAACTTGCCGAGGAGATGTTGCATCTCCTCATTAAGTTCACTCCCTTTTTCAACCAAACTCGCTAGTTCATCACTAGAAGTAAAGACGCACGCCTTTAAAATTATATCTTTTACAAGCATAAGCCCTCCTTTAACAAATTTACAGTGTTTTTTATATAATTTTCATAAACAAGTTGGTTGTTTTTTTCAATTTCTGCGATTATCTTGTCACGATTGTTACTTCTTGTTTTCAGTGCGTAATCAATTGTACGGCTATCGAGTTTGTCAAAGGGAACAGTGAAACAATAACTGTTTTTAATCTGTTCAAACGAATGCACTTCAAAATGTCCATTGTTGTAAAAAACCTCATAACTCGGGTCAATTTCCTTTAATCTTTGACATATAAAATAACAATCATTTTCTATTTTTCGCATTTTTTCTCCTACGCTTTAAATGGATTTGTTACGGTTGACTTAATCCCTGAAATTTTTGCTTGTCCGCATGGCTTATCGCAAATAAGTTCGGCGTATTTCACGAGAGTTGCACTGTAAGTTGGATAACCCTGATTTTGTTTCAAGATTCTTCCATCTTCACCCTCAAGCCATTGCCAATCGCAAAGTTGATGAAGAGTAAAGTCGTTTGTATTTAATAAATACATTGTATCATCATCTACAAATCTATCTGCAACAACAGGAATGCCATTGTGAGTGATTGTTTTAAATCCGCCGTCAAGTTCAACAACATCAATGTTGCGTCTGTATGCTCCGAGATATTCTTGATATGCTCTTCTTACAACACTTGAGCAGGTGATAAAGTTGATTTGACTATCTGTATTCATGTCAAGAAAATCAATTGCTTGCTGAATTAAAATATCGGAAATTTCAGTGGAAGATGTGCTTTTGTATGGTTTCAACCAAGGATATTCACTTGTAGAAACTCCATACAAAGTTGTCTCTTCGCCAAAGAGTTTGCCAAGTCCGCTTATTTCCAAGCCTTTTGAACCTTGAACATACAATTTATCTCCCTCAGTGATTGTAGCTTCGCCTGAGAATTTAAACGATTTGTTTGTTCTGTCAACATATTCAACTTTAATAGGTGCTTGAGATGTTTTTGATTCGCCCGTATAAACATCAATGAGCATTCCCTCAATTATATTGTTAACCTTATCACAAGTTACAACTTTGCCCTCTTCTGATGAAACAGTGGCAAGCAGCCCGCTGCCATCTCCATAAAGCATTCTGCCTAGGTTGAAAGTGCTTGCTTTTACAAGTCCTTCCATTTCATCTGAAAGAAGATTTACAAAAGCACCAACATTGCTTGCAGATGCTCTTATTGATTTATCAGAAAGTTCAATTCTTCCATAAAGGTTTTTAAGATCGGCTACAAATTGAACATATCCATTGCCGGAAGAGATAGGAAGTCCGGCATCCTCCTTTCCTGCACCAACACCACCATTGATGCCGTAAGGAGCAAGTTTTCTTATTTCCTTACCCCATACATCTTTTGTTGATTGTTTAATTTTTGCCAAAAGTGGATTTGCCTTTGTGTTTAACGCATTTGCGACAACACCGAGATAGACATTTTTCAATGCACTTTCAGCTGTTTGTAAAGTTACCATTTTTCCTCCATAATTTAAAAAATTCGTCTTAATTTTAATAAAAAACATAAAAATTTTAACAAATTTTGCAAATTTAGTAATTAACTAAACATTTTGTCAACTATCTCTTTTGCCTCAGCAAGCGTTTTAGGGTTGTCAGGCATAACTCCCGACAACCTTTCTCCGCCCTGCGCTGAAAATATAACCGGTGGTTTAGACCTGCTTAAATTTTCAAGATATTTCTCCAAAATTTTGTTTCTTATGTTTTCATCATTTAAAATATATTGACTTAAAATCGGATCGCTTAATTTATCCTCGCTCTTCAATTTTTCAAGCAGAATATTTGCCCACGCAACCCGGTATGGGTTTTGATTTTGAGAAGTGCTTACTGAATTTTTAATTTCCTCAGCATATTTCTCCGCCTCGCCATTTTCTTCAAGGAAAGAACGAAAAAGTGCTTCTTTATCTTCCTCATGAGGTTGTTTATCCACTTTTTCCTCGTTCTCTTTATCTTGCTTTAGTTGACTAAGCTCTTGACACTTTTTGGTAAATTCGGCTTCTAAATTATTATAAGCCGTCAAAAGTGCCTGTGCATTTTTGAATTTACCTAAGTTGTCGTTGTTTTGAGAGCCGACCTCGCCCTCGGCACCATCATCATTTGCTCCGTTTAAAGCCATTGCCGGCATTATGATCGGTTGTTCTCTGTTTTCGTCCATTTTTCCTCCTCACTTTCATTTTCTTTTAATAATTTTTTATGTTCTTCGATATGTTTTAAAAATTTTTCTTCAAGGTCTTTATTCTTCTTTGCTGCTTTTTCAAAATCTTCTCCCAGCATAAAAGCAATATGCTCATTGATGTGCAATTTATGTTCATCAATTTTGGAAACTTTCACATCTTCATTGTTTATAAACTTCAAATTCTCGCCATCGGCCTTTTTGATGTGTAATTCGTTTATGTCTTGAGCATTTTCCCATATTCCCATGCCCAACATTTCAAGCACTTTGCACTTCATTTTGTTTGACAACTGATTGTTTTCATCATTTAAAATTCCATTATCCAGCAATTGAAATATCAGTTCTCTTCTCTGAGAAAGTGTTTGCAGACTATCATTGCTCACCTCTAATTCAATATCATCACTTGTAATATCGGAAGAATTGAAATAAAACATTTCAATTTGTCCATTTTCACCACACACCCTTGCGAGACGTGGGAATGAAGCATATTGTTTATATAATTTCAAAATCTTTTTGGCAATAAGTTTATGTGCTGAATTTATGCTTGAAATTGAGGCGTTAAGCCTTGTTTCGTCTTGAGAAATCATAAGTTCAAGAGCAACACCACTTATTTGAGTTGAAAACTTTTCGCCATTTAACAAGTCGTTAACACCACTTATGCTGTTAAATTCATCTAAAAGTTGTTTTTCCTCTTCTTCAATTCCGTTTGGCAGTGACTCACTTTGTAAATATCTAGGTTCACATGCTCCCTGCCTATACACCAACACTTTCCCAGGACATAACCCCTCTTCTTCAAGGTTATCAAGGTCGACAGAACCATCTTCCACACTAAGCACACCAAGTGAAAGCCTGTTTATAAATTCATGTTTTCTATTTTTAACCGCATTATACGCCCTTTGGACAGGAACTAGCCTCTCAATAATGCTTGTTCCCCAGAAACACCCCGGTTCGGAAATGCAAGTTTGCTTAATAAAAGGAAAATCCCTTTCATTTTCATCACCGCACTTATACGGCAATATACCATCATAAACAAGCGTCTCGCCTGCAACGATGGTAAGTCTCCCATCGGGATATTGAATAGATGGCTTGCAATATCTTTCAATTACAACCGCACTATCATTTTTCACATCTTCAATAAGTTTAGGAGCTGTGCCATTGAAGCCAAGTCCACCAACCCCGTTTGTGACATTGTCCAGCGAATAGGTGTTCACCTTTCCGCCCTCAACCTCTACGCCATACATGTTTTTTATTTGTGCAGTAGTGTATGCCTTTGCGTGAATTATGCTTTGACAATCCTCAATATTTTCACAAACAGTGGAATCGGGATAAATTTCAAAAGGGCCGACAACTGAAACTTCAACATCACCACTTTTTATGCTTTGCCCGTTTTCGTCATTTGCCACTGTTTGACCAAGTTTTGAATTCCAATCCACCTTGTAAAACACTGTGCCACAGACTTCAGACCATTTTATGGCCTGATTGATTTTTTCATCAATTTCAAGTTTATTTTTTATTGAATTGTAAATTTTTTTTGAAAGTTTAGCCGATTGTTTGTCACGCTCATCATTTGTAACCGGCAAGATGTTGATTTCCGGCTTAATTTTTGATAATTTAGCAAAACGAATGTCAAAAATGGGTGCAATATGGTTAAAAACCTCTCTTTCTTGCCAAAAATATTGTCTATCGCTTTCTTCAAGCTTTCCGCCATAACCAATATTGCAATATTGATTTCCCATTAAAAAGTTCATATTAATCTGCCAAATAAGGTCAAAACTTTTTCTTTTTTCCGCTCTCGCCTTAAAGTCGTCTATAACTTCCTTAACCAAAATTTCTTCTTTACTTTTCATCTTCTCTCCTCATTCTTTTTTTCAACTTAAATGGACTTTCAATCCCTTTTGGAATTTGCAATTTGGCAATTGCCTCATACATTCCTTTCAGGCAATCCTCGCAAAAACATAAATCTCTTTTTACAACTCCTTTTGTGGAAAAGCAATACTTAGCAAGGTTGTTGCAGCCATAAAAATCGCATTTTGTCATGTGTTTGCATTCATTTATCTCCATCATCATCCTCCTTAAGCAGTTGTTGAAGAGCATTTCTTTCGTTTAAGAGTTTTTCATCCGACATTGCAAGCACTTCATCTTCATAGGTTTTATAATATTTGTCAAGCAGCACTTTAACAGCAGATATATCTGGACTAAAATGTTTTTTTGTAACTTTTTTCTTTGATAATATAAGGTCACCATTTGCATCACATGAATACTCTTCGGTGACCTCATCAGCACTGTACCCGAGTGCTTTCTTTAAAAGTGCCTTTTTTATTTTGTCTTCCTCTTTCACATTTCCCTCTCGCAACAACTATAGCCCATATTATAATCGCACAAAAACCGATATTTCAATGTTGAGTGACATTTTTTTAAAATTTGTAACAATTTAATTGCATTTTGCTAAACTGATATTGTAGAGGTCGTTATGAACAAATTACTCGAATTCAAAAACATTAAATACTTCTATCAAACAAAAGAAAGTGAGATATGCGCTCTTGAAAATGTCAGCTTTGATATAGATGAAAATTCATTCACATCACTTGTCGGGCCAAGCGGGTGCGGCAAAACAACAATACTTTCCCTTATTGCCGGTTTGCTTAAACCCTCAAGTGGGGAAATACTTTTGCAAGGTGGAGCAATTGAAAAAAATGATAATCGAATAGGATATATGTTCCAGCGTGATCATTTATTTGAATGGCGAACCATTTGGCAAAACATAATATTAGGGCTTGAACTTACAAAACAAAAAAAAGATCCGCAAAAACTTGCTTTTGCAGAGGATTTGTTGAAAAAATATGATCTTTACAACTTTAAAAACAAAAAACCTCGCCAATTAAGCGGAGGAATGCGTCAACGTGCTGCACTGATAAGAACTCTTGTGCTTGAACCGACTCTGTTACTCCTTGATGAGCCATTTTCAGCACTTGACTATCAAACACGAATGAAGGTGTGTGACGACGTTTATGAAATTATAAAATCAGAAAAAAAGACTGCCCTGCTTGTCACTCACGATATTTCAGAAGCAATCTCCATGTCCGACAAAATTGTTGTTTTGTCAAAACGCCCTTCCTCGGTAAAAGACATTATAAATCTTTCACTTGAGGGCAATTCTCCGCTTGAGAAACGCGAGGATAAAAGTTTTGGCAGTTACTTTGAATCAATTTGGAGAAAATTAGTATAATGAAAAACAAAAACATTAACTTCTCCAAAGCCCGAAAATTATATCTAAAAAGGGTTAGAAATGATAAAATTTTCGTAATTTTCATGCAAATTGCTCTTTTTGTAGTATTTTTAGGGCTTTGGGAACTTCTTTCTCAAACAAAAGTTATTGACCCGTTTTTCTTTTCCAGCCCATCGCGAATTGTCACAACAATAATTACCCTTGCAAAGGAAGGAAATCTTTGGATAAACATTTGGACATCTTTATATGAAACCATCATAGGCTTCATTCTTGCCACGAGTATAGGTTTTGCCATAGCGGTTATCCTGTGGTGGAGCGAAAAAACGAGAAGAATTATCGAGCCATATCTCATCATCTTAAACTCTCTGCCAAAAATTGCGTTAGGTCCTATGATAATATTTTGGGTTGGCTCCGGCACAAGTGCAACCATTGTAATGTGTATATTGATTTGCGTTATAATCACCACAATTTCAATGCTGAACGCTTTCATTTCATGCGATAATGATAAAATATTGCTCATGAAATCAATGCACGCCAAAAAATATCAGATATTTTTTAAATTAATTCTACCAAATGCTTTGCCGGATTTCGTTACCGCACTCAAAATCAATGTTGGAATGAGTTGGGTTGGAACCATTATGGGCGAATACCTATCAAGTAAAGCGGGACTGGGCTATTTAATCAATTACGGCTCACAACTTCTTAAACTTGATATAGTGATGTCAAGTATTGTAATTCTTTGTGTCCTTGCGAGTGGAATGTACTTCCTTGTGTTGCCTCTTGAAAAAAGGTACAAAAAATAAGTCGAAAAGAAGATATATACCAAGCACCGATGCAAGCGGATACAATTGTTCAAGTATAAAATTAAATCCAAGTAGGCTTAGTGTTAACGGCAAAATCACGCTTGTGAAAAATATAAAAAATTCATTTTTGCACAGCCCTCTCAAAGAAGATGATAATGTATAGACAAGAGTGAGAAGAGTTGTTAAACAGCCTATCAAAGTCACAATAATCATCAGAACCCTCATGTAAGAAGAGAACATGATAATAAGTGGCATGGCATCATCAAAACATTCTGGATTTTGAATGAGAACCCAATTTGCGACCAGCAAAATTAATGAAAGCGTAAGTGACGAAATAAAAGCCACTTGCGTTTTTTGTCTTTTTGTAAGACTTTCACCCAATTTGGCAATCAAAATTCCACTGTTTGACGTATTTAACACAACATACAAAATTGAATAAAAAACCGAGACAAAAGAGAAATTAAAATCACCCAGAGATGATAATGAAAATTTGCTAAACAGCGTTATCAACAACACCGCAATCATAAATGGCACCAAGAATAAATTTATTTTGTTCAAACTGCCAATTCCAAACTTAAAAACAAGAAAACAAGTGAAAATTACTATAAAAAACACGAAAAAATTGAAAAATTTCACATTAAAATTCAAAATACTTGAAATTCCGGCGAACATTGCAGCAGAAAAGAAAAGGCATAACACCGTGTTTATGGCAAAGGATATTTTTGATTTTGCCAATCTTGTTAAAGCATATTGTCCGTAGAAAAACATAAATTTAAACAGCAAAAAAAACAGAACAAAAACGATAAAAATACCTACAAATGAAAAAGAGCCAAAGCGGGAAAAGAAAACAACAATTTCCTTGCCGCTCATAAAACCCGAACCGATAACCACACCAAGCAAAGTGAGTATACTCAATAAAGAATTTTTCATGATATATTTTATTAATCAAAAATTAAAAATAGTATAAGGAGGTAAAAATGAATTGCTCTATATGGAAAAACTGTACAAACTGCACATGCCCTGTTTGGACCAACCCCTGGCACACACCATGCCCGCCTTTTAATTGTAACGATTGCCCGCCATTCGGATGCCCGCCTTTTGGCAACTGCCTTCCGCAAAACAATTGTTTTCCATCTCAAACTCCGCCAAACAACTGTTTCCCACCTCAACCCCCACAAAATAACTGCTGTTTGCCACCAACAAACGATTGTCTCAACATCTCAATTCCCAAATGTGCGATATACTTTATGGCGGGAATGTGCATAAATAAATTTTTTAACCGCTGTTAAGTTTACAAAATTAAAAGTTTTTGATATACTTTATTCGTGAGGTTGTATGAAAAGATTTTTCGGAGAATTGCATGGGGATAAGATTATTTTAAGTGGACAAGAATTCACTCATGCAAAAAAAGTATTGAGATTAAATGAGGGTGACGATGTGATTGCCTGCGTTGATGATGAATATGATTATCACTGCAAAATACAAAAATTTAATAAAAATGATTGTATTTTAGATGTTTTTGATAAAAAATTATGCCCGGCACTGCCAAAAAGGAATATCGTGCTGTTTCAAATGCTTCCTAAAAAGGAATACTTTGACAACATAATCGCAAAGAGCATTGAACTTGGAGTGAGTAAAATTATACCATTCACCAGCGAATACACCATGATTAAGGATATAAAAAGTGAGCGCGTAAAAATGCAGGTAATTACGGCATGCAAACAATGTGAAAGATCAAGGTTGATTGAAGTTGAACAGCCTATTGACCTAAAAAGCATTCCAAGCCGAATAAAGGATTTTGACCTTGTTTTGTTTGCCTATGAAAACAGCACGACGCCATTTGATGTCAAACTTTTGGAAAATAAAAACAACATTGCTTTAATTGTAGGTAATGAAGCAGGTTTTTCTCAGAATGAAGCAAATATACTTTCAGAACATGCACAGACCATTTCACTAGGCAAGCGAATTTTAAGATGTGACACTGCAGTGATGTCTCTTCTTGCCGTTGTTTCAATATTGACAAACAATTAGATAATTTTAACAAAAAAAGAAAATTTAACAAATTTGACATTATTTTTGCATTTTTTTGCGATAAAATGCCACTTTTTGCTTAATTTTTCGCGAATGAGAGATATTTTTTCAAAACGTAAATAAATAATGGAGAATGAATACAACCATTTTGGACAAGGTTTTGCCATGCTTTTGCACTCTGACAAACTTTATTTCAAAGTTTAGTACTCACTCCATCTCCCTTAATAAATAGTGCTAGAGGTTTAGGTAAAACATACTCTTTTAAGACATGATGTTTAGGCAAATTTTTATAACCTATTGGCACACAAAGGCAGGAATGCTAGTCTAAATTAGTGCTGGCGTTTTTCAATAAACGCAACAATTAAAATTATCTTTGAACTAAAAAGTCACAAAATTTTTATTCAGTTTACAAAAAAGATGCCAAATTTTGGCATCTTTTTCTTATTTCAAATTCTTTAAAAAGTTGTTATATTTAACATAGGAATTATCCCCTATCTTAGCGGCAAGTTCAGTTAATTTTGACTTTGTATCCTTGTCGAGGCTCTTTGGAAGTTCGGACTTTACAGTGATGAGTAAGTCTCCATAACCATCTTTATTTAAGAATTTAACCCCTTTGTTTTTAATTTTTATAATTGTTCCGCTTGATGTAAGTTCAGGAATGTTTAATGTATAAATTCCATTTAAAGTTGGTATTTCAACTTTTCCACCTAAAATTGCAGTTGTGAAAGGCACATATAAATCTAAATAAAGATCATAATCCTTTCTTACCAGAATTTTATGCGGTTTTACACTGATTTTTATGTTTAAATCACCATTTGTACCCATTCCGCTTGGCGAATTACCCTCACCACGCATTTTCAATGTTTGACCATTATCTATACCGGCTGGAAATTTAACTTTGATGCTTTTTGTGACTTTTTTATCACCTTTACCGCCACAATCAGGACATTTTTCCTTTATCATTCGCCCCGTTCCGTTACATTTTGGACAATATGATTCACGAATCGTTGTGCCAAAAACAGTATTTTGTTGATAACGAACTCTTCCCGTTCCATTACATTCGCGGCATACGGTGAATTCTTTCCCGTTTTTTGCACCTGTACCTTTGCAAGATGGACATTTTTCAACTTTATTTACCGTTATTGTCTTTTCGCAGCCAAAACAAGCCTCTTCAAATTCAAGTGTAAGTCCTAAATTAATATCACTACCACGCGTTTGAGTACGGGCCTCTCCACCGCCAAATGCAGAGAAGATGTCTGAAAAAATATCGGAAAACCCACCGCTGAAGAAATCTTTAAATCCGCCGCCTTGCCCAGCACCGCTGCCGAACGGATTTCCGTCGGCAGTGCCATACTGGTCATAGTTTGCCCGTTTTTGAGGATTTCCAAGCACTTCATAGGCTTCGTTTATCTCTTTAAACTTATTCGCCGCCTCTTCGGTTTTATTTAAATCTGGGTGATACATTTTTGCAAGTCTACGATAAGAGGATTTTATTTCATCTTCGCTCGCATCCTTATTAACGCCCAAAATTGAATAATAATCTTTACCTGCCATTTTATTCCTCTTTTACTTTTAGAAGATTTTATTTGTTGTTTGGATCTGTGTCGTCGTCTCCGTTATCAGCGTCACCATCTTCACCATTATCATCATCACCATCATCGTCATCACCATGGTTATCATCGGTGTCACCCTCGCCTGCATCTGTATCTTCATCACCCTCTTCGTTCTTGTCTGGGTTTTCAACAATAACATCATCGTCATCATCTTCATCATAAGATGTTGG
>CANQHL010000012.1 GCA_947623775.1 uncultured Clostridia bacterium
TCACGGTTACAGGATGCATACAAATTTTGACTAAAGTCACTGCAGTTGTAGATTTATTGTTGCCATCATACGGATACCCTGTTGTTCCACCATGCCAAGCATGTCAAACTTCACAGGCGTGCCCAGGACTTGACGACTTGCCATTATACCCAACGGCGGCACAAGTTACAAGATTATGACTTGCAAATTATTTAAACAAACAAATTCAATAAATTTATCCAAACAAATTGCAAAAAATGCACCCAGAAAGCAAAACACGTTATGGGTGTATTTTTATTGCAAAATTAAGACAAACTCAAAAAAAATACAATGAAAATTGATAATTTTTCAATAAAAATTGCGTTTTTTTCAAATTTTACATGATTTTTTGCAAATTATCAAATTTTTTATAGTGATTATTAGGTTTTTTCTATTTTAGTTTTATATCAAAATTTTCTGTTGATTATTAAATTTTTTATTAATTATTCAAATTTTTGAACGCTTCAGCAACAACCCACTCAACATCAAAATTTTTCTCTTTCTCTCCATTTAGGTGCAACAAATATTCAATATTTCCACTCTTCCCCTTTATGGCAGAATATGTCAAATCGCAAACAGTTATATTTAAATTTTTGACAAATTCGATAAACTCTTTTAAAAGTTCAATATGGATTTTTCTATCTTTGATAACACCTTTATATTTTCTTGCAATCTTTGGACCACACTCAAATTGTGGTTTAAACAACAAAATCATTTCCACATCAGGCAAAAGCATATTGATGTGAGGCAAAACAAGTTTTAATGATATAAAAGACAAGTCACCCGTAATAAAATCGCAATTCGGAATATCATTTAATGTCAAATTTCTAACATCTTTATTTTCATAATTGACAACTCGCTCATCTTGACACAAAGATTTATCTAAAACCCCATTGCCGACATCCACTGCATACACTTTTTTTGCACCATTTTCAAGTGCAACTTGACAAAATCCGCCCGTTGACGCTCCCATATCAAGTACAATTTTGTCTTTCAATAACACATTGAAAAAAGAAAGTGCTTTTTTAAGTTTATAAGCACCCCGTGAAACATATTGCTTACTTTCGGTGATTTTTATATTTTCATCTTCCTCAACAAGCATGGCGGGCTTTGTGATTATCTTGTCGTCAATTTGCACTTTGCCCTCTTCGATGAGTTGTTTTGCTCGGCTTCGCGTAATGTTGAATTTTTCACTTAAAGCCACATCAATTCTTTTTCCCATAAACATATTTTAACTTATTCTTTATTTAAAAGCAACTCTTTACAAATAAATAAAAATATGATAAAATATATCTATAACAGCCATATTGAAGTTTAACAAATTCATTTTAACTAAAATTCTTTACATTTAATATTAATTTTGATATATTTATTATTAAGGAGTGATTTATGAAAATAACAGTTACCGTTTTTAATATGTACAAAAGCAGACATCTAACTTTAGATGATGAAAAGAATGAGGCCGTTTTCAATGGCAAGAAAATTGAACTTGACGTTCCCCCTTTCGCAAGCCGCTTGCTTGCAATTGTTTCATCATGGGATAATCGCATGGTAAACAACATGATTCTTGATGGCGAAAGTTACAACGTCAAAATTGAGAAAGACGGAAAAGTTTACAACTATGAGGGAAGAAACAAATTCCCGGCAAATTACAGAGATTTTGTCGAACTTATGAGGAGCCATAATTTATGGTAAACGATCTCAATGGGATAAATTTAAACAATCCTTTTGAGGGAAAACTCGATCAACTCATCGAGTATTTTGTCGAGTTTTATGGAGAAAAATATCGCGAGCGTATAAGCGACCGAATTAAAAATACAACATTTGTTTTTGTTGATAAAGCACATGAAAACAGAGCACGTTTGGCAACGGAGCATTTCAATAATGAGGAAAACAGCCTTTTGCAGGAATTTAATAATGAGGCATTGAAAATTTTGGACATTGACGGGCAACCGCTTCCTCTCCCATCTTTTTTGCAACTAAGCAGTTTGCAATCGTGGGCAAACGGACTTGGAAAAGATGATTATGCAAGTGTTTATATGTTTTTAAAAACTCTTATCGGGCAAGATGTAAACAATATTTCATTCAAACAAATGGGAAATTTGTTTGAAAAAGTCTACGCAAACAACAAAAAGGAAATTTCAACCGCACTTGAAAAACTTTATCAACTTTACAAAACAAAATATGAGGACAAGTTTGCAACTCTTCACGAGGGCAAGAAAAAAGTGCTTTCACCATCAGTGGAATTTAAAAGAAATTTTGATCGTTACAGAACCGAATATGATGAAATGCAACTTTCCGCCCTCGAAAAACATGTAAATGAAAGGTTTGGATTGAAAGAAGTTGACATCACGCCATATCTTCCAGATTTACGAAAATGGATAATGGATGGTCAAAATTCACTTACAAAATACAATATAAAAAACATAGATGAATTTTATAACATTGTTGCAAAAACTAATAAAATAAAATCATTTGGCAAATTTACAAAACTATTGTTCTCAAATGAAATAGGCAAACATTTGCAAGACATTGAAAATGGATACTTTGAAAAAATATCCGATTATTTAAATGGTTACAGTGAAAACATTTCTCAAATTTATCAGGGAGAATTTTTGTATGAAAGTGAAATTCTCTCTTCAATCTCAGAATTTGTAAATTACAGCACATGTGCAGGCTATATTTTCCCAACATATAGTTTTGACCAGCCAAATAAGACAAAAAATATTTGTGTTTTAAGCACCTACTTTTCTCTTATCGATTCATGCGCAATTCATGAGTTAAATCATGTGGTTGAAAGCACAAACTACTTAAAAAATAGAATTTTTTATTCAAAAACAGGCTTTTTCAAATCAGAGGACAACCTTGCACGAAGGAAACAAAACACCCAACATAACGACATAAATGAAATTTTCAACGAATATATTGCCCTAAAAATTCATGCTCTTTTGCAGCGAGATGATTTTCATCTTGGCAAAACGCCATATAAAACAGCAATTTATGCCTTTGCATTTCCAATCTTTCAAGAATTTATTGAAGAAAACTTGGACGATGCAATAGAGGCAAGAATGGGAGACGATCCCGATGCTTTCGCCCAGAAGATTGGTAAGGAAAATTTTGAAACGCTTTCCCAGATTGCAAGTGATATTTTGTCACTTGGACAAAGACGCAATTTGCCAAACATAATTAAAGAAATATTGCAAGAAATACAAGAAAAAGCACCAGGGAAAGAATTGAAAGATATAAGTCTCAATCTCGATTGGTCCAAAAACACATATCTTTACATAGAAGCAGCAAAAACAGTGGAAAATATTAGAAAAAACGTAGAAATTTCAAAAAATTCATACAATGATGCCAATAAATCAGATGATTTAGGAGGATATTATGATTAAACATGGTTTGGAAAACATAAATTTAGAGGACCCGATAAAGGACAAGCTTCCAAAGTTAATCGACTATTTTGTTAAATTTTACGGCGAGGAATACAGGCAAAAAATCACAGACAACCTTAATCATACAATTTTTCTTTACCTTTCAAAGCCGGAGCATGATGAACTACTAGCACTTGACATTTATTTTGCACAAAAACGGGAAGAAATCATTTATGATTACTACGACAACAACAATTTAAATTCATTTACAATTGACGAGTTCCCTCAGATAGACATCGATGGGTGGATAAAGAAACTTGATGCGGGAGAAAAATTGAGTGGAACACTTTTAAAATTTGTTCAAGAGGCTTGCGGATTTTCCCAAACAAACACATTTGCAATTTTAAATGATTCGACTTCAAAAAAGATGTTAAAAAATGTTTTACAATCATTTAAGAAAGATTTTGATGAATGTTTAAGCAATCTTGCATATCTTTCAAGTGAGCGTAACAGAATTGCTGCATCAATGGAAAAGGAATGCCTATATAGAAAAAATTTGACTGATGAATACAATCAAAACTGCAATCAAATTTTAGAAGATTTCATAAAAAGCACATTAAAACCACAAAAAATTGAAAAATTTTCACCATTTTTAGAAAATTTTAGAGATATTATCATGCTTGACCCTGCTTTTCGTTGCAGTCACGAAAAAGAGAAACTTAAAGAAATTTATGAAAAATGTGTGAAAGATAATTGTGATGTCTCATATGAAGAATTTGAAAAACTTACAACCGATAGTCAAATCACAAATCCCCTGCTTGCTTTAAAAAAGGATTTTCAAGAAAACCTTTTAAAATCTTATCCGTGTGTAAATAAGGTGCTTGGCGAAATAAAAAATAAAGGATTGTTTGAGGGAAGTATAATTTCATCAGTTTATGATTATATAACTTCTCGCGACTCAAATATAATCGCATTTGTTGAACCAACTTATTATGCAGAAAAACCAGATGAATTATATTTTTATTGCGTTGTTCCTAAAACATTCTTTCTGAGTGACGACTCACTAATCCATGAGTTAAATCATATTGTGCAAAGTTCTCTCATCTCAAACACTGACACAAATTTAGTTGTCAAAACCGGCTTACAGGTGGCAAACTTGGAAAAAGAATTGCTTACAACAATCGGCAGCGAACGAGAATCTCTTGTAAATGAAGTAGTAAATGATTATTTGGCACTTCAAATCACAAAGATGCTGAAAAAAGATGATTTTTCAGTCGGGCTTGCCGAATATAGTCCATCTGCATACACCACCGCATTTCCACTTTTAAAAGATTTTATTGAAGGCAACAAAAAAGAAATCATTGATTGTGCAATGAGCAAAAATAAAGATTTGGCACAATTAATCGGACTGAAAAACTTTGACATCATCGCAAATGCAACAAAGAATATTTTGCTGAATGGAAATTCAAAACAAATGTTTGAGAATCTCACATCACGACTGGGACTTAAAAATATTTATGATGTGATTGATTTAGACGATGTCACTTTCACCGATGATGAACAAGAATACTTAAACAATTTCAGACAAACGAGTTACTTACTCAACAAAATAAATCTTGCAAAAATAAGAGGCACATTAAATAAAAAAGACTTCCGAACAGCGGAAGAAAGTAAGCCCGAACAAAGAGGGTCAGTAAAACCTGCACACATATCTCCCGAACGCTTTTCTTTAGATGAAAATGAAAAATAATTAAAAAAATGAGCAAATTTGCTCATTTTTTTGTTTTTTTCTTAAAAATTATCAAATTTTATTGAAATTTTTAATAATTTTTGTTTTTATTGATAGTATCTTTTTCTTCTGTTTTTTGGCAACTTTAATCATGATTATCTTTTATAAAATTTACTTTATAATAACCTCAATCGCAATTGTTCTTTAATTTTTATAAAGATTACATTACAATAATTTCAAGCATTATATCAACAACTTCAACCATTATCATCAATAACCCCAATCGTTATTTTTAAATAATTTCAATCGTTATTTTTAAATTCAATTGCTTTTGTTTATTGTTAATAATTTCAATCGCGTTTGTTGATATTTTCTATCATGATTGTTTTTTAGTTGCTATTGTTGTTTATCAAAATTCTATTCCAGACTTACCAAATAGTAGTAAACAGGTTGTCCACCATTTGCCGTTGTCACTTCACAATCAGGATAAATTTTTGCAAGGTTGTCAGCAAGAGCATTTGCCTCATCTTCTCGTATATCCTCACCATAAAACAATGTTATGTTCATCACATCGTCACTCATCATGCTTGCAATAAGTTTTTCTGTTGTCTCTGAAACAAGTTTGCCTTTTGCAAGTATGGCTTTATCATCAAGTCCAATAATATCTCCAACGTTCAAGTCAAATCCATCAACATGTGTGTCTCTTACAGCGTAAGTTACAGAACCGGATTTTACACCTTTGATTGCATCGTTCATTGCCTCGGTGTTTTCTTCAATTGTTCCTTCAGGATTGAATGAAATTGATGCGGAAATTCCCTCAGGTATTGAGCGTGTAGGAATCACGATAAGATTTTTATTTGTAAGGTCGTTTGCTTGTTGTGCAGCAAGTATAATGTTTTTGTTATTTGGAAAAACAAACACATTTCGTGATGGAACTTTGTCGGCAGCGGCGGCAATATCTGCAGCAGATGGATTCATCGTTTGCCCTCCAACAATTATTTCATCAACACCTAAATCCTTAAATATAACGCTGAGCCCCTCGCCAGGTGCAACGGCAATCATGCCATGCTCCTTAGTTTCTTCAAGAACATTTGCCTTTTTCTTGATTTCACGATTTTGCTCTCTCATGTTTTCAATTTTAACATTGTAAAGTTCGCCAAGTTCCAAAGCATATTCAAGTGCCTTGTTTGGTTCATTTGAATGTACGTGCACTTTTACAAGATTGAGGTCGCCAATACATATAACAGAATCACCGAGTTCAACAAGTTTTTCTCTCAGCTTGTCTATATCGGCTGTTGTTGTTTTCTTCTTCATGTGAATTATCATATATTCGGTGCAATATCCAAAAGGTATATCCTCAATATTGTTTATGTCGGCAATAACATCATCAACTGTTTGTGGAGTTTTCTCGTCGTCAAATTGAAATTCAAAATCTTCTTCGCCTACAATAAGTTTATAAAACCCAGTGAAAACAATTATAATTCCCCTTCCACCTGCATCAACAACGCCTGCCTTTTTAAGTACAGGCAACATTTCAGGCGTTTGCTTTAAGATTTCCTCGCCCACTTCAAGAACTTTTTTGAAAAACTCTTCAAAGTCGTCACACTTTTTTGCAACGTTGACGGCATTTTCAGCCATAACCCGAATAACTGTGAGGATTGTGCCTTCCTTTGGTTTTGTAACAGCCTTATAGGCTATGTTGGCACCCTCTTGCATTGCTTTTGCAAAAATCTTTGTTGTGATTTCCTTATGCTTTGCAGTTTCACCGCAAAACCCTTTAAAAATTTGAGAAGTTATAACACCGCTGTTTCCTCTTGCACCTTTAAGTGCACCTTTGGCAAACGCTTGGCTTAATGCGTCCAAGTTTGAAGTTGGACATTGTGAAACCTCTGTTACAGCCGATTTCATTGTGAGAAACATGTTTGTTCCGGTATCGCCATCTGGCACAGGAAAAACGTTTAATGAATCGACATATTTTTTATTTTGTTCAAGGAGACTTGCACCCGCTGCAATCATTTTGCGGAATGTTGCTCCGTTAATAGTCTTTATCATATATAATTTTGCTCCTAAACTCTAACTCCGACAACATGAACGTTTACTGCGTCAACGAGCATACCAGTAAAGTTTTCAACACTATATTTAACGCTTTTTCTAAGCGATTCAGCAACGGCACTAATAGAGACACCGTATTTTAAAATACAGTAAACATCAATATAAATTCTGTTGTCGATATGACTTATCTTGATTCCTCTGGAATAAGGTTCTTTTTTAAATAATTCTCTTGCACTGTCTAAAATAGATTTGTTTACAAGGTCAACGACTCCATAGCAATCAAGTGCGACATAGCCCGCAACAATCCTAATCGAATTGTCGGAAATAGAAATATTGCCATAATAGTTGTTTGTATCTACTGTCATATTACCCCTTTTTAGACTTTTCGCTTTATATATAATACAATATATTTTGAAAAAAAACAACATTTTTTTTGCAATTCACCGAAAAAAGATAAAAATTTTGTGTTGTTTGGAATAAATTTTGGCAAAAAGAGTTGATTTTTGAGCCAATAGATGCTATAATGCTAAAGCATGAATTAATTTTTTGTATGGAGGAATAGTTATGAGCAGAGTATGTGAAATATGCGGAAGAGGCAAAATGGCCGGCAAAAATGTTTCTTTTTCAAATAAAAAATATAACAGAAAATATGATCTCAATCTTCAGAAAACAACAATTGAAGTTGACGGAAAGGAGCAAACAGTAACCGCCTGCACAAAGTGTATAAGAACTTTAAAGAAAGCATAAATAATGCGACTTTTAGAGTCGCTTTTTTATTGCCAACATAAAGAAAAGTGTTTCGATAAATGCAACAAGTAAAATTATCTTTCAATTTGGTCACGAAATTTTTCTTAAATCTGAGACGAACTAGAGTTTGTCTTTTTTTATTGCCCCAATTTTATATAACTTTTTTGCAAGCAACAAAGTCTCTCATGCCAATAAAATCATGAGAGACATCTTAATTTACACAAAATTATTATGTAATTTTAATTTGCCTTTTTGCAAAATTTTCGCAAGAAAAAGGACAGCCATTTAGGTGCTTTTATGCAAATTATTTTAAATTTTTCCTGTTGTTTTTCCATATTACTTTTTATTCAAAATCATTAGAAAAGGTTACTTCCTTTTGCAATCTTTATTGCAGTTATTCCCAAACGGACACCCTTTTTTGCCAACAAATTTTTTGTAAATCACAACGCTTGAAAGAGCAATCATTGTCAAAACCCCGCAAAACAGTATAACCGGCAAAACACCAAAACATTCAACGGCAAGAGAAATATGATACACCATAAAAGCAAGAAAATAGGCAATCAAAAACTCTATCAATGCTCCGATAGCAAGCCACTTTTTGCCCACTTCCTTACCCAAAATGGAAATGGAGGAAATGCAAGGAAAGTACAAGAGGCAAAATACAAGAAAACTTGCCACCGAACTTCCGCTTGCAAAATAAACGGCGGAAGAACTACATTTTGTCGATTGCCCAATCGCTTCAAAACTTGCTTTATCCACACCGTTCAACAATGCTATTGACGACACAATCACTTCCTTTGCGACAATGCCGGCAAGTAGTGCCGACGAGATTCCCCAAGACTTAAAACCAAGTGGAATAAAAATCGGCGAAATGATTTTGCCCACCGTTTCCAAAATGCTCACACCGCCATTAACTCCTGTGTAGGCAAAAGTGATTGTGAAATTTGAAAGCAACCAGACAACCACATTCATCGCAAGAATGAGTGAGCCAACTCGGAAAACAAAATCTTTTATATTTCCCCCAAGCACTTTTAATGTACGTTTAATGTCCATCATTCTATATTCGGGGAACTCCAAGATGAAAGATTGTTCCTTGCTTTTTAAAATCGTTTTTTCAAAGATATAACTCATTATCACGGCAATAACCACGCCGAGAAGATATAGCCCGATGATTACAAATATGTTTTTAGCCCCAAAGAACGCCCCACCCAGTACTGCATATACCGGGAATTTTGCCGAACAACTCATATATGGCGTAAGCAGAGCGGTTTTGATTTTGGAATTTTTATCGTCCATATTTCTTGCCGTCAAAATTGCAGAAGTAGAGCAGCCAAAACCCATTAAAAGCGTGTATACACTTTTGCCTGAAAGCCCGACTTTGCCAAGAATATCTTCACTGATAAACGCAACCCGTGAAAGATAGCCACTTTCCTCCATTAATGAAAGAAACAAAAGCAGCAACGCCACCTGTGGCAAAAAGGATAATACAGAGCCCACTCCACCAACAATTGCAACCTCGGCGAGGCTATAAACCCAAGACGCCTCCCCAAACGCCTTTGCAGTTACACCCAGCAGAGGATTTGCGACAAACTTTGTCAAGAGAAAATTCAAACCATCACTTAAATATGCCCCGACTGAGAAAAAAGTCAAATAAAATATCAAAGCAAGAACGCAAAGAAATATCGGAATGGCAAGAAATCTGTTGAGAAAGATGCTGTCAAGTTTAGACTTCCCATACACTTTCAAATTTTTACCGAAACAAGCGTTGCCAATTTGCTCGATGTAATTATATCTTGCACTTGCCACCTGTTCGACAAGTCCAAACGTGGCATTGGCACCCAGTATTTTTTTTACTGTTTCATCATCTTCCAGAAGTTTGATTTTGTAAAAAAGCGGCTTATCTTTAGCGTATGGAATTGCTTTTTCAAGCGGAAGAGTTTTCACATATGGCAAAATGTAATCCTTGCTTTTATAGTTTAATATGGCATCATTCAACATTGCCATATCAGCCTTTTTCTTTGCCACAATTTTGACAACCTTAACACCGAGCATTTTCTCGAGTTTTGCGGTATCAATTTTAAAAATCGGTCTTTTATCAATTTGGTTTATCACCAAAATTATAGGTTTGCCAAGTTCCATAAGTGACAATGTCAGGTATAGGTTTCGCCTCAAATTGCTAGCATCACAAATATTGACAACAACGTCAACATCTTTTTGAAGCAGATAGTTTAAACTTACTTCTTCCTCATAACTCATCGGCGAAAGGGAATAAAGCCCCGGCAAGTCAACAAGTTTGATTTCCTTTTCGTTATATTTATACACTTTCGCCTTTTCTTCAACTGTGACGCCATGCCAATTGCCAATGTGTTCATTCGAGTGGGTCAAATTGTTGAAAAGCGTGGTTTTGCCCGTGTTTGGATTTCCTATCAATGCAACATTTATCATACCCTCACCCCACAATCACTAGAGCGGCAATTTCCCTTTTGACCGATAAAACATACCCTCTTATTTCCACCAAAAAGGCGTGAGAAAGAAGCGAGCGGCGAACAAGTTTCACATTTTGTCCTTGTGTAAATCCAAGTTCCAGCAATCGACGTTTTAACTTCAATGAGGCGGAAGGAGAAATGCTTTCAATCTTTCCCTCACCGCCTATTTTCAATTCACTCATGAGTTTCATAAAAATATTTTATTTGGCTAAAGGTGGCGGTATTACAAAATTTGAAAATATCGCTTTTTTTATTTGATTTTTACCTTAAATATGCTAAAATGTATTTATTAAAGGAGAAAATTTATGAAATGTATTTATTGCGGTGCAGAAGAAAGCAAGGTGCTTGATAGCAGAAATAGTGATGAGACAAATTCAATAAGGAGACGTAGAGAGTGCCTTGTATGCGGAAGAAGATTCACCACATATGAGACAATTGAAACCACCCCTATTTTGGTTATAAAAAATGATGGTTCACGCCAATCATTCTCTGCGGAGAAATTAAAAGCGGGAATTATAAAGGCATGCGAAAAACGTCCAGTCAGCATGAGCCAAATTGAAAACATTGTTTCAACAATTGAAAAACAACTTCAAAACAAACTCACTCAGGAAGTTAAATCATCCACTCTTGGTGAAATGGTTATGGACGCACTCAAAGGCCTTGACGAGGTTGCATATGTTCGGTTTGCGTCTGTTTATCGTCAATTTAAAGACCTTGAAAGTTTCAAAAAGTTGCTTGACAATATGTAAATTCACTTGAAAGTTTCAAAATTTACAAGACTACATATTAAATTAACTTTAAAATTGGCTAAAAACAAGTAGTCTCAATCTTAAAAGTTGTTAACAAAAAAAGACATAAAAAATCTCAGCATTCAAAATGCTGAAAAATATGTCTTTTTTTATGCGTCAATCTTTCTTGTCCTCTCCCTGCGTCAACACAAAAGGATTTGCCGGAACGCCTTGCTCGGGGAGTTCAACCAAAATGGTATCCTCACCTATTCGTACAATGCAACCATAAGGTATAAATAATTGGTTGGAGTTTTTAAAAATGTTCCAACCCGTTTTTTCACCCGGCAACATAAGTCCCAGAATTCTTGCAGAATTTAAATCAAAGACAAGATCGACAATATGTCCCAGCCTTTTACCGTCTAGGACATTTACAACTTCTTTGCATCTTAATTCAAGAAATGAGCTTTCCACATGATAGATTTATGCAATTAAACAACAAAAAATGACAACTAAATCAAAAATTCTTTAATCACTTTCAACGCATTCTTTTCAAGCCTTGAAACTTGTGCCTGGCTTATGCCTATTTCTTGCGAAACTTCAGTTTGAGTTTTCCCGACATAATATCTCATCATCAATATTTCTCGTTCCCTTGGTGAAAGCGTTTTTATGGCATCTTTTATGGAAAGATTTTCAAAAATATTTTCATCGGTGTTTTTTGTGTCGGCAATTTGGTCCAAAAGGTGGATTGTGTCGGCACCATCAGTGTAAACAGGGTCGTTTAATGATAACGTATCACTTATTGCATCAAGGGCAAATGTCACATTTTTCACCGGCATATCTATTTTTGAGGCAATTTGCTCAATAGTCGGCTCTTCAAAAGAATTTTTTGACAACTCCTCTTTTGCTTGCAACGCCTTATATGCAATATCACGCAGTGAGCGAGACACTCGAACAGAACTGTTGTCTCTTAAATATCTTCTTATTTCCCCGACAATCATAGGCACGGCATAAGTTGAAAATTTCACATTTAAACTGTTGTCAAAATTGTCAATGGCCTTTAAAAGACCAACGCAGCCTACTTGAAACATATCATCGGCTCTACCACCCTTTCCGCAAAAGCGATGAACAACTGACAAAACCAGCCTCAAATTTGCGATAATAAATTGTTCACGGGCATTTTCATCTCCAAGTTTAACTTTTATCATAAGTTCTTCCATATCCTTGCCGGAAAGTTTAGGAAGTTTGGCGGTGTCGACCCCCGCAATACTAACTCTTGACGACATAGATTCCTCCTTAGATATGAAAATATAATTTTCAAAGAGGACAATTTTTATACCATGCCGACAAAAATTGCCAAAGAATTTTCAAAAAGTAATTGTTTTACATTTTTATGAAATCAGACGGCTTGCCTTACCGGTCACCATACGAAATCTGTATTGCCTGCTATAATGGAAGTCCAAGCGGAACGGGCAAAACTGTTGAGTGCTCACGGAAAAAAGGGCTTAGAATTTTAATAATAAGCCCAACAGAAATTTAATTTAAAAATTGTTTTTCGAGTTCGTTTTTCATATCAAATAAAATCTTCTTTTCAAGACGCGAAATATAACTTTGGCTTATCCCCAATTTGTCCGCAACCTCTCTTTGCGTCAACTCCTGTTGTCCCATAAGTCCATATCTCAAAATCATTATTTCCCGCTCGCGGCTGTTTAAATGAGATATAAGTTGTCCGACAATTTGTTTGTCACCTGGTTCATCTATCGTTGAAGAAATTATATCATCTTCACTTGGAATAATGTCGGCAAGCACAAGTTGATTGCCGTCGAAATCTTCACTGAGCGGTTTGTCAAGAGACAAATCATTTTTTATTTTGCTTGTCTTACGAATTTGCATCAAAATTTCATTTTCAATACAACGTGAAGCGTATGTTGCAAGCCTTATATTCTTGTCAATTTTAAATGTTCTAACCGCTTTAATAAGCCCGATTGCCCCCGTTGAAATAAGGTCCTCATATTCAAGGTTTGAATTCTCAAATTTCCTTGCAATATATGCCACAAGCCGCAAATTGTGTTCAATCAGCCTTTCTGTTGCCCGAACATCTCCCTGTTCTTTCAGTTCCAGAAGCCGCATTTCCTCTTCACTATCAAGTGGCGGCAGAAATTCCTCATTACCGCAAACATATGCAACAATATTTTTTGACCTCAGTAAATTGTCCTTGTTGAAAAGTTCATAAAAAAATTTTTTGATTTTAAATATTAATTTATTCATAAAAAACCTCTAAAAAATATTTTCCATCTAAAAGTGTTTGATTCAAGAATAAAATGGTGATAAAAAGTTACGAATAATCGCAATGCAAAAGAACGTTTTTTCCGAAACTTTTTTCAAAGCCGGAGAAACTTAAACCGAGCGAGGCATTTTTATAGCATTTTTCTTCGACTTTCAACTCATCGACCGTAAACACCAACATGCTTGTCCCTCTTCCTATACTATTTATTTTTATGTAGTGACCATTTTTAATAGAACTTGAATTTATCTTTTTTGTTAAAATTGCGAGACATGAAATATCTTTATAAAGTTTTGAAAAGACATCAAAGTTGATGAGAACTATAGGCTTGTTTGTTATGGTGTCGTAAAGCACATTGCCACTGTCCAAATAGCCCTCTTCCTCAATCAAATTTTTTCCATCTTTGATTTTCAACTTATACACAAAATTGTCAAGTTTCTTTTTTCGGAAAATTATTTTTTGTGCGAAGTAATAAACGAGGTAAGTTATTAAACATATGATTGCCACCACAAAAAGAGGAAAATCACCAAACAACTCTTTTATGGCAAAACATGCCCCGCCATACACAAATCCCGACAGAAAGAACACGGCAAAAATGAGTGATAAGTTTTTGAAAGATGAATATTTAAAGGAGATTAAAATCATAATACATGAGGTAAAAAGCACAACTAAAATTTTCAAAAAGGCGTTTAATTTGAAAATGGGTGCGATAACAGAGATTGCCACCCCGACAAGACTTGACAAAATCATTAACCTTGCCCTGCAAGTAAAAAACGAAGTTGTTTTTAAAATAAGGAAATTTAAAAACAGCCCGACAAGTATAGTTTCCTCAAGAACTATCTTCAATCTTCACCTCGCAAAGGGAGTTTACCATATTTGAATGGCAATTTCAAACTTAAAAAATGAGGATTATTGTCAGAATAAAGATTAAAGTAGCGAAGACAAATTTTGCGTGTTTCCGGCTAATTAAAATTGCAAAATTAATTTGCTTGACATCACAATATACACGTGATATACTTTTAATATTAGGAGAAAAATATGTTATATAAGGCGTTTTATAATGAAAATAAGCAAATAATTGACAAAATAAGCGAAAAAATTGTTGAAATTTACAAAAAAAATGAAAAAATAAAAAATCAACGCCTATTAGAAAAAATGGAGGACAAACTTAAAGATGAAATTTTAAACAAACAACCAGCATATCTTGAACAGCATGTGATTTATGAAATTTATCAAAATTCTTACGACCCACGTGCAGGCAAAACTTTAGCAGTATACATACCCGCCGACTTTGAACGCTCCTTTGTTTTACAGACATGTCAAGAACTTTTCGGGGAATTTACAATAAGGGACAAAAAAGGTTGCAAAGAAAGCAACTATCGGGAATATTCGGAAAATGATTTAGACTTAATTTTTAAAGAGGCAATAGACTATAAAACAACATTAAATTTGATTTTTTCAAACTACCACACTCTTCAGCCTTTGGCTAGCCCATATTATAATGATATAGAAAAATACCGCAAGTTTTTAAGCAAGGCTCAAGATGTAATTTATTAAAAATCACAAAATTTATAAAAAAAAGCAAAAAATTCAGTAAAAATTCAGCAAAAATGGAGGAAAAATGAAAAAATATCTAAATTTTATATTAGCTTTTGCCATAATTATTCTATCACCATTGATTTTTGTGGCTTGCTCTGATGGAGATGATCCGGATTCGACAACATACTCAATCACCATATCCCATACGACAAATGGTACAATTCACGCAAACAAGACTGAAGCAAAATCGGGAGAAACAATTATACTTTCAGTCACACCAGACGTTGGTTATGAGTTGCAAGCGGACTCATTGAAATATAATTCTCAAACAGTATCAAATTTCCGCTTTATCATGCCAAATGAAAATGTTGTAATTGACGCCACTTTTATTTTAAAAACCTACACCATTTCCTACAACACAAATGAGTGGACAACAAACCCAAACCCCACCACTTTCAACAAAAATAGTGAGACAATAAATCTTTTACCTTTGACAAGAAAGGGATTTGATTTTGAAGGCTGGTATTTGGACGAAGAATTTGAAGAAGAAATCACAAAGATTGAAAAAGGAACAACCGAAGATTTAATTTTATATCCAAAATTCAATCAAATATTTGTTCAGGGAAATAGGAGTTGTGATATAGTAGACGTCACCCCATATGGCCTTACCCTTGAAGAACTTGTTGTTCCAAACAGTATTGACGGCAACGAAATAACAGACTTTTCAATTCAACACCCTTGCGACAATCTTATAACATTAACATTGGAGGACGGGATAAAAAGAATAATCGCAAATTTGACTTTATGGGGCTCAGCAAATTTAACTACAGTCAATTTGCCAAAAAGCGTTGATATTTTCAATTATCAAGTTCCACTTTTCAAAAATTGCCCAAAGTTAGGCACTATAAATCTTGCTCCGGAAAATCCATATCTTTATCTCCAAGATGGACTTTTATATAAAGATGTGCCTAATCCAAACACACAAAATCAGCCACAAAAATACACATACCTTGTTTGCTATCCTCTTTATGGTGCAAAACCCAGCCTAATCATTCCAGATGGCGTAACACATCTCACAGATTTTGGAAAGGCACATTTCACAAGCATTACAATTCCGGCAAGTGTTATTTCATTAAATTCCTCAAGTTCGGGAAATCCTTTCAGTGATTGTTCTTTCTTACAATTTATCAATATTGACGAAGAAAATGAACATTTCTATATGTTTAATGATAAGCTGCTTGACATATATCAAACAGGCACATCAAGCCTCGCAAGTGCAAAACTTATTCATGCTATAAATGGCGGAAGAATAGCCTACGACCTAACAGAAAACATTGAAAAAGGAAACACGATATATCACATTACATCTATTGAGGACAATGCGTTTAGTGCATGCAGGAATTTGCAGTACATTATCTTTAGTGGTCAACAATTAAATGTGAAAATATTCGAATCCCAGCCACAATTAAAGGCTTTTTCAACAAGCGAACGCCCTAACCCAAGCACTTGGTCTGAACAAGACATGTATGAAAAAGTTTTAAATTGTCAAAACATATATTGGTTTAGTACGACAAATAAATCTAATGAATACAATTGTTGGCGATATGTAGACGACCTACCTGAAATATGGCAATAATCAAAAGCACATTCAATCTTCAGAGTATACAAAAACTCGAAATCGAATGTGCTTTTTTCACAAAGTGTAAAAATGTACATAAATTTCAAAAAAACTATAAATTTCAAATATTTTTCCACTAAAAATCAAAAAAATATATACAAATTCAATAAATCTTTTAAAAAATATATTTTTTTATCTTTCAAAAATATTGTATCCAAATTCAAAATGTATTCTTCTCAAATCAAAAAATTGATAATAAAAAAAAATTTTACGGCATAAGCCGTAAAATTTTAATTTTTGTTACCTCTCAACTTTGCAATCCATGGTGGAACAGTTGAATTGTTTATTTTTGTTGTTGAAGAGCCGAGATTGTTTTCATCTTTTACAAGAGTAACATTTGGTTTTGGTGGTTGTTGTTCTTCTTCCTCTCTTTCCTTTGTTACATATCCTGCAAATAGGCTTTTTGTATACGCTGGTTTGTTTGCAAATGCACGATTGTTTGCATCATTTGCCGCTTCAGGTTTTTCTTCCTCTTCCGGTTTTTTCGCTTCATTTGGATTTTGGAATCCAGTTGCAATCAATGTGATTTCAACTTCATCTTTCATATTATCGTCTATGCTTGTACCAAAAATAATATTGCAGCCCTCGTCAACAACTTCTCTTACAAGAGTTGCGGCTTCTGAAATATCATCTTGAGTAAGGTCGCTTCCGCCTTTAACATTAATCAAAATACCTGTTGCACCCTCAATTGTTGTTTCAAGAAGTGGACTTGCAACCGCTTGTTTAACGGCTTCAAGTGCTTTATTGTCCCCTGTACCATAGCCAATTCCCATATGTGCAAGCCCTTTGTCTTTCATAATTGTGCATACATCGGCAAAGTCAAGGTTGATAAGTCCAGGATAAACAATAAGGTCTGAGATTCCTTGAACACCTTGTCTTAAAACATCATCAGCAAATCTGAATGCTTCAACAAGAGGAGTTTTCTTTGGAACGATTTCAAGCAAACGTTCATTTGGAATAACAACAAGAGCATCTACATTTTTTCTTAATCTCTCAATTCCCTCTTCGGCATTCTTTTGTCTTACCGGTCCCTCAAAAGAGAATGGTTTTGTGATAACAGCAATGGTCAAAATTCCAAGTTCCTTGGCAATTTGTGCAATAACAGGAGCGGCACCTGTACCTGTTCCGCCACCCATTCCGGCTGTGATAAACACAAGGTTTGCATCTTTAAGCATATCAGTAAGTGAAGTTTTGCTTTCTTCTGCGGCTTTTTGTCCGATTTCCGGTTTTGCACCAGCGCCTCTGCCACCTGTAAGCCTTTCCCCGATTTGCAAACGGGTTTCAGCATTAGACAAAAGCAAAGTTTGTTGATCGGTGTTCACCGCAATAAACTCAGCAACATTAACTCCAGCATCAATCATACGGTTAACAGCGTTGCAACCGCCACCGCCCACACCAATAACCTTAATTTTGGTGGCTGCTGTATTGTAATTTGATTCCATAATATTCTCCTTTGAATTTCTTTTTCTTATTGTAATACTTTTTGAATAAATTTGCAATAGTTTTCCTGCAAATTCTTTAAAAATGTATAAAATAAAACATTTATTCACTTTTTATGAATATTTATACATTTGCAATTATAATAAGTTCTTCGCAAAAAAGCAAATGATTTTATATATTATTTTAAAAATTTTTTACTAGATTTTAAGATAGAGCATTGACAAGCAATGAGTAAATGGAAGCAAGTTCTGGCTTTTCCTTTCCTGGAAGAGATGGAACGCCATAGGCAATGTTTCTTCCAAGGCATTTTGCAAGGTAATCTCTTGCTCCTTTAATTTTGGTGATTCCTCCGCCTGAGAGGTAGATTGGCAAGAACCTCTCAAACTGAGCAGAACTGAGTTGCAAACTCTTTGCAATAACATCAGCCAACTCCTCAACACGATAAGACACAACTTCATTTGCGAAATTAAGCGGTATTTTTGTCATTTTGCCAAGGTCGGTTTTAAGTTCATAGAAATCATTATTCCCGCCCTTCAATGAAAGCACAACTTGTTTTTTAAGCCTGTCCGCCTCACCCATTGTAAGGTCAAACGCCTCAGCCAAATCATTGGTAATAAAGCCTCCACCGCGTGACACTGATGTCAGGGAACTTAAGCCATCACCCTTGACAAGTGCTATGCTTGTTGTAAGGTCTCCGCAATCAATCATTAATGTAAGTTCATCTCTTCTCTCTTTCGGAACAATGTATTGTGCTTCGGCAAGTGGTTCTGAAATGTATTCAACTGTTGTAAATCCAAGATTGCCGGCAATAGTGTTGAATAGTTCTATAAATTCACGATTTGCGTAAATTATCGAAAGGCTTGCAGACAATGATGAACCACTTTCAGTTGTCGGGTCTATTGACGCAAAGCCGTCAACCGAAAATGAAAGCGGGCTTACTGAAACAACTTCAACTTCCCCATGTTTGGATTTCTCTCCGGCGAGATAAAAAAGGGAATCAACATCTTGTTTTTTTATCTTTCTTCTACTTCCGATGTTGATGCTTTCTTGCACTACAAGCACAGATGAGAATTCGGCTGGAACGCCAATGTAAATTTTATCAATTCCATTTATATCAAATTGGCTTACAATTTCTTCAAAAATGGAGGAAAGTTTGTCTTTATATAAAAACTTCCCCTCATAAAACCCCTCGTAATCAACTTCTTGATAGCCTTTCACTTTTATTGTATCGTTAATTCCTTTTCCGGCAAGCATAGCCCGCACTTTAGAGGAGCCAATATCAAAGACTAAAACGAAATTTTCTCTCATAATAGTTCACCCAAAATCTTTTGTAATAAAAATATAACTTTTAAAGCAATTATTATTTTAGTATAAATAATAATAAAAGTCAATCATTTAAATATATATTAAAGTAGCAAATTTGCCCGTCGAATCGTGAATTGTCGTAAAAATGATTGATTATAATGGTGCAGTTTTTCAAATTTTCTTCGGTGAGCAACACATATTCATCAGTTCCGACCTTTAGATTTTGTCCGATATAATCAAAAAGTTGACTGTAAACATCGATAAACATTTTGACTTTTGCTTTCATCTGAAAATCATCGTTGTAAATTTTCACATGCTGCCCGCTGAATAATTTTAATGTCAAAACGGAAATATTTTTGTGATAACCCTCATCATATTCCTCACCCTGACTTATGCTTTCAATAAGTGCTTCTTGTTCACCTATGCCCCTGTTGTTTGCATACATATTTTGATAAAGCGTTGGCACATTATCAAGACTGATATAATCGCCCACTTGATATTTTTGTGTGATAGGCTCCATAGGTGATAAAAGCATGGCATTATCTTGTGTCGACTCAAATGTTTGAACACATCTCAAAACTTTTAAGTTTTCATCGCATATATAAGTTTCTTCCTCGCCTTTTATGGCGTAAACTTCAACTCTTTCCGCCACATGAATGATTATTTTTGACGGAAACACAGTTTCAATGTTTATCACATCGGCATATGGAATGGCTTGCTCTATTTTTTTGATGTTTTTCTTTTTGCCCAGAAAAAACACCGGCATGTTTTTCTTAAAACTTACATTTTCCAGAATTTGTTGTTCGGAGATGTTTTGAGTGCTTGTCCGGAAATCGACTTCTATTGTACGAAGCCCAAACAGCGTAAAAGATAATAGGACTAAAAGCCCTATTATTGCACCCGTTATCGACAAACCAATTATCCATTTTTTCTTCAAGGCGACCTCTTTTTTTAGCAATTTCGGCATTTTTTGCGACATTGTTTTAGTATTTTTTTAGACTTTTCAACATCGTTTTAATCTTTTCACGACTTTTTAATTTATGCAACATTAATATCTTAATATTTTTCACGACAACTTAATTTTTCTTTTTACGACATTATTTTAACATTTATTTTTGACAATTTCAAGCCTTTTTATATCTCCTCCGATTTGAGACAACTTTTTTTCAAATTTATAGTAGCCTCGGTCAATAAGAGAAATGTTTTCTATTGTCGTGTATCCCTCGGCGCAAAGTCCGGCAAGAACAAGACTTGCCCCGCCACGCAAATCAGGCGCAACTAAATCGGCACCATAAATTTTTGGTTTTCCGTTTATTATGGTTATGCCGCTTTTACTTCTAATGTCACACCCCATTTTAACAAGTTCGGCAATATGTTTGTTTCTAGCCTCAAACAAATTTTCAACAACCATGCTGTAGCCCTCACTTACAGCACCAAGTGCGGTTATCTGTGCCTGCAAATCAGTTGGAAAACCGGGATAGACGGCTGTTTCAACTTCGCCAAAACTTTTCAAATGGCTTTTACGCTCTATAACTATACTATCATTGTTTATCTCAAATTTGCAAGCACTTTTGGAAAGTTTTGAAATTAAACTGTTATTGTGAGATGGAATAACATTGTTTAACTTGACTTTTCCGCCACACATTGCAGTGGCAATTATGTAAGTGCCTGTTTCAATTCGGTCGGGAATTGCTTTAAATGATGTGGAATGAAGTTTTCTTCCTCCGTCAACAACAATCATATCGCCACCGCCGCCCATAACCTTTCCGCCACAACTGTTTATAAATTCCTGCAAGTCAACAATTTCCGGTTCTCGTGCGGGGTTGAAAATCCTTGATTGCCCTTTTATTGAAAGAGCAAGCATCATAAGGTTTTCAGTTGCACCAACGCTTGGAAATGATAACACAATATCCCTTGCTTCCAAATTCTTTCCGTCTGCATAGATGTAACCATTTTTTTCAATCACCTTAGCCCCAAAATCACGCACGCCCTTTAAATGCAAATCAATTGGACGCAGCCCGATGTCGCAACCTCCCGGATAGGCAACTTTGGCTTTGCCCATTTTGCCAAGAATAGGTCCCAGCATAAATATGGACGAGCGAACGGAGGAAGCAAGATCATTTGGCAAACAATCTTTGTCCATACTTTGACAATCAATGTAAAGGTTGTTTCCTTTAAAAAACGCTTTACCCCCAAGGTGGCGGATAATTTCACACATAACAAGCACATCTTTATATTGCGGAACATCTCTCAGTTCCACTTCACCATCAATCAAGACAGAACATGCAATAATAGGCAAAAGTGAATTTTTTGCACAATCAATTTCAACTTCGCCCTCAAGCCTGTTGCCGCCGACAATAAAAAATCCTTCCATAAAATTATATATGCAAAATTTTTATGAAAGGATATGAAATTAAATTTCAATTATGATTTAAATTTTTATGATTTTAAACTTTTTTTACAACTTAAAAATGTACAATTTTAGATTTGCAAATTAGTGATTTTTATTAAAATATTTTCCGAAAGCATTTTTGCATTTTGTCAAATATTTTTTAATAACGGTTTTTTCTTAAATGATAATTTTTTGCTGCGTTCACCCTTGCTTTGCCTTAAAATATTGATACAAATCCCAATGCCCGCCATAAACACCATAACCGCTGTTCCGCCACTTGAAATAAAGGGAAGAGGAAGTCCGGTCGGAGGAATTGAACCCGTCACAACAGCCACATTGAGCAGTGTTTGCACGGATATTATAAAAGCCACACCCGCCGCAAGCATGGCACCAAATCTATCTGGAGCATTCAGCGAAATTTTGATAAGTCGATACGCCAGAAACAGAAAAACCCCAAGCAGCAAGGTTGTCCCGACAAAGCCAATTTCTTCCCCTATTATTGACAATATAAAATCAGACTCTGCAAATGGTAGAAAAAGGTATTTTTGTCGCGATTTAAACAATCCCACGCCAAAAAGTCCGCCATCACCAAGTGAGTATAGCGATTGAATAAGTTGAAATCCCTCCCCTTGTGGCGAAGCCCATGGGTCAATAAAAGCAAGCAAGCGTTTCAATCTGTAAGGCTCTAAAATTATAAGCAGCGGAACCATAAGTGCAGCCGGAATTGAAAACAAAATTGTATGTTTTTTACTCATTCCGCCTATTATCAACATGAAAAGCATAACAAATGCAATACACATCGTAACCGACATAGATGGTTCAAGCATAACCAAAATGCAAATTACACCACCAACCGCCAACACGGGGAAAAGCCCTTTAAATGTTTTCATTTTATCGTGGTTGTCAGACATATAAGCAGCGGCAAAAATCACAATTGCAAATTTTGCCACTTCAGATGGCTGTATAGAAAATCCCAAAATTGACACCCAGCGTTTTGCTCCATAACTTTCCATACCAAGTCCAGGAATAAACACAAGTGCAAGCAAGACAAGGGTTAGTCCGACAATAACCCACTTATATTTTTTTAAAAGGTGATAATCAAAAAATGCAAAAAACACCATGGCGCAAATGCCCATCACCACACCAAGCAACTGTTTGAAAAGAAAGAAAAATTTGTTGCCATAGTGATATTCCGCACTGTAATAACTTGCACTGTAAACCATAAGGCAACCAAAGAGTGCAAGAAAAATCACAATTGCACAAATTATGATTATATCTTTAAGACATTTCGATTTGTAACCTTTCACCAAACATAATCTCCTTAAACATTACACCTCTCACCGCATAAGAAGAAAATTCATCAAAACTTGCACAAGCGGGAGAAAGTAAAATTTTTTGTCCGGCTGCGGCTTTATCCCGAACATAACACGTTGCATCTTTCATGCTTTCAAAACAAATTGGATTGTAACCATATTTTTTCCCGCATTCACAAATTTCTTTGCCGCAAGCACCAAAACAAACGACTTCCTCAAAATTCCACCCTTTGTTGAAAATTTCATCAAACTTAAAATCTTTATTCAAGCCACCAAGCAAAATCACAAGTCCTTTATCCCCAAGTGAAGAGATGGCGGCTATTGTGGAAGAAATGTTTGTTGCTTTGGAATCGTCAAAAACATCGGCACCCCTTAGCCGCCCCAAATACATCAGTCTATGCGGCGGTGCTTTGAATGATGCAACCGCTTCACGAATAATGTTTGGCTTTATCTTTAATTTCACCGCAATTGCAACTGCAGCCAGCACATTTTCTAGGTTCTTTTCCCCAAACATTGTAATTTCACTCAGCGGCAAGATTTTTGTTTTGTTGAAAAAAATATAGTTGTTTTTCACATATACGCCTTTATTTAGAATGGTTTTAGAGAAAAAAGTGGTTTTTCTGGTGAGTGACCAGCGATTTATCCCCTCATCATCATAATTTAAAATCACCTTTTGCCCTCTTTTCTTTATAAGCGTTCTTTTTACTCTTGCATATTCCTCAAAACTTCCATGTCGGTCTATGTGGTCGGGGGCAAGATTGAGCATGCAGGCAATATCAGCCTTAAAATGTGAAGAAAGTTCAAGTTGAAAATTTGACACCTCACAAACTATAGTTGAATGCCTGCTTGTTTTGTCGGCAATGGTTGAAAGCGGAAGCCCAATATTTCCACAAACAAAAGTTTCACGCCCGCTATGCTTACAAATTTCACCGACAAGAGATGTCACCGTTGTTTTGCCATTTGTTCCGCTAATTCCAACAACTTTTCCTTTTGCAAAAATATAGCCTAGGTCAAGTTCACTTACAACCGGCGTTCCCTTTCTGATAAAATATGAAATAAGGGTGTTTCCTCTTACAACAATTCCGGGGCTAACCACAATAAGTTGATATTCCTTTTGCATTGGATTTTTCTCGTTTGCAAAATAATTCGACATCTTGCCCTCATCATCATAAGTAGAAACGCAGGCACCATGCTCATGCAATAATTTGCTTGCCGCCTGCCCGCTCATTCCCATACCATAAACTAAAACTTTTTTACCTTTTACTTTAAAATTCATATTTCCTCGCTTATATATACGAGAAAATTTTTAAAATAATTACTAAATCATATTGACTGATGCCATAATTCCAAGCAGTGCGGCAATGCCACAGACGATAGTCACCGCCATATAGCAAAACACAATTCTGTTTTCATGTACACCGCTTTTTTCAAAATGGTGATGAAGAGGTGCCATTTTGAATATGCGTTTGTGTGTTTTTTTGTAATAGCCCACCTGCAAAATATCAGACACCGCCGACAAAACAAACATTATCCCGATAATAGGCATAACAAATTCAAGCCCGCTGAAAACGGCAAGTGAGGCAATCATACCACCAAGAGCCAATGAACCTGTGTCCCCCATAAATATTTTTGCCGGAAAGCCGTTGAAAAGCAAAAAGCCAACAAGTGAGCCGGCGAGAGCAAATGCAAGAATGCTGTAGTTGTAAAATCCGCTAA
>CANQHL010000013.1 GCA_947623775.1 uncultured Clostridia bacterium
AATTTCCTTTAACTTCTTAATCTGAGCTAATAGATCTTTATATTCATTTGTTAATTTTTCACGTTCAAGTCCAGTTAGACGTTGCAAACGCATATCAAGTATTGCCTGCGCCTGTTTATCAGATAAGTCAAATCGGTCACGCAATTTCTGTTTTGCTTCTGTTGCAGTTGCCGATTTTTTAATTATCTTTATCACTTCATCGATGTTTTTAATTGCAATAAGAAGCCCCTCTACAATATGCGCCCTTTCTTTTGCAACATTTAAATCAAACTTTGTTCTTCTTACAATTATTTCCCGTTGATATTGTGCATAATATGCAACTATTTCCAAAAGATTTAATAATTTTGGTTTTCCATCAGCAATGGCAACCATATTTATACCATACGATATTTGCAAGTTTGTTGTCTTAAATAAGAATTCCATGATTTTTTGCGGGTCGGCATCTTTTTTAAGTTTAATCACTCCCCGCATACCCGTTGTACGGTCGGATTCATCTGCTATTTCGGTGATTGCGGACAACTTATCCTTATTTGTCTCCTTAAGTTCTGCAATTTTTTGAAGAAGTTGTGCTTTATTTACCTGATATGGCAACTCTTTGATTATAAGTGAAGTTTTGTCTCCATTTTGCTCGGTTACAACCTTTGCCCTTATGATAATTTTGCCTTTTCCCGTTTTATATGCTTGTTCAAGACCATCATCTTGAGAAATTATAATTCCACCAGACGGAAAATCCGGCGCTTTAATTATTTTTATCAATTCATCTATTTTTATATTCGGATTGTTGATGTATGCAACAACGCCATCTATTACTTCGCCCAAATTGTGAGGAGGAATGTTTGTTGCAACACCGACTGCTATACCCGTTGCACCATTAACCAAAAGATTTGGAAATCTGCCTGGCATAATATCTGGCTCTTTAAGTGAGTCATCAAAGTTTAAACTCCAACGAACTGTATCCTTATCAATGTCCCTCATAATTTCCATAGCAAGCGGAGTAAGTCTTGCCTCGGTGTAACGCATAGCAGCTGGCGAATCTCCGTCCACCGAACCAAAGTTTCCATGTCCATCAACAAGTGGAGCCCGAAGCACCCAATCTTGCGCCATACGGCACATTGCATCATAGACCGAACTATCTCCATGTGGATGATATTTACCAAGACAATCTCCGACTATTCTCGCAGATTTTCTGTGCGGTTTATCGGGGGTGACACCAAGTTCCAACATTGTATATAAAATCCTTCTTTGAACGGGCTTCAATCCATCTTCAACCCTCGGCAAAGCACGGTCAAGCACAACATGCTCGGTGTAAGGTATCATAGAATCATGCAAAACTTCGCTTACACTTTTGAAAATTATGCCTTTGACACCGTCATTATTTTCCTCCGCCTCACCATTTTCTACTTCTTTTGGTGTGCTTTTGGAATCCTCATTTTCCATTTTCGATTGTTCGATGTTATCTTCTTTATCCTGCATAAATGCTCCTAATTATTATATTTTTTTGTAATTTTTAAGAAAGTCGTCTTCTCGGTCAAAGTTTGCATGCTCGTTTATATAATCCTTTCTTGCCTCTATATCATCACCCATTAATGTGGTTATCATCTTTTCCGCTTCTGCGGCATCTTCTATTGTAACTTGTATTAAATTTCTTCGCTCGGGATCAAGCGTTGTTTCCCAAAGTTGTACAGCATTCATTTCTCCCAAACCTTTGTATCTTTGAAGTTCATATCCCTTGCCCACACGATTTATGGCATCGGGAAGTTCGGCATCTGAATAAACATATTCAGTGTAATTCTTCTTAGACACACGATAAAGTGGTGGCAAACCTATGTAGACATGCCCATCATTTATTAGTGAACGCATATATCTGAAAAAGAATGTAAGCAAAATTGCACGAATATGGAAGCCATCTTGGTCGGCATCACTCAAAATAATAACTTTGTTATATCTCAGTGACGACAAGTCCATTTCATCACCCATTCCTGCATTCAATGCTGAAATTATCGTTCTTATCTCCTCATTTGCAAGAACTTGGTCAATTCTCTTCTTCTCAGCATTTAATGGCTTTCCTCTCAATGGCAATATGGCCTGAAAACGTCTGTCACGGCCTTGTTTTGCAGTACCACCAGCCGAATCACCCTCAACAATAAACAATTCACATTGAGAACCCTTTTTTGATGATGCGGCGGCAAGTTTACCCACCAAATTAAAGTTTTCTGCTGAATTTTTTGCTCGAGTAAGCTCCTTAGCTTTTTTTGCCGCCTCTCGAACCTTTGCAGCACCTTTCGCCTTTCCAATTATTATTTCGCCAATAGAAATATTTTTCTTTTCGGCAAAAATACGAGTAAGTTCTCTTGTAGTTAAATTTTCGACAAGCGTTCTGGCCTCGGGATTGCCCAATTTTGTTTTGGTTTGCCCTTCAAACTGAACGTTTATCATTCTTACATTTAAAACGACCGTCACACCTTCACGAAAATCTTCGCCCAGAAAATTTTGTTCCTTTTCTTTCAAAAAGTTGTTGGTCCTAGCAAAATCATTCATGACCTTTGTGAAAGCACTTCTAAATCCCGTTTCATGAGTTCCGCCCTCAATTGTCGGAATGTTGTTTACAAAAGAGAAAAAGTTTTCAGTGTAACTATCCGTATAAATCAACGCAACTTCTAAATCAAAATTTTTATCTTCAGCATGAAAATATACGGGTTTTGTAAATAATTTGGTCTTTTCTGCAACCAAATACTCTGCAAAATCCGATATCCCTCCCTCATAATGATAACGTTCATCTTTGCCTGTGTTTTTATCAAGAAGTTCAATTTTAAGCCCCTTATTTAAAAAGGCAAGTTCCCTTGCACGGGTGCATATTGTTTCAAAATTAAACTTTAAATTTCCAAACATATCACTATCAGGCAAAAAAGAAACTTTTGTTCCGCTTTTATCGGTTTTCCCTAATTTTTTTAGAGGAGCAACAGGTACGCCACTGTGCATTTTTCCATTTTCATCCGCATATGAATGAAATTCTATAAAATATTCCTGCCCACCTTTATAAACCCATACCTTACACCACTTTGAAAGTGCATTTGTAACAGATGCACCTACACCATGCAATCCACCGGAGAACTTGTAATTTTCATTATTAAATTTGCCTCCCGCATGAAGAGTTGTATAAACAACCTCGACACCCGATTTATGCAATGTAGGATGATCATCAACAGGAATTCCTCGACCATTATCCTCAACTGTTGCCGAGCCATCGGTTTCAAGAGTGATTTTTATTGTATCTCCATACCCATTTGAAATTTCATCAATGGCATTATCCACAATTTCCCACAGAAGATGGTGCATACCTTTTTTTCCCGTTGTGCCTATATACATTCCCGGCCTTAAGCGAACAGCATCTAAGCCCTCAAGCACTACTATATCTTTTGCATCATAATTTTTCTCTGCCATATAAACTCCTCGTTTCCTATATATTATAACATAAATTATATTTTTAAACAATCATTTTACTCATTATTATTTTAATAGGAAATTTTGATTGATTATACACTTTTACGCATAATTATTCATTTAAATATTTTGATAAATAAATCATATACTAAAATAGAGGTTATTATGAAAACAAACAAAAAAATCGTTTTAACAGGCGGAGGCACAGCGGGACATGTGTACCCTGCACTTGCAGTTAAGGAAAATTTGCCAGGTGGATACGAAGTTTTTTATATCGGCTCTGATGGAATGGAAAAAAATATTCTTAAAAAGGAAAAAGATATTTCGTACTATGAAATCCATGCGGTGAAATTGGAAAGAAAATTGACCCCGAAAAATCTTTTTATTCCCTTTAAGTTATTTTCATCAATTAAGAAAGCAAAAACAATTTTAAAACAAATCAATCCCGATGTTATTTTCTCAAAAGGAGGCTTTGTTGCATTGCCGGTTGTAATTGCAGGCAAAAGGCTTGGCATACCAATAATAAGCCACGAAAGTGACCTTTCTATTGGTCTTGCAAACAAAATCATTTGCCATTATTGTGATGTTATGTGCACATCTTTTGAAGAGACAAAAGGAAGTGATAAAATCGTCTTCACAGGACAGCCAATCAGGAGCAATATTTTAAATGGTGACAAAAATAAAGTAAATTTTGATAAAAAAACATCAAAAAACAAAAAAAATTTATTAATTGTCGGAGGTTCAAGCGGTGCAGGCTTTATCAACAATATTGTTTATGAAAATTTAGACGAACTAACAAAGCGTTTCAATGTTATACACATCACGGGAAAAGGAAAAGCAAAACAGGCGGACAAGGAAAACTATATACAGATGGAATTTGCAGAAAACATGGGCGACTTGCTTGACTATTGTGATTTCGTTCTTTCGCGTGCAGGCTCGGGTGCTATAAATGAATTTCTTGCAGTAAAAAAGCCTATGCTTTTAATCCCGTTATCCAAAAATTGCTCACGCGGAGACCAAATTGAAAATGCAAAATTATTCTATAAAAATGGATATTGTGAAATGATACTTGAAGAAGCCTTCAACAAACAACTCTTTTTTGAAAAGCTTGAATTACTTCAAAAAAATCACAAAAATTATGTCGACAACATGAAAAAAGCGAAACCAAACAACGCATGTAAACAAATTGTTGACATTATTGCTAAATACGAAAAATAAATATGTTTCCGCATGTATAATAAAAAACTTTAACATTTCATCAATATTTAAAAATATCTTTTCATCAAAAAGGGCATAAAACTAGCCCTTTTTTTCGTAAGGCTATTTATGCCAAAATGTATAATTATTCATTTTTTCATATTTACTTTATATATATTTACATATAAAAAGATTGTAGAATTTTGACAATATTTAACTTAATTTAACTATTTTTATACTGTTGCAATGATATTTTTCTTAAATCTGGATAGCCTAGCCCTTCAAAATTTTTATTGAATGAAATGGGTCGACAAGAGGAACAGATTAACCTCTTAACTTCAAGTGGAGAAAGTTTTGGATTTCTTTCAAGCACCAAAGCACACATTCCTGCCACCATATGAGTTGCAACACTTGTACCACTAAGTTTTGTGTAATTGTTTTTTATAGAGCATGAAATTATATCCACTGATGGTGCAACCAAGTCAGGCTTAAACCTTTTAAATGCTGGACCGCGTGATGAAAAATCTGCAACTTCAAAAAAATTTGAATTGTATTCATCTTCATTTATTCTATTGTCGTTAAATCCTCCCACGGTGATAATTTGACTTGAAACTCCCGGACTTTTTATTGTTTGATATTCGGGACCACTATTTCCCGCAGCGGCAACAACCACAATCCCCGCCCGCCATAATGCTTCAGCGCCACTCATTATCGGATCATTAAAGCCCAGTGGCTCACTGCCAAAACTCATGCATACAACTTTTATATTATATTTATTTTTATTGTTATACACCCACTCCATTGCATCTAAAATTTTGTCCGCCGATGCCTCGCCGTGCTTATTTAGTGCTTTTAAGGATATTATATATGAATTTGGAGCAATTCCCGCATATTTACCACCTGACATTGCACCATTTCCACTGCATACCCCCGCAACAAATGTGCCATGTCCATTATCATCATACTCAAAAGAATGCCCATCTACAAAATCAACAAATTGAATTATCCTATCTTCTCCCAGACAAAAATCACCATGTCTATATATTCCGGTGTCAATAAATGCTATTGTGACTCCCTTTCCGGTTAAAGGTTCATTATCCACGCCCAATATCTTTTTGGCAACATTCATGAGTGCGGAAACTTTGCTTACCGATGAAACAAATTTCACCTGCGATAAGTTTGTAAGTGACAACAGCTGCCTTTTTGTCGCAAGCACGCGAAATGTTCCAATAAAATTGTATTCTTTCAATATCTTAATATTTTTATGCAATAGTATATTTTTCGTTCTCTCATAATCGTACGCATGAACTATACATTCCCACCTTTTATCATCTTGCAACATGCTAACAATCGAAAAGAGCGTTTTATCTATCTTATTAAAGTTCATCTTAAACTTTCCAATATCCTTTTTACATTTTGATAATCAGTTTCGGGTAAAACTGATTTTAGGCTTTCAACCATGTTTGACAATGTGGCAAAGTCAAAACTACCCGCCTGTTTCTGCCTTGCAACCTCCTGCATAAGTTGCTCATTCAATTGCTGCTTATTCATATCTTTGTAAAGATTGAATTTCTCATTCAACTCTTCTTTCGCCTCTTTTTCATTTTGAGGCAGATTGCTAAATTGCGATAGTTTTGACATACTTACTCCTTATTCACAATATATGAACAACATCAAAAAAATTTCACAAAAAAGTATTCTTTATTTAGTTATAAGAATATAAATTAATATGGAAAACAATATATTTGAAATATTAAAATTGTTGAGTTCATTTAATCAAAACCCGCAAAATAAAGAACAGCAAAACACAGTTTTAACACAATCCTATCCAAAGGAAGCCTTTCAAACATCTCAAGTTCCCCAAGATGGCAACAACTTTTTGTCAATTATTTTGTCCTTGCTTTCAAAAGGAAATGGATTACCCTTAGGTGAAATTTTAAATGCAAAAAATAAGGAGACCCAAAATTCTAAAAATTTTGAGCCTCCAAATGATGAAATTTTGTTATAATTTATGTCAAACTGTTTACTATTGAGCCATATTTGAAATAAATTTTTGTTTTGCAAAGCCTATTTGCAATTTCCTCTTTTGTTGTCGCAACAATGAGTGTTGTTTTTTTGCCCGCCAACTTTTTAATAATAGACAATGCAACTTCTCTTGTCGTCTCTGATATTTTATCAAAGATATTGTCAACCATAAGCAAATCCAATTCTCGAAATGTCAATCTTATAAGTGATAAGATATATTTTTCTTCAAGCGTCAATTCTTTCAACTTGGTGTCCTTGATTTTCTCAATGGCGTATTCAATTATCACAGAATTGATTTTGCTTTCGATTTCGTTGTCGTCAAAACCCCAATTCTTTAATACATATCTGAAATTTTCATAAACGGACTTATTTTCCAAAAATACAGGTGATGCGGGAATGTAACCGGCACTTAAATCTGTTTTATAATTCAATTTTTCAATCGGAATACCTTTTATAAACACTTCACCCTTAGTTAATTTTTCAAGTTTGGCAAAAATTCGCAACAAACTTGTTTTTCCACTCTCGTCCTCACCAATGAATGCAACTTTCTCATTGTCGGCGATTTCCATATTTATATCGTAAAGGGCATAAAATTCCCTTGTATACCTTAAAAAAAGATTATTTACCCGAATCATCATTTCTCCTTACTCATAATATTTTACAATAAAACCAAAAAAAATAAAAGCATTTTTAAACGCTTTTATCTTTTTTAATGCAAATTTATGCCGTTTTATTTGATTTTTAACTTAAATTGATCAGAAACCGCCTCGCTGCCCACCAAAATTTCTCCGGTGTTTGAACCATTTTCTTCAATATCGCCGACTACAACCCTTATTGAAATTGTCATCGCACCATCATAATTGAATAGATATGTTTTTCCAATAACTTCCTCATATTTTTCAAATTTATCAAGGCTCTGCACGCCATCTTTACCCTCTTTTGCAAATATATGAGTCATAGAATACCATTCATCACTCTCTTCAACATAATATTCAATCTTATCATCTCCCTCTTTCCATATGGTGACTTTTCCCGTTTTTTCAAATTTTACTTGAACATCAGTGCCTTTTCCTTTTAGACGCTTATCTTCAGCATAATTTATTCTTACACCGTAATTTTTACTGCCCGCAGATGTGATTTCCGATATATATGCCGTTCTTAACTGTGTTGAATTTTCACAACCGACAAATATAAAACAAATTGCAAATAGAAGTGAAATTAAGGATAATTTTTTCATATAGGTCTCCTCTATATAAATTATTTTCCTTTGTGCGGGATTTTAAACATAAAAAAAGGACAATTTATCATTTAAATTGTCACATTTTGAAGTTTATTTTAAAACGCATTTTCTATATGATTGATTTTGTCGCCAATTATCTCAATAACATCAAATTGGCATTCAACATCTTGCAATTTATTCTCTAAAAAGAACAATTCGGCAACCTTTCTTATTTTATTCTGTTTGTGTAAATTAACAGCCTCACTTGGCCGACCAAATTCCATTGTGTTTCTTGTTTTTACTTCAACAAATATAATTCTCTTGCCTTTGCTTGCTATTATATCTATTTCTCCTATTTTTGTGGTGTAATTTACAAGCAAAATGGTGTATCCTTGCTTTTTAAGATAACTCGCCGCCACCATTTCTCCACGCGATCCCAAAACTTTATTGAAATTTTTACGCATTTTCACCTCTAGTCAAGAGTTATTTTCCCAATTCGCCCTTTTCTGAAATCATCAATCACGGCATATGCTGTTCGCTCAATATCAACCTCATTTCCACTTCTTATATAAGAACGTTTTCTTGCTATTGCATCTAGTGAAATATCATCACCATATCTATTTTTCAGCAAAAGCGGATATTTATCATTTAGAAGCATCAAAAGTTCGTTTGCAAATTCAACTTCATCACCAACGACCTCATCTTTTACACTTCCAATAAAATACAATTTCTTTGCCACATCTTGATTGCCGAGGTTTGGATATAATGTCCCCGGCGTATCACATAGTTCAATATTATCACCGATTGCCACCCATTGTGTTGATTTTGTAACGCCCGCTTTATTGCCTGTGAGTGCTTTCGCCTTTCCGCAAAGATTATTTACAAGAGTGCTTTTTCCCGAATTGGGCACACCGACAACCATTGCTCTTATCACTGCTTTTATACCCTTGGCTTTCATTTTTTCAATTTTTTCTTTGGATAATACTTGCAATTTTTTCTTAATTATCTGTCCTTGCCCTTTCGATGTTGAATTTAACAGCATATAATCACTGTTTTCTTTTTTTATGCTTGGTGCCAAAACCTTTACTCTCTCCTCGTCGGCCATATCTATCTTATTGAATATATATAATATAGGCTTGTCCTGCGATAGTTTTGAAAGGCTTGGATTGATTGAAGAAATAGGTGCACGGCTGTCAAGCACATAAATTACAACATCAATATTTTTTAATTTTCCCTTTATCTCGTCCAGCGCTTTTTTCATATGGCCAGGAAACCAATTGATTTTCATTATTCCTCCTTAGTTTTTAAATCCGGTCGTCTTGCTTTTGTTATCTCTTCGCTCTTCTCCTTTCGCCATTTCTCAACCTCTTGATGATTTCCCGAAACCAGCACCTCTGGCACTTGCAATCCCATAAAATTTTGAGGTCGTGTGTACTGAGGATATTCAAGATTATTTGACGAAAAACTTTCTTCACTCAAACTCTCTTTCGCAATAACACCATCTATAAACCGAGATAGGCAATCTATTATCACCATTGTCGGCAATTCACCGCCTGTCAAAACATAATCACCAATAGAAATTTCCATAGGTTTTAGTAGCTCAATAACTCTTTGATCAACACCCTCATAATGCCCGCAAATAAATATCAAATGTTCTTCCTTTGAAAGTTGTTGCGCAAGTGATGGGCTCAATACTCTTCCTGACGGGCTTGCAAAAATTATCTTTGAATTTTCTTTCATTACACTTTTTGCACAATCATAAATAGGCTGTACGGTCATAAGCATTCCTGCACCGCCACCAAAAGGATAATCATCACATTTTTTATGTTTATCTTGCGAAAATTGTCGAATATCTATAATGTTTATCTTTATAATCCCGCTTTCTTGCGCCCTTTTTAAAATGCTTGCGTTTAGATAACTGAAACTTTCGGGAAAAAGAGTTAAAATATCTATTATCATACCATAACCTCAAGTATTTTTTTGCTGTCCGCAACAAGAGTGTTGTTTTTCTTCTTAAACACATCTTTTATATATGGCACTTCAAAACGTCTCCCCTCACATTTCATTATAAATATATCACCTGCACCATAGTTGACTATATCAAGCACCTGCCCGACAATATTGCCATTTTCATCATAAATTACCATGCCAATAATGTCGTCAACTAAAAATTCATCTTCTTCCTTAACGCTTAAAAGCAATTTTTTATCAATTTTAACAATCATATTTCTTAAAAGTTCAGCATCGTTTCTTGTGCTTATTTCTTCAAATTTTATATACAAAAAGCCTTGTCGAAAAGATATATGCTTTATGTGCATCTTCTTATCTCCGACAAGACATTCTGTCATAACATCAAAAACTTTTTCCACATTTGTGTATGCTTGTGCTTTTACCTCACCCTTTATACCCTGTGGCTTTAAAATTTTTGCAATCTCAATCACTCTTTATCTCCAAATTTAACAAAAACTTTTTTATTTTGTCTTGAAGAAATTGATTTTATGATTGTTCTTATGCTTTGAGCAATTTTCCCTTTATGGCCGATGACTTTGCCCATGTCCTCTTCGGCTACCTTTACATTTACAAGGATTTCTCCATTCTCCTCTGTTTCCGTTATAGCGACAGCCTCTTTGTTTGAAACAAGGCTTTTCACTATATATTCAACTACATCTTTCATTGCCTCTCCTTATTTTTCAATAACGCCACTTTTTACAAGAAGTTGTTTTGCTGTTTCGGTTGGAGTTGCACCGTTTTTGAGCCATGTTTTTGCCTTTTCACTGTCAATTTTAATTTCTGCTGGGTCTGTAAGAGGATTGTAAGTTCCGATTATATCAATGAATTTACCATCTCTTGGTGCCCTTGAATCAGCAACGATAACTCTGTAGAAAGGTGCTTTTTTGTCTCCCATTCTTGTAAGTCTGATTTTTACTGCCATTTTTCCTCCTTAAAAATTTTTATATAAAATTATCTTTCGATAATGTTATACCATATTAAAATTTGTTTTTGAACTTTCCGCTCTTCATCTGCTTCATAAGTTCTTTTGATTGCTCAAATTGTTTAAGCAATTGATTGACCTGTTGGATTGTTGTTCCACTTCCATTTGCAATTCGCTGTCTTCTGCTTGCTTTGATAATTTCGGGATTTTTTCTCTCTTTCGGTGTCATAGATTGAATTATTGCCTTATTGACATATATTTGCTTTTCGTCAATATCGAGATTTTTGATTTTTCCGCCAACACCCGGTATCATTCCCAAAATGTCCTTAATGTTGCCCATTTTCTTTACGCTGTCAATCTGCGCAAGGTAATCATCAAATGTAAAAGAATTTTCTCTAAATTTCTTTTCCATTTCTTTCGCCTGTTCCTCGGTAACCGCTTCCTGCGCTTTTTCTATGAGTGACAACACGTCACCCATTCCGAGTATCCTGCTTGCAATACGGTCGGGATAAAATGGTTCAAGATCGCCAATTTTTTCTCCAACCCCACTGAACTTGATAGGTTTTCCGGTTATTGCTTTAATTGAAAGGGCTGCACCACCCCTTGTGTCACCATCGAGTTTTGTAAGAATAACACCGGTTATATCTAAATCATCATTAAATGATTTTGCAACCGTGACCGCATCTTGTCCGGTCATAGCATCTACAACAAGCAAAATTTCCGTTGGTGCAACTTCTTTTTTAATGTTTTTAAGTTCTTGCATCAACTCTTCATTTATATGAAGTCTGCCGGCTGTATCAATGATTACAGTGTCGAAACCCTGTTTTGTTGCATGAGCAATGCTCTCTTTTGCCGTTTTAACAGGATTTTGTGTCCCGCGTTCAAACACTTCAACGTTTGCTTGTTTCCCGACAACTTGAAGTTGATTTATTGCCGCCGGTCTGTATATGTCGCAAGCAACCAACAATGGCTTTTTACCTGATTTTTTAAGATGTGCACCAAGTTTTGCACACATTGTTGTTTTTCCTGCACCTTGAAGTCCGCACATCATTATAATTGTTGGCGGAGATGGTGAAATCGAAAGTTTTTGATTGGTTGAACTCATAAGTGTGGTAAGTTCATCTTTTACAATCTTGATAACCTGCTGTGCCGGAGTTAAACTTTTTAAAACTTCGTCCCCAACCGCTTTCTCAGAAACAGTTTTAACAAAATCCTTTGCAACCAAATAGTTGACATCGGCTTCCAAAAGTGCAATCCGAACCTCACGCATTGCATCTTTTATTTCAAGTTCGGTAAGTCTTCCCTTTTTTGTCAATTTGGAGAAGATATGGTTAAATTTTTCTGATAGTGATGAAAAAAGTGCCAATTGTATCCTCCCTAAGTAGAATTCTTTAAATTTTCAATCTCTTTTTCAAGGCTGTGTATTCTTGACACAAAATTCAATTTTTTCTCAAGCGAATACAACTTTTTCTCCGCCTTATTGATTCCGTCAAGTACGGCCTGCCGTGAAATGTGTAAATTTTCGGCAATCTCCGAAATAGTTAAGTCGTCAATAAGATAACTTTCAATCACTCTTCTTTGTCCGGCACTCAATAGTGGGCCATACGCATCATATAAACTTGATAAAAGGATATTTTCTTCTACTTTCATATTTTTATGTAAAGCACTTTTGCTTTACAAACATTATTCTAACACAATACAAAATATTTTGCAAGCGTTTTTTGAAAATAAACAAAATTATTTTTAAAATATGTTGTTATTTGATGTTATAGTGATTAGTTGTTGTTTATAATAAATTTGCTAATTTAAGGCAACAAATTTGTTATTATCAAGTTGTTGACGCTGTAATAATCGGGATTTAAAACAACCTTGTTTTCGCCCTTCTCAATTAAGATACCCTTTTGCAAATACTCTTTAAAAAACGCATTGTTTTTAATGTTGTAATTTAATTTACATAGATATGATAAATCTATACCATTAAAGCATCTAAGCCCAAGCATTATATGTTCTTCAATTTTTTCTTTGTCCCCGATAATCTCTTCCATGCCTTTCTTATGTGCATAAAAATCACTTAACCTGTCGGCACAAGACCATCTTACTCCACCAATGTATGAATGTGCCGACAACCCGAACCCGATATACTCTTCACCTGTCCAATATTTTATATTGTGTTTGCTTTCAAATCCCTTTAGTGCAAAATTTGAAATCTCATATCTTTGAAAATTTTTCTTTTTTAAAAATTCAACCATTTTTTGATAGATGTCGGCACAACTATCATCATCGGGTAACAACTTAGGATTTTTTATAACCATTTCTTTCAAAAGCGTTCCGTCCTCAACTTGAAGCATATAAGAAGAAATGTGCGTAACTCCATATGCAATCAATGTGTTTAATGCAGATAGGTATTCTGCACAAGATGTTGTAGGAAGTCCAATCAACAAGTCACAAGATATGTTTTTTATATACTTTTTGGCAAGTTTAATTTTTTCAAGTGCTTCCGCAGAATTATGTCGTCTGCCGACAAATTTTAAACTGTTATCATTTAAGCTTTGAACACCTATTGACAATCTGTTTACCCCAAGATTTATATAAGATTTAAGCTTTTCTTCGGTCAATGAATTTGGATTTGCCTCAATTGTAAATTCATAATTTTTTTCAATTACAAAATTGTCCATTATCGCTTTTGCAAGCCTTTCAAATTGCTTCACATTTAACAAACTTGGCGTGCCGCCACCAATATAAATTGTATCCACCCGTCTTTTGTTATTCTTTGCAAAAAAAGAAATATCTTCAATTAGAACATCGAGATATTTCTCTTTCTCTTCTTCTTTCGCAACAAAGGAATTGAATGCACAATAGTTGCATTTACTTTCGCAAAATGGTATATGAATATAAATCCCAAGCACTTTAATTTTCCTCATCGTCAAGTTTTAATATTGACATAAACGCCTCAGACGGAATTTCAACCGAACCGATTTTTCTCATTCGCTTTTTACCCTCTTTCTGCTTCTCCAAAAGTTTTCTTTTTCTTGTTATATCACCGCCATAACACTTCGCCAAAACGTCTTTTCGCATTGCCGAAATTGTCTCGCGGGCAATTATCTTTCCACCTATTGCCGCTTGCACTGGAACTTCAAAAAGTTGTCTTGGAATTATCTTCTTCAACTTCTCTGTGAGTGCCCTTCCCCTTGAGTAAGCTTTATCTTTATGGACTATTATAGAAAGTGCATCACATTTTTCACCATTAAGAAGTATGTCCACCTTAACAAGATCACTTCTTTGATAACCATCTATTTCATAATCCAAACTTGCATAACCCTTTGTTCGCGACTTTAAGCTATCAAAAAAATCATATATAATTTCACCTAGCGGCAAAACGTAATTCACTCTCACACGTGATTCATCAAGATATGTTAAATCTTTATATACCCCCCTCTTATCCTGGCATAGTTCCATAATTGCACCAACATATTGAGGTGGCGTATATATACTTGCTTTTACAACCGGTTCCTCTATATAACTTATCTCAACCGCATTTGGAAGAGATGATGGATTTGATAATTCAAGCATCTCTCCGTTTGTTTTGTAAACATGATAAAACACGCTTGGTGCTGTTGTGATTAAATCAAGATTAAATTCTCGCTCAAGTCTTTCGGTGATTATTTCAAGATGGAGCAATCCTAAAAATCCACATCTAAAACCATAGCCAAGAGCCTGCGAAACCTCAGGCGAATATTCAAGTGAAGCATCATTTAACTTCAACTTTTCAAGTCCATCTTTAAGTTCATTATACTTTGAGCCGTCAACAGGAAAAATACCACAAAAAACTACCGGTTGAACTTTCTTGTATCCCGGCAACGCTTCTTGTGTTGGATTTAGTGCATCGGTTATTGTGTCACCAACCGCTACATCACTTATATTTTTAATAGAGCCGGCAAGATAGCCAACTTCACCCGCTTTAAGTTCTTGAACGGGATTCTCTCCTGGGATAAAAACGCCAACTTCGGTTACATCATAAACTTTCCCCGTTTGCATCATCTTTATCTTGTCGCCAACCTTTACCTTTCCGTCAAAAACACGTATCAAACAAATCGCACCTTTGAAATTATCATAATAACTATCAAAAATCAAACATTTCAACGGCTGAGTTTCATCTCCTTTTGGAGGTGGAAACTCTTTGACTATCATTTCCAAAACTTTATCAATGTTTGTACCATCTTTTGCTGAAATACATGGTGCGTGATCTGCCGGTATGCCAACAACATCTTCTATCTCCTTTTTAACCTCTTCAGGTCTTGCCGATGGAAGATCAATTTTGTTGATAACAGGTAGGATTTCAAGATTGTTATCAATTGCAAGATAGGCGTTGGCAAGTGTCTGTGCTTCCACTCCCTGCGATGCGTCAACAATCAAGATTGCACCTTCACATGCAGTCAATGAGCGTGACACTTCATAAGTGAAATCCACATGTCCCGGAGTGTCTATCAAATTTAATTCATATTCCTCCCCTTGATAGGTGTATTTCATTCGCGTTGGTGTAAGTTTTATTGTAATACCCTTTTCGCGTTCCAAATCCATACTATCCAAAAGTTGGTCTTGCATATCTCTTTTTGCAAGTGTACCCGTACTTTCAATAAGTCGGTCTGCCAAAGTTGACTTGCCGTGGTCTATATGGGCAACTATACAAAAATTTCTTATTTTTTTCATTCTATCCATGAGTAAAATTATACCAAAAATTTACAAAAAAGCAAATTAAAATTATTTATTTTATTAAAAATGAATATAATTATATGTATTTTACGTTGAAATATATAAAATTAATTAAATTTTGCTTTGATTTTATAAAAAATTATGGTAAAATATTTTTAACACTTTAGAGGTTTAAATGGATTTATTTAATTCTTGGTTGGTTGAGCAACCTATCGCACATAGGGGACTTCATGATAAAGACACCCCAGAAAATTCTCTCGCCGCTTTCTCAAAGGCCATTGAAGCAGGCTATCCAATCGAACTTGATGTTCGTCTTATCGCTGATGGAACAGTTGTTGTTTTTCACGACAACAGTCTTTCTCGGCTCACCGAAAATGATGGTTATATCAAATTTTTAAACAAGGAAGATTTAAAATATCTCACTTTGAAAGATAGCGAAGAAAAAATCCCCACTTTTGAAGAAGTGTTAAATTTGGTAAATGGGCAAGTTCCACTGCTTATCGAAGTCAAAAACGAAAGCAAAGTCGGTCAACTTGAAAGCAAGGTTATTGAACTTCTTAAAGATTATAAGGGCGAATATGCCGTTCAATCTTTCAATCCTTATGTGCTTGAATATTTCTATAAACACGCACCATCTATTCCTCGTGGGCAACTTGCGGGATATTTTAAAGGTGAAAAACTCACCTTCTTCAAAAAATTTGCTTTAAAACGTATGCTTTTAAACAAAAAAATAAGCCGTCCTGATTTTATAAGTTACGAAGCAAGGCACGTGCCTAACAGATTTACAAGAAAATACAAAAAGCTTCCACTGCTTGTTTGGACTGTGAGAAGTGAAAGTGAATACTTACGAGTTGTAAAGCATTGTGACAATGTTATATTTGAAAATTTTGAACCTATTATTTAATAAAACCTTACTAAATAAAAGATTTTGTCAAGTAAAAATAAAATTATTCAGAGTGATAAAATAAAATTTTTGTTAAGTTGTAGACAAAATTAATCAGATTGATTAAAAATGCAATTAATATTCATTTTATGGTTACAACCTGTTTTTCTTTAAAAAAAATCTTCCTAAATGGAAGATTTTTTTGTTAAATATGTCACCTCTTTTATGCCATATTGCTTTTCATCAGCTTTGTCGTATAAGGAATAATCTATTTTTTCGCCGCGTTCGTGTTCACAAACAATTACACCATCATCTTCAAGTATATCATATTTTTCTATTAATTTTAAAGCATTTTCATAAAGCCCGGCTTTATATGGAGGGTCTAGCAATATTATATCAAACTTCTCACCCTGCATTTTTCTTAGTGCCTCTTGATAATCACACAGATATACGCTTGGACTTAGTCCTAATTTTTGCAAGTTGGATTTGGTCAACTTTATACTGTTTTTGTCTTTATCGACAAACACCGCATCTCTTGCCCCGCGGCTTATCGCCTCTATTCCTAATGCACCCGTTCCGCAAAATAGGTCAAGAACCTTGGCCCCATTCACCTTTTCAAATAGTTTGTTGAAAATTGATTGTTTAACCATATCCGCCGTTGGTCTTATATGTTCAAATGTATTTTCGTTTAAAACTCTTCCTTTATATTTCCCCGCCGTAACTTTCATAGCATAATTATAGCAAATTCTTGACAATTTAGTCAAATTTCTCACACAAAAAAAGTTTTCTTCATAAATTGACTAATGTAAGGAGGAAAAATGCAAAAGAAAATACAAAAGATTTCGATTTTTGTCGTTTGTCTTATGATATTGTTTAGTGCCTCAATCATGTTTATCTCCTGCGGTAAAAAAGATGAAAACAAAATCCGTCTTAATGAAGTGACTCGCAGCATATTCTACGCACCTTTGTATGTTGCTTACAATCTCGACTTCTTTAAAGATGAAGGACTTGATGTGTCTCTTGAAACCGCAACCGGCTCTGACGCTTCCATGACTGCCCTCATAAGCGGCTCTGCCGATATTATTCTTGCAGGTCCAGAACAAGTTGTTTACTCGCAAGAAGTGAAAGATAAACCTATGGTTTTCGGTCAACTTACTCAAAGAGACGGTTCGTTTATCGTTGGAAAAACTCAACAAGACAACTTTACTCTCAATGATCTTAAAGGCAAAACAATAATCGGCGGAAGACAAGGTGGTATGCCTGCAATGACTCTGCAATATATCATTGAGCAGGCCGGACTTACCATTGGCACCGACAAGGCAAAAGGCGAAGTTAACCTTAGAACTGATGTCGCTTTTAACCTTATAAGCAGCACGTTTATAACTTCAGATAGTGAATACTGCACCCTCTTTGAACCTACCGCAACCACCCTGGAAAAAGAGCATAATGGATATGTTCTAAAAGCAGTTGGTGACTTGTCTGGTTCTATCCCTTACACTTGCTTTGTCGCAAAAACAAGTTATCTTAAAGACAAAGAAAGTCAAGCGGAAAGATTTCTTAAAGCAGTTTACAGAGGTTATCAATACATTAAAACCCAAACTCGCGAAAAATCCGCTGCCGCACTTAAAGCGTCTTTCTCAGCAATGAGTGAAGAAGAGCTTAAAATTGCCGTCGAACAATATCTTTCTATTGATGCTTGGTGTTCAAGTCCTGTAATGCAAGAAGAATCTTTCAACATGCTTTTGAAAATACTAAATAATGCAAGTACAGAGAAATATAGTCCAAAATTCACTGATGTTGTTTACAATTCAATTGCAAGCAAAATTGCATAGAAAACGGCTAAAATTAGGCGTTAAATTACAGCAAAAAAATCTCGGATTTGCAACCTTACGGCACCTATCCGAGACTTTTTTATTATATTTTTTGAGATTTTATTATTTCCAAATTTTTTGTTGTTTACAAACATTGATGATGCGAGCAAATGGCTACACTATCGCGGACTTAAAGAATGGAACAACGGAAAAATTACTATAAATCCCAAACTTTTTTATTAATAATAATTTTTATAACTTTCTTTCTTTGGCTTCTGCTCTTTTCCCTTTGTTTTTCCTGAGCCAGAATTATCATCATCGGCCATTCTCATTCTTCTGCGTCTTAATATGATGAATAGCACCACTCCGGCAATCAGAACCACTGCGATGGGCAATGTTATATACAACCACAACATTGTCACCCCGCCAGAACCGCCATCTTGCACTGTAACAAAAGAAAATTTAAGTTTGTTGTTTTCATAGAACTCTTTGCCTATACTTTTGATGTTGACCTCAAATTTATATGTTGTTTCACCGGTCTCTTCATCTGTTATCGGGTCTTCAACAAGTGCATGATCATAATCTGTTGAATTTTCTCCGTACATCTCAGCAAGGTCCTTTTTAAACTCCTCTACGTTTATCTTATATCCCTTGTTGGTGACAACTTCAAGTGGAACAGATTGGTTATTTGGTGACACCGGAATTTCCTCGCCATACACTTTGCCACTAAACCTTATTGATTTTATAGCCGCACTTTCTCCATCGGTGTTGCCAAAACTTACCCATATTGCATCATCACCCGTGAAATATGCAACGCACTTAAATTCTTTATCAAATGGGCTTTCGCCATAATTTATTACAAGTTCGCTTGTTTCAAAATCTCTTTCATATTTGTTTGCTCTTGAAAATTCATTATTTTCATTTTTATACCATACTTCCCAATGGTCAAACGTATAGTAGCCGTCACCCTCACCTGTCAATCTTTCCGATCTCTTATCATAAGAAAATCTCAAATTGTTCTCAACGGTGGTCGGATTGCCTGTGCCTATTCTGTATTTGCCCTGATTTTGACTTGCAGCATCGGGAGATATTGCAACAGCACAGTTGTACGTTATATTTGTTGCCACAAATTTATATTCGCCCCGATAAGTATCTCCGCTTGTCAACAAACTTGCATTGAATGAAACATTATACCCATCTTCCGTTTCGGTTAATGTTATCTCATCTGTAACCGAACTGTTTGAATTTAGTTGAACGCCGCTTTCTTGCAAAATAAACCAACTCTTATATTCCTCTTTCATAACAAGGCAAATTGTTACAAGTTGATTGAATTTAGCCTTGATTTCAACGCCATTTGCGCCATCCTCTCCGCCAACTTCGCTGCTTTGCTTGCCATCATAGATGAAATATGCTCGTTCAAATATACCCCTGTAGTCAATAACATTACTCAGTACATATGTAAAAAGTTGGAAATTTTGCAGATGAAAATTAAGGCTCCATGTTTTATTAAAATCCCAGCCACTGAGAGTTGGATCAAAATTGTTTATGTCTTGTAAAAAATCATGGCTTGTAAAGGTTTCTTCACTTATAATCTTCAATTTATCAGAAGAAATTGGCAAAGAGCCATCACCGCTTGGACGCAATCTCGTGTCTGTATAGTAATCATAATTTATATTGTTTGTTGTGACATCTTTTGACGGACAACCGCCTATTATTCCACCCTTATTAAACTTGCTTAATGCACTTGTTGATGTTGAAGTGATTTTTCCTTTGCTCATTGAATTTTTTATATAGGATTTGCCACCGCTTACTCCTCCGGCAATTCCTCCTATATATTGCTCTGTGTTGTTTTCAACGGAAATTCCTTCAAACTCAATATTGCCAAAATTTATCACTCTTTCGGCACTTGCAATATCCATACGGCCGATTATGCCACCACTTTGCACGTTGCCCTTTTTTATCATTGTAAATGAAACATCATAATAATTTATGCAATCATATATTTGTGATGTGCACTTTGTCGAGCTGCTATTTGAGCCAGACAATCTTCCAACAATCGTCCCAAAGAATAAGTTTGTGTTTACAGGAACTTCAATTTTGTAGGTTTGATTTGCCTCTTTCACCCCATCAAGTTCACAATTCTTTATTACTACATCTTTGCCATAACCTAAAATAACACCGGCATAAATATCTTGTAAATTTACATCTTCAAAGGTGAATGTTACATTCCCTTGCACACGCAAATTTTGTATTGTTGCACCATTCGCATTTGGAATTATTCCATAATATGAACCATTTCCAGCAATGTTTATATTGGAAATTGTGTAACCATTTCCATCAAAAATCCCTTTAAAAGTTCTTTGTTGCGAATAAACCAAACTTAAATCTTGCTCAGATAAATTAATATCATTTTTGAGCACAACCTTAGAATTTTCGAGATATGAGTTATCATTCGACATAATTTCCACATATTTTTCAGGTGAATCTATTTCATATACATTTTCTTCGTCGGCATAGGTAAAATTTGAGGAGATTGCAATCCCTCCGAATAGCATTATTACAAAAGAAAATATTAATATTATAAATCTTTTCATAATATATCCTCTATATATATTAATTTAACATATTATGCGAAATTTTCCAAACAAATATTTAAATATTTTCTTATTTTAATAAATTTCGTCTTGAAACATTCAGTTTTCTTATTAATTTTTCCTTTTCTCTTAAAAGAGGTGATTTCTCTTGTTTTATACTGCGAGGAGTTAAACTCATTATATAATATCTCATTTCATCTAAGCAATGGTCGTCTTTTTTGATAGGCAAATCATAGTCTCCCCACCAATAACTTTTCATCTCTTCTATAAGATTTTTGCAGTTTCTGAAAATAAACAAATGCGCCTTGCCCTCGCCATCTCTCAAATATCTCTTCACCTTGTTTATTCCGCTGAACATATCTTTGTTGACTTTCGGGTTGACAAGTATGTCGTTTTCATAAAATAAATCAACCACACTTTTAGACGATGCCAACGTCTTTTGCGTGGCGGCACTATCAATTAAAGCACAAATTCTACCATTATATGTGTGCCAATTTAGACGTTTGCTTATCTCCTTTATTCGCTGTGCATGATAATCCACGTCTTTCCCCTTTTCAAAATGCTCCGCTATAATATAAATATTTTCGTCGAAATCTCTCGCGTACCAATGTGCGGAAAGTGGATTGTTTAATCCTGGGTCAATTGAAATTTGATCTTGCCACTCTTTTGGAATGTCAAAAGGGTCTATAACATGTATATTTTCATCAAATTCATTATATACAAGCCCGCCACCCATCATGAACTTGCCATATCTTCTGCTTTGGAGTTCATCTTGCGACATGCTTTTTGTCATCTCTTCGATTTCTTTTTCATCTAAAAAAGGATTGTCCGCCCATTCCATTTCTATATACCAAACATTCTCATCATTGTTGCAGTTTAAATAAATTTCATTGTATACCCATGTTAACCCCTTTAAAGGAGTCATTGTACCAAATATTTCTCCTTTTTTATCCAAAATTCTCATTCTGCATTCTTGATAAATATCATATGGCGGTTCTTCATCAAACCAAACAAAATCAAGTGATGTGCCTTGAAATTTTTCTCGCCCTTGGTCACAACTTTTGAAGCCTATTTTTGACACTCCGCCAAAAACGTTTTTTACAAGTATAAAATCTATTATTCCGCTTTCCGCATACTCCGCCCTCCCGCTGGTCATAACAATTTCCTTTATCCAATCGGGACGAAGATAATATAAAATTTTGTTTTGTGCAACATCTCTTTGCACCTGTCTTGTAAGTGACACCACCCAGCAATTTACAGGCTTATTTTCCCTGTATGGGTGAATGCCTCTTGCAAGCCACACCGTCTCAACTGCTCCACATTCCGTTTTGCCCGAGCGATTTCCACCAAAAACCCACCTGTTTTTCTTTAAACACTTGTGAAATTCCATTTGCTTTTTGTGTTTTTTCTCGCCTTTATTATATCGAGACAAATTATCGTGTTTTTGTCTCCTTTCAATTTCTGCATTTACAAGTTTTAACTTGTATTCTATCTCCTCTTTTTTTACTCTCATATTCCTCCTGCTAAAAATTGTGAGTTTATAGTAATTTTCGACAAATAATTACTTTGAAGATTTTATTTCATCATTCTAAAATGAAAATATGAAAAAATTAATCTTATTTTCCACAATTTTATTGTTTTCTTTATCATTTTTCTATCTAATTCCCTTGTCGCATAGTGCCACATCCTACTATGCAAAAGTGGAAGAAGAGGGCGTTTTTCTATATTCCAACCCTCAAATTGGACAAAACAATCAACTTTTTGAACTGCCAAAAACTTATTTTGTACGGCTTTATGAAGATGCAAGTGATGATTTCTATTATTGTGCGTACAAAGATATTTATGGTTATGTCAAGAAAAGTGAAGTTTCGGTTATGTCGGGAACGCCGACAAATCCTTACGTTGAAGCACAATTTCGGGTGTATTCCATAAACGGGCTTGGTCTTTATTCATCGCCAAAACTTGATGAAAATTTGAAAATTATTGATATTCCTTTTCTTACTGATAACCTAGTCTATTACGGACTTTTAACAGGACAAGAAGCCGTGCCCGAAAAGAGCAACAAATGGATTTATTGCAAATATAGCGCAAGCAACAACGTTTATGGATATGTTTATTCAGTTTTTTGTGACAATTTGACATCATTTTCACCAAATAATGAAACCTTTGACATTGTTGAAACGCCCTTTCCTTCTAAGCAAAGCATCAGTGAGTTGACGCCGATTGCTATGGGATTTATCATTGTCGGAGTAAGTTTGCCATGCTTAATAGTGCTTTATCTTCTTGTGCGTCCGTCAATGCAAAGAGAAAAGATTGAAACCACAAAGCCAAAAATGAAAGCAAAACGCCACAAAGATTATTTTGAATTTGACGATGGTGACTTAACCTAAGCAACTTCACTTTCATCGTCAACCATTTTATCGTAAATTTCCAAAATCCACTTTTCTTCAGCAAGATATGTGCTGAGTTTTTCTCCATTAAACCCCAACCGTGACATGGCTTGATAAAAACGCAGTTCCGCTTGAAATAGATGCCTAAAATATGTTCTTTTGCTCAAATTATGCCGTTTCGCAATCTCGTCTGCTTCATCTTCATCAATGTATCTTTCAATCAAAATGCGTGCGGTGTTTTTATCCACCAAAGTTAAGCATCGGTCTACAAGAACCTTGATATTTACAAGTTTTGCCTTTCTTTCGCATAGTTTTATAATCCTATCCGCAACGACAACAACATCATTCTCACCCATATTCTCTCCACGATAGTAAAAGGAATTAAGTGCATTTTGATTAACAAGCTTGTCTATTCCATCAGTCACCCTTTCAAGATATTTATAAACAATTAAAATTGTTTTTGCCCATTCATTATTTTTCATTTTTCTCTCCTTTCTTGATTTATTTCTTATTTTCATAAAAATTATTTGGAAAATGGTTGCACAAATTCAAATTTTGTGATAGAATATAAAGGTATCTTTGCCGAAGTGGCGAAATGGCAGACGCGACGGACTCAAAATCCGTTGGTGGTAACATCATGTGGGTTCGACTCCCACC
>CANQHL010000014.1 GCA_947623775.1 uncultured Clostridia bacterium
CTGTTATTATATAGTTGCATTGACGTTGCCACTCGGTGGGCTGGTTGGTGCGTTTCGAGGAATTTTGCAAGGTTATGCAAATATGAAGCCCACTGCAATCAGTCAAATTATTGAACAAGTTTTAAAATTTGTGTTTGGGCTGATATTTGCCTATGTTTTGTCGGGCGCTGGGAGAGAAAAGGGTGTCTTTGGTGCATTTCTTGGCATTTTTATAAGTGAAATTTTTGCCATTGTTTACCTTTTTGCGGCAACCAAACAAAGTGGAAAATACCTTTTCGGCAACAACGGGAAAAGGGACTTTTTTGCGGCAACATTACCTCTTACTTTCGGCGGAGCGGTGATACCTTTTACGCATGCGGTCGAGGGACTTTTTGTCAATAATCTCTTGATGCGGGCGGGGATAAGCAAGGAAGATGCAACCTCTCTTTACGGATTACAGTCGGGCGTAGTCGGGGCAATTCTCAACTTTCCACTGATTATATCTTTGGCACTTGCATCATCAATGTTGCCTAATTTATCATATTTGGCAACAACGGGAGAAGTGGAGTCGCAGCGTAAAATAATCAAAAAATCATTTCTTGCGATGTGGTATATTTTACTTCCATTGGTGTTTGGATTGGTGGCGATTTCTTCAACACTATATCCTATTATTTATCCGAAAATTGTTGGCGGATTTTTGAGAATTTCATTGCAACTCACCATTTTAAGCGGTTTTTCCATTGTTTTGACGGCAATTATGCAGTTTTTAATGTCAATTTTGCAAGCAAACGGCTATTTTAGAGAATCGCTATTTTACAGCGGTTTGGGTGGGGCGGGCAAACTTGGCATACTTTTTATTTGCACGCCTTTGAAAAGTATTTCAATTTTTGCATTGCCATTGTCAAACATTGTCCTATCATCAATTGTGTCGGTGTGTGCTTTAATAAAAGTTGGCAATTTGATAAGGGTTCCCTTTTTTGATTTGGCTCTTCCTCTTTTATCGTCTGCCATCATGTTTATGGTTGTAAAGATATTTTTGTCCTTAATCGGCGGATTTGTCGGGTTGGTACTTGCGGTTGTGGTTGGAATGGCGGCATATTTTGTTTCAACTTTGCCTATAACTATAAATTTTGGCAAGGAGATTTTAGAAAAGTTGAGAAGAAAAGAAAGTTGCGAGTAGTATTATTAAAAATTAAGAAGAAAATTGCGAGTAAATACGCTTAAAAATTTGCCAAACAAAACTTTTGTATGTTATACTAAATCATAAAGTTAGGAGGATAAAATGAGATACACATACAAAACAAGTGGCGTTTGTGCAACGCAGATACAATTTGATATAAATGATAACATCATCACAAATATTTCGTTTACGGGTGGTTGCAACGGGAATTTAAAAGCGTTGTCAAAAGTGCTTGACGGCTGGACTGCTCAACAAATTGAAGAGAAATTAAAGGGAAATTTGTGTGGTTTTCGTTCGACATCTTGTGCTGATCAACTTGCAATTGCGGTAAGAAAGGCCTCAGAAGCAGCATCGCAGGCATCTTAGAAAATTTAATATTTTTATTATAATTAGTATTTTTATTATTTAATATCTATATTATATACAATATATTATTATTTAATATCATTTTGAACTTGAGAAAAGAATTATTGAACTCCTAAACATTATATTTCATAAATATTAATGTTTTAGGAGGTTTTTTATGTTATTTAGTGGAGTTTGCACGGCTCTTGTCACGCCTTTTGACAAATTTGGACGTATCGATTATAAGGGACTTGAAAAGTTGCTTACTTATCAGATTGAAAACGGCATCAAAAATTTGTTGTTTTTTGGGTCAACGGGTGAGGGAAGTGCGTTAAAGAAAAGTGAAAGAGAAAATATTTTATTATTTGCCAAGGATTTTTTGCCGAAAAATATCACGCTGATTGTCGGTGCGGGGACAAATATCCCAGAAACTTCCATTGAGCAAATAAACGAAGCGAAAAAATTTGGGGTTAGCGGTTGCCTCGTGCAAACTCCATATTTTAATCGTTGCACTCAGAATGGCATTGTTTGTCACTTCAACAAAATTTGTGAGAATGTTGATATGCCAATCATTGTCTACAACATTCCATCAAGGTCAGGGGTGAATGTTGAGCCTAAGACTATGGTGGAGTTGTGCAAAATAAAAAATATTGTTGGTCTTAAAGAAGCGAATGGAAATATTGACCACATCTTGGATATGTTTCACGAGGTGGCGGGAAAACTTCCGATTTATTGTGGCAACGACAATTTAAATCAAATTTTTGCAAATTTACATGCTGCCGGAACAATTTCGGTCACTTCCAATGTTTTTCCTCATGAAATAATTGACATGTTTGAGCACGGAAAATCTTGTGATACGCTTTACAATTTCAATAAATTGATGTTTTGCGAACCTAATCCAATACCGGTGAAGTATGCCCTCAGCAAACTTGGAGTAATTCAAAACAATTTAAGGTTGCCATTGACAAAACTTGAAAAATCTCACGAATGGAGGGTGCGAGAGGAACTTAAAAGGCTTGGTGCAATATGAAGATTATTTTGATTGGCTGTAAAGGAAGAATGGGGCAAGAAATGTCGCACCTTTTGTCGCAACGAGGTGTTGAATTTCTTGGAATTGACAAGGACGACCGTGACAAGGTTGCACCTTTTGATGCTGATGTGATTGTGGATTTTTCTTCCTATTTATGTCTGAAAGAAAACCTTTCTCTTGCACTAGAACGACAAATTCCCATTGTAATTGCAACGACAAATCATAATGAAGAAAATATGCGTCAGATTGATAGAGCGAAAGAAATGATACCAATTTTTATGGCGTCAAATTTCAGTATTTTGTTTAATTTGATGTTAAAAATGCTAAAAAACATCAAAAAAAGTGAAAATTTTGATATTTTTATTCAAGAAACGCATCATAAGCACAAAAAGGATAGCCCGAGTGGCTCATGCAAGGATATTTTGAAAATTCTTGGCAATTATGAAAATGTTGTGGTTGATTGCCGTCGTGCAGGAGAAATTGTTGGTCAACACAAGGTGCAAATTATAAATGGAAATGAAAGTCTTACAATTTGCCATGATGCGCTAAATAGGCAAACTTTTTGTGAGGGTGCATTGCAAGCGTGCTGGTTTATTTTGACAAAGAAAAATGGACTTTATGGCATGGACGACATGCTGAGTGAAACTATTTGACAAATTTTTTGTTTGTATGATATAATTTTTGTTGAGGTATTCAATGAAAATTGTGTCGTATAATATAAATGGGGTGCGTTCGGCAGCAAAACGCGGATTGCTTGAATGGATTAACATATTTGATGCTGATTGTTATGGCTTTCAGGAAGTAAGAGCGGATGAAAACATTGTTAAAAATATCATATATGGAGATGGAAGACAGTATGATATGTTTTCAAAAAGCGAAGTGAGCAATTTAAGCGGTATATTTAATTGCGGAAATGTGGTGGGATATGCTGGCACAATGTTTTTAAACAAAAAAAGTCCCGATAAAGTTGTTTATGATATGGGTGACATTTGGCAAGATAATGAGGGGCGGACAACGACAATTATTTTTGGCGAAATTGCAATCATAAACGCATATATCCCCAACGGCAACTCAAGGCTTGATTTTAAAATGAAATATTTGGACGCACTCAAAAAATATATAGCCCAGATGAAGAAAAGTTATAAAGTGATATGTCTCGGCGACTTCAATATTGCCCATAATGAAATAGATCTCACCAATCCAAAGGAATGCAAAAATAAATCAGTTTTTCTACCTATTGAAAGAAAAGCACTTGATGAAATTTTGTCAATGGGACTTGTTGACAGTTTTAGATATTGCAATCCGCAAAAACGGGAATATTCATGGAGAAGTTATCGTTCAATGCGAGATGGTTTCAATGGCTGGAAATACCGAATTGACTACATTCTTGTTGATGAGCGGCTGAAAGAAAACATTCTTTCGGCAAATATTGTTGACGTTCGTTGTAGTGACCACTTGCCTGCTGTTATTGAATTAAATATATAATTTGAATGTTTTGAATTATACATAATTGAATGTAAAAACGTTTAATTAAATATAAAATTTAAAAACGTTGAATTAAATATAAAATTTGAAAAAATAGTGAAAAACGTGAAAAATATGCGTTTTTTCAACAAAAAATACAATATTTTACAAAAAAAAGGAGAAATTATGCTGAAAGCACTTACAATAAAAGACGATGAAAAATTTTTGAGACAAATTTCAAAACCTGTTGATTTTAATGATGGTGAACTTAAACAAAACATACATGACATAAAAGAATTCTGCGAAAACTATTCAAATTGTTATGCTATGGCATGCGTACAACTCGGAATAGCAAAGAGGATTGTTTGTGTTCGCTCGTCAAAGGAAGGTGACACATCATCAAACGAAAACTTTTTGCTTATCAATCCAGAGATTATCTCGCAACGCGGAAAAACCGAATTCTGGGAGGCTTGTGTAAGCGGACTTGACAATTTTGCGTTGGTTGAGAGACCATATGAACTTACAATAAAATATCAAGATGAGGAAGGTAACACAAAAATTCAAAGATTTGAGGGCTTTGCATCAACTGTTCTTTCTCATGAGCTTGATCATCTTGATGGGATATTTCATATGGACAGGGCGAAAAAATTATATATTATGCCACAGGAGGAACGGGCAAAATTTAGGCGTACTCATCCATATAAAGTTTTGTCAAAAACATGCGAATTTCATTATGGGGAATTAAAAAATAAACAAACGGAGAATGCAAAATGATAATAGGAGTTGATTTAGATGGTGTGCTTTTTGACAGTGAGCATTGGTATCGGTCGTATGGCGAGTTGTTTAATTTAAGATTAAGAGGTGTTAAAGCGGATACGTCAAAACAACTTGACATTCAAGAAAAATATGATTGGACAAAAGAGGAGTTTGATGAGTTTTTGGACGAATACTTGCAATTCATTACAGAAAAAGCGCCGTTGAAGCCTGCAGCAAAGGAAGTTATCGAACTTTTAAAGAAAAGAGGACACCACCTTATTGTTATAACGGCTCGCGGTGATCTCGGGGAGTACGAAATTGGTGCTACAGATGAAAGATTAAAAAAAGAGGGTATATCATTTGATAAGATTTTTTATTATCAACATGATAAACTTGCAAGATGCAAGGCTGAGGGTGTTGATGTTATGCTTGAAGATTCCCTTGCAAATGTAACAAAGATTGCAAATGGTGGAATAAAGTGCCTTTATTTCAGAGAACTTGTAGTGGCACCGTCAAATCATGAAAATATAATTGAAGTTGAATCATGGGGAGATGCTTACCGAGAAATATTAAATTTAGAGAAAAATAGCAAATAATTTTAAATTTTATCACTTTTTTATTGATTTTTAGTTAAATTTTTGATATTTTTTGCAAATTTTAATATTTTTTTCTGTCTATACATATTATTTTAAAGTGAATTCAATGTATTTTAAATACGCTACTTTATAGTGATGTTACAGGTTTTTGAATTTCCAATTTGAAGTGATTTATATCTAATATTCTTTTTAAAGATATATTTAAAATTCTATTTAAAGTGATTTAAATATTTATCATTCTATTTAAAATTATCTTGTCTTTTTATAAAGCTGTTAAATAGAAAAGATATTGTGATTTGCGATGATAATAATTAAAAATAGCTGTTCATCATAATCATTATCTTGCACATTATCTTAAACGTGTAAGATGTTTGGATGCTTAATTTGTGATTTTGCATCAAAATAAAATTTATAAAATCTTATTTTGTTTTACATTTTTATGTGTAACTACAATATTTAATTTGATAAAAGGGAGTAAAAATGAAAATACATGTTTTAGGAACAGGACACGCACTTGCTTTAAATAATTACAACACCTGTTTTGTTATTGAAGAGCAAGGGAAGTATATGCTTGTTGATGCCGGTGGTGGTAATGGGATTGTGAAAAGGTTGCAACTTGCCAATTTAAAATTGGAGGAAATTGATTATGCGTTTTGCACTCATAATCACACAGACCACGTTCTGGGTTTTGCATGGATTATGCGAATGAACTTTCATCTATACAAGAGCGGAAAAAGAAAAAATCCATTTACGGTGTATGGAAGCAAAGACTGTTTAGATGCTATAAAAACTATAGCAAAAATAACACTCGGGGATTATGCTGCTGGTTTTTTGGATAACATAATTTTGTTTAAAGAGGTGAAAAATGGCGAAAAAATCAATATTTTAGGTGTAAATTTTGAATTTTTCGATACTTTTGCTGTTGATATACCTCAACTTGGCTTTTATATTCAAGAAAAAGATTTAGCATTTTGTGGTGATGTGCCACTTAATGAAAGATATTTTGAGAAATTCAAAAATATAAACTATTTATGTCTTGAAGGATTATGTAGCGTAACTGAATTGAAGGGTGGATTTAGAAACAAACACTTTCCAATCAAAAATGCAGCCGAGGTTGCGGAAAACATCAGGGCGAAAAATTTGATTATTTGGCACACTGCTGACAGATTACCAAATCGTGCCGAACTTTACACGCAGGAGGCAAAAAGTGTGTATAGTGGCAATGTTTTTGTTCCAAACGATTTAGATGTAATTGACATCGGGTGACGATAAAACCTTTTTAAATAAGTTACATTTGTTTTTTGTGAATTTATAAGCGAATATTGCAACATTTTTGCAATTTATTTACAATTTTTACGAATTTATTTACATTTGACGCTATAAACCTTAATTATTAATAGTAAAATGATTGATATTGTTTTGTATAAAATTGTATAATAAATGTATACTTGATATGTACAGGCAGGTCGAAAAATATCTTTGGTAGGTTTATATATATGCTAAAAATTTCATATGAAATTCATATAAAAATTTTTAAAAAAGTGTTGACAAATTGTTTTTAATGTGTTATTATAATATTGCCGCAGTGAAGAGGACGGTTACTTCGTCACTTATGAAGCCCGAACAAAGACGGTAGGGCACCCGTGCTCACAGTTTCTCGGCAATTTTAAAAATTCAAGTTGTGGTAGTGTAGATAAGAGTTACTTCGTCTATTAGTAACGTTCCCCTGTTCTGCAGGGGAAAAGGCACTCTTATCGATTGTTTCTCCACAACTCCATTTTAAGGTTGCCTTTTCAAAAGACAACCTTTTTTATAAAATACCAATATTTAAGCGTGATTTTTAATAAAGTGCAATTTTTACTGCTGTATGGCAATTTGTATACAATATACTATTTACTATTTACACCAATTTTTGAGATGATACAATATTTGTTGTTTAATTATGGTGGTATTTAGTTGTTGTGAGGTTTGGTTGTTTAAATGGGGGATTTTTATAGGTTATAAAAACAAGCGGGCTTTCGCATTATTGAAATTTTGCATATTTGAAGTTTTGTGTTATTAAGGTTTTGTATCGCTGAAGTTTAATGTTGCCGTGCTGAAATGAAATTTTTTAATTGTTTATCAAATATGAAAAACAACAAAAATAGATAAAAATTTAGAAAAATACGCAAAAATTCATTAAAATTTATCAAAAAACACGCAAAATATTTAAAATTATATAAATTTAGGAGGAGTTATGTCAAAATTTAATTGGGAAAAAACAAAATTCACATTAAATAAATCAGGTGTTAAAGCCTACAAATTGAGTGATAAAGAAAAACTTGTAACTATGGTTTTGACAACCATGTTTGGGGAAGAAAAATATTATGGTGACAACACCGACGAACTTATGAATCTTGCTGCCGACCTAATTGCTCGTGGTGAAGGGCAATTTGTCGCAAATCTTGCTGTTTTTGTAAGAAATGAAATGGGGCTTCGAAGCGTGTCTCATGCACTTTGTGCACTTCTTGCAGGCAATGAAAAAGGAAAAGAGTTTGTTAAATATGCTGTTGCCGGGGTTTGCAAGAGAGCTGACGATATACTTGAAATTTTGTCGTGCTATATTCATATTTTTGGAAAACCTATTGCAAATTCGCTTAAAAAAGCACTCGCAAAAGCAATGAACACTTTTGATGAATACAGTTTTGCAAAGTATAATGGTGGCAATAAGGAAATCAAATTTATAGACGTTCTTAGACTTACCCACGCAAAAGCAAAAGATGAAAAACAAAATCAAATTTTCAATGCAATTATAAACGACACTTTAAAAACTCCATACACCTGGGAAACTCAACTTAGTGAAAGAGGCAACACCAAAGATGTTTGGGAAGAACTTATTGATAGTGGAAAACTTGGTATGATGGCAATGGTGCGAAATCTTAACAATATTCTTAATTCCAAGGCTGAAAACTTAGACAAGGTGTTGAACGCTTTCGGAAACGAAGAAGCGGTTAAGAAAAGCAAAATTTTGCCTTTCAGGTTTTATTCTGCGTATATTAACGTGGAAAACAATCCAAACAGTTCCTCAAAAGTGTTGGATGCCCTTGAAACAGGAGTTGAAACAAGCACTAAAAATATACCAATGCTTAAAGGAAAAACCTGCATTGCAATTGACGTTAGTGGCTCAATGAGTGGCACTATATCCCTTAATAGTCAAGTTCGCTGCGTAGATATTGCAGCGTTGCTCGGGGCCATGGCAAGCAAAATTTGTGAAGATTCAATTGTTATGACATTTGATACAAACATTAAGCGTCAAAGCTTCTCTTCAAAAAATGGAATAATCGCAAATGCAAAATCCATAACTCCAACATGGGGTGGAACGGCAATCGGGCTTCCTTTGGTTGAACTTTTGGACAACAATATATATGTTGACCGAATTATCATTTTGTCTGATAATGAGGTTAATGCAAGGATTGACTATCCATTCCAATATTACGATGATGAAAGAAAAAAGATCGGCAAACCTCTTTCTTGCCAAGAACTTTTTGAACTTTATAAAAAATACGTCAATAAAAATGTCATTCTTCATGGCGTTGATTTGGTGGGATATGGAACTTCTCAATTTAGAGGAAAAAATGAGTTTATCATTTCAGGCTGGAACGAAAAAATCTTTGACTTTATACATCTTGCAGAGGAGGGCTTTGGCAATCTTGTTAAAGTCATTGAATTATATAATGAAGTGAGTGGAAGCGATGTTGACGCTGATGCAGAGGGCTAAGATTGCACAAAAGAAAAAGAACCTCAAAATAACCACAAAAGAACTCGCCCTCCAACTCGATGTCAAATATGGGACATTGTCAATGGTGCTTTGTGGAAGTTATTCAAATGAGGACGTTGAAAAAATTGTGCTTGATTGGCTGAAAAAGAAAGATTAAAAAATAATAATAATTTTACAAAAAAGGCGTTTTTAACTAAAAAAGCGTCTTTTTTTGCTGTTTTTTGCGATTTTTACATGTTTTTTACTAAATTATATTTTCTTTTTGCGAAATTTTTTATTGACCTTTATGTTTAACAAATATATCACACGTGTTTTGTCGATGGGAAAATATTCTTCTTTTTTGCGTTTTTCATATCATAGGCGGGAAAATTGCCCAGGAAAATTTTTAAATTATCCTTGTAATTTTGTGTTATCTCATGTTATCATAAAATATAGCATGATGATATAAAAATTAGAAAAAATTCAAAAAAATCACGAAAAAATGCGAAAAAATAAAAATTTTTTGGTTTTATCGTTGCTTCGTGTGGCAAACAAGAATATTTTTGGAGGTACAATGAAAGAGTTTGATTTGGTGAAGTTGACAAACGCACAAAGATATATTGATAAAGGTTTATACGATGATTTGCATGGTATAGTAATAAAGGCTGGGAACACTGAAAGTGACGTGCTGTTTTTAAATGATATGAGCATTGGTGATGCAATTATAGTAACAATTTTAAATAGTGATTTGACAAGAGAAAAAGAAGTGTTGCCTGAGGTTGTCAAAAATGAGATTAAAGAAAAATTAGATGTCGGCAAACTAAGAAAGAAAACGAAATTTGTTCAAATTGACTTGAAGGATTATGATATTGACTTAAAGGCGTATGATATGGTTGAATTAACGGTGGAAGATGAAAAATATGCGAAATATGGTGTTCACAAAGGAGAAATTGGGTGTGTTCTCGAGGGTGGCATAATAAATGACAAATGTTTTGTTGATTTTACGGGGGTGGATAAACAAGGTAAAATGTATGGTGCTTGTATAACCGTTAAAATAAAAGATTTAAAAAAATTACTTAAATAAAAGCGGAGTTTTGCACGAATTATGATTTGACGCTCCCGCCTTTTGATTAATCTTTTGATGTGTTTACTTTAATTTTATTCAATATTTTCTGTATTTCCTGCATACGACAGACGTTATTATAATTCCTATAATAATTTTAAAAATGTTTGTTGGCTCTGGAGAAATATAGTTTCTTCATTTGCGGAGTTTTATTGCACTTGAGTAAAAATTTGATTGTTTAGAAAAAACAATATTATTTTATTTGACAATGTTTTTTATTTGATTTATCCTTATTAAAGGAGGTATTTATGGCAAAATCTGCTTCGCAAAGAAGAGAAGAATCAAACAATTATATCAAATCAAAGGGGATTTGCTGCCTGGAAGAATTGCCACTTGTTGAAGAAAGCAAAGATGTTAAACTTAAAGACTTGGATACAATTTGCAAAAAGGCAATCTCAACAATTTTGACAATTCAAGTGGTGGGCGAATTGCTCAATAACGGAGATTTTGATAAAACCACTCAATATTTTCTGAGTGTAATGGACCACTTTGGAGTTACCGATTATATGAATGGGCTTGAACAGTATGTAATGGCAGGAAAAGCCGATGAACAAGATTTGATTGCTTGCGACTGGGAATACGAAATTTATTGGAGTCTACTTTGGGCGCTCGGATTTGATGTCGACTTGAAAGACGCTGCAAACATGTGTGATTGTGGTTATGCGCTTGACGTTGTGTATGATTGCAAAAATTATGAGGAATTTAAAAGCAAATGCAAACTTCGTGACATTGAAGAAATTTTGGATATGCTTGATTTATTTTATAGATTTCATTGGGCAACAACTGAAAAGCGGGTTAATCCTGACACACCGATTGGCGATTTGAACCCAGAAATTGTTGTGGAAAGAAGACGCGGTTTGGAATGGCTTGTAAGCAAAGAAGAAGATTGGTATGAAATCTCTTTGGATACATAAATATCATAGATAGCACAAAATTAAAACGAGGAGTGAAGCAAGTTCACTCCTTTTTGTTGCCACTAAGCCAGATGTTGGACGCCAACCAGATGTTGGACGTTTAGCGACAAGCCAGATGCTTGGCGACTAGCGAATTTGATTGAATTTGAAGCGTTCAATTTCGTTGTCTTTTAAATGTCACAAAACGCAGTGAGTAAAGAGTGTCTAAGACACCAAGCCAGATGCTTGGCGACTAGCGAATTTAATTGTATTTAAAGCATTCAATTTCATTGTCTTTTAAATGGCACTAATCGTATGATTTTTATGGACCCCCATAAACCATATTATGTCAAGCTTATATCTAAAAACGATGTATTTTTTAAATTTTGCAATAATTTTTTATTTTTTGCAAAATTCTTGGTAAATCATTTGACATTATGTTGGGGGGGGGGGTGTAAAATAGTTGTGATTTAGGTGATATTTTTCTTTAATTTTTACGTTTGTTAGGATTTTACCAACGACAAAGCATCAAATGAAATTAGAAGAAAAAGTTGGTAATTTTTAAGTAAAAGTATGAAAAATTTTGACTTAAATGCAAAAAATAACAAAAGGAGGAAAAATGGAAACAAAAAAGAAGGTGTTGATATCCTCTGCGGTTGCACTTGCTCTTGTTGTAATTGCCGTTGTTCTGCTTGTCGTATTATTGCCTAAGGGTCACACTCATACCTTAGGGGAAGAGAGCTACGAATATGGAGCTGGCAAATACGTTGGAACATGCACGCATAAAGGATGCGACGAAAAAACTTGGGTTGAAGCTGGAAGTGAACAATATCCTTATCTTATAAAGGACGATGCAACAGCCCTCAGTTCACTTGCCTTTGTTAAGGCTAGACAAACTGGTGAGGATGCCCTCACTGACAAACTTTACCTTAAACTTGTTGACAATGTTACAATAGGTGAAGGTAAAACTGAAACGAATGCTGCTTCTATCGAGCACTTTGTTGTAGAAAAAGAGATGAATGTCGTGCTTGACCTCAACGGTCACTCAATACTCGACAAAACACAAAAGACAATTGACAACTTTGGAACTCTTACCATTGTTGACAATTCACAAGATCAAGACGGCTTTGTTGATGTTCTTGCATTTAGATCATCAGCAGTTGTTAATGAACTGGGTGGAACATTTACATTAAACAGCGGTAGACTTTACAGAAGCACAAAAGGAGACGACCCTCAAAGTGAAGGATTTATATCTCACTATGTATTTACAAACTACGGAACAGCAACAATTAATGGCGGGAAAATCCACGCAATTGACGGTTGCTATTGGGGATATCCAGTAGACAACTCTGGTGGAAAGTGGACACTTAACACTTGCTCATCACTTATTGATAATGGTTGGTCAGATGCCGCAGGTTATGGAAACCAAAACGGTGAATTCCCAGGTGAAGGACTTGCACTTTCAACACCAGCACAACCAATAAGAGATCAAGAAGATGATGCTGACAAATTTGCAGTGCTCACTATCAATGGCGGTGAATTTTTAGGCGGAAAAGTTGTATTGAAAAATGATTTTTACGGAAAAGTAGTAATCAATGGCGGAAAATTCAGTACAGGTATGGACAATAATAAGGTATGGGATACAAGAACAGAAAATGGCACGGGTGCTGAGAACTTACAGGAAGGCGTATTCAACGTCGTTGCAGGTGCTGAATTAACCATAAACGATGGCGAATTCACAATTACCAATAATGGTAAATATGTAATTAAAAATGCCGGAACAACAACAGTTAATGGCGGAAAATTTACTGTTGAGGATTGCACATATGTTGTTACAGTAGTTGGTGAAGCTACAACAACAATCTCAGAAAATGCAACCTTGACTGGTAATGTTACTACAGCTGAATTTCAAGGCACAGTAACAGGCGACTTTACTAAAAATGATTTTGATGTTGTAAGTGAATAATCAATTTATAGTGAAGTGCATTAAGCCATAATAAAGTTTTAAAAAATTATGCAAATAAAAAAATAGGCGATTAACCGTAACGGGGAATTAGCCTATTTTTTTGTGATAGCAAATCAATTTGTTTATTGATTTGTTTTTTTTGCGATAATTACATATTCATTTGTCAGAAGATTTGTTTACATCAAATTTAGTTATATTGAGATATTAGTGGTTGTTTCACCATTTTCGATAATTAACATTTTCAAAAATTTAACAACGCTAAGTGCTATCCTTAGACCCATTATGTCAAGCTTATTTTTGAAAAAACGATGTATTTTTTTAATTTTGCAATAGAAATTTCAGTTTTTACAAAATTCTTAGTAAAACGCTTGACATAATGGGGGGGGGAGTAGGTATAATTATTTTGTAAATTGTGTAATTTTGATATGTAAAAAGCAAATTTCGACAAATTTCGTCAAAAAGTTTGACTACTTGTTGTAATATTAGTTATAATAATATTAAAGTTAAACTTTATTTGGTCTTGTATGGACTTGTCAAATCAGACTTGTTAAGTCTTGTCGAATTAGTCATGAAAAAGTTATTTTAAGGAGGGGAAAATGACAAAGAAGCAAAATATTTTCAAATTCTTTTTAGCAATACTTGTGGTATCTATGCTGAGCCTAGGTATATTTTTAACCATCGACCCAACTCGCAAAGCCTTGCTTCCGGCAAAAACTAAAACCGAGGCGGTGGAGACAACAACTGCAATGGTGACACTGCAAGACGTGGATGATTTTAAATACGAAAACGAAGATACGAAGACGACCTGCATCGGTTTAAGCGAGGCAGGAATAGCGAAGGTTGGAGACGCATATTTTGATGTTGTGTTCCCGGCAAACATCACTTCTGTGAAGGGAGTAGGTTCTTATCCACAGCAGTCTATGTTTAGAGATAAATCTGCTCAGCTGATTAATGTGTCTTTTGCTCAAGGATCCTTGTTGGAAACTATAGATTTTGGTGCATTTTATGGATGTTCCTCATTACAGAGTATAACCATTCCGAATAGCGTGACAAATATAAACGTAGATGCTTTTAGTAATTGTTCAAATTTAAAAGCGGTAGGAATAGGTCCAGATAGTAGTTTGCAAGTGATTGAAGCTATGGCATTTCAGTATTGCTCATCACTACAAAGTATAACAATTCCCGACACAGTGACGGAAATTCGTGGATCAACGCAAGGCGAGGCATTTTTGAGTTGTGTTAACCTAAATACAATTGTAACTTGGAACAAAGAAAAAGCAGATGTCTTAATCACAGATAGAGACTTTTTCTTTCCGGGGCTGGGTGGTGGTTCTAGGCCCGTTACATATACAATTCCCATAAATTTCAAAAAAAGCAATTCAGAAACAATAACGCAATATAAGCTATTTAAAAGGTCGGTTCAGTGGAGTTATAATGAAGAAACCTATATATGGTCTGAAGATGAAAATTATTCCTTCCCTGAGTTGTCTGCTGGTTATTATTGGCAAGCTCCTGATGGAGACTATATAAATCTCGATCGTTTAAATGATATGCTTGTAAACGGCGAAATCACGGACTCAATAACATTAACATGCGAGTCAGGAAAAACTGATATTTCTAGTGTCGAAATTAATCTCGGGTGGACTGAACAAACATTTGATGGTAATGCTCATGAGCAAACCATTCAAACCGCTCTACAAGAAGGCCAAGATTTTATTTTAAAATATCGAAAAGGTTCTGAAAATGGAGAGGAAATTGCTGAGTTTAAAGATGTTGGAAAATATTATGCAATTGTGACAGGAAAAGGCGGATACTATGGTGATATTACTCTTCCTTTTGAGATTAAACCGAAAGCCATTACTGGAGTTACTGCAACTATTACTACTGCTATGTACTGTGGTTGTGAACTTACGGCACAAGACCTCAGCATAACCTTTGACGGCCTTGGTGATATTGCACCATCACAACTAACATACACTGTTTCTACACAATCGGGAGAGCCACTTCTTCACGCAGGAGAATATAATGATGTTATAATTAATTTTACCAGCAATTATTCGGGCGAGGTACATACGAGTCTCACGATTAGTCCACTTGAATTGGCAATGTTAGACTATGTGATAGATCGTGAATATGTGACCCAAATGTTGGCTGGCATTAACAAGATCCCTACATCCCAAGATGAAAACATGATTTGCTTCATAGATTTAGGTATAAATATGCTGCCAAAACTAAATTTATTTAATTGTGATGGAGAAATATTTTTAACGATCCCAGGGGATAGTTACTCTTTGTATGTTTATGATATGAGTGGTGGTACTAATTGCGATTGCCCAGAACTGGATAAGAATTGGAGAGTGCATTTCGTGGCAGATGGTGTATATTCTGCATATGATTGGAGTAAAGATGTTCTTATTCAATCTATAACTATAAAACTCAAGCAGCTTGCTAATAGTATTGTTAATAATAAAGATTTTGTTTTGTCGGACGAAAATGAACAAGAACTAAAAATTTCATACTTAAGCTCTGATAATTTTAGAATGTTTATAAACCCTACACAATTAGATTACTCCGCTGAAATAAAGGCAGATTTAACTAATGCAAATAAAGATTTATTGACAAGGGAAATAGCATGCACAAACAAGCCGGTGGAAAAGGCTGATTTAAATTTAGGACCAATCAAATTTAAAGGTGAAACCGTAGAAAAACTCTTGAAAGACGGATATGGACTTTCGGAATATAATCTTCCAGAAAGCGGATATAATATAGAATATTACGATTACGACGATGAAACACCTATTGATACACCATCTGAAATAGGCACATATAAGTACAAAATAGTTGGTAATGGCGTTGATTGGACCGGCGAACTTGATGGTTTTGGTACTTTAACAATAAGAGAGCCAATACCAGAAATAACTGAGGTTAATTTAAAGTCATCTGAAGTGATGTATGATGGCATGGAACATAGTGATATTATTAAAAGCATAAAGGCGGGCACAGATGATGTGACTATGGGTTATAATGTTATCTACAAACGTGGAGAAGACATTACCGATGACTTTACAAGTGCAGGAACAATAACAATTATAGTGACAGGAGATGGAGAAAATTATACAGGCACTGTAACTAAAACATTTACTATCAAACCTAGAAATATTTCCTGGGCCACTTTTACGAGCACATACAATGGGCAAAGGGTTTTCAATGGTGGTAGTGTTGCTCTTGCAGATGAAAATATTCTCTATGTGGAAGGGGAATATAATAATGTTGGATTAGCAAATGAGATTAAATTATTAAATGAGCGGGATTTTACATGGGAAGTTACAACTGGGAACATTAACGAAATTGGGAAGGTTGAAATAACAATAACTGCAACTGAGACTGGCAATTTTACCGGTACTACAACTACTTCATTTTGGGTTTGCTTGCCTATTACTCAAGATAGATTTGAAGTTCGTGGGCTGCAAGAAATTTATAAAACTTCAGTAACGACTAGTGACCTTAATTTTACTATTTATGATAAAGTTTCCGAAAAAGAGCTTACAAGGGATAAAGAATTTAGAATTTCTGGTGATATAGTTAAAGAAAGAGGCAGAGCACTTGTGACGGTGTACGGAATGGGTGGAAGTTGCGGTTACACAGGAGATTTTTCATTTTATATTTCACTTGAAATTGTTAATATTGTTTCAATAAAAATTCCGGTTGTTAATTTTGAAGCCACTACACTAGATCAAATGGGGCAAGATGTCATATTACATGACGGTGATAGTTTAGACTTTACATATCTTGGAATGAAAGATACATTCTCTCATCTTTTAAAAGACTCAAGAATATTAGATGATAATGGCGAAGAGATTTGCAGTCTCTATGATTTAATTGATGGTGGGGAACTTTTCATATTTAAAGATGGAAACATTTTGTCAATCAGTGGTGAAGACTCGATGTATGAATTAAGCAGAGTCGGCACTTTACGAATTTTGTTTGATGATGGTGATACTGGGGTGTATAGTGGACATATAGATGTAACCATTAACATTAAGCCACTTGACTTATCAAAATGGAAACTAATTGGGGTTGTAGAATACACAGATTTCCATGATCAAAAACAAACAGTATCCGGAACAGATATATTACAGGTTGATTTAGAGAATGTAAAATCGCTAGACTCTATATCAGATATGCAACAATTTAAAATAGGCGACACGTTTGATCAGGACATATCAAATTACTTTTATGAATTGGTTACCTCTTTGGTTGAAACAGGAGAATTGACACAATGGTTAAAGGTAGACGATTTGATGGCAGGTGCAAATTCGCCAAAAGATGTACAAGAAGCTGTCTATCTTGCTAGATTGCGTTTATTCGGTACATATGGTGTGAGTGCATCGGGCGAATTTACTGCTATTTACGCTTCTAATGATCCAAGTATTATAGGTGAAATAAAATGCACCATCAAATTTAATCCTGTTGAAATTGAATCTATTGTGGGGGAAATTTCGTACAAAACCTATAAAGGAGACTTTAATTTTTCTGGAAGTACCATTGTAATCAACGGTTCGGATGCTTTGGAAGGATCTGACGCCGCAGCATCTCTTTCATTTTTAAAAGCTGATGGTACTGTTTGGAAAAGATATGAATCAGAAGATAAAATAACCGAGCTTATTGAATTTTATTTTCATGGTAATAAACTTACAACTGAAGATTTTGAGAATGGCAAGTTTTTGCCAAATATTGACGGCTTTTATCCTGTATTGCTAGATACATTAATCTTAGGTGGAGATGGAGAGATAATTATTAAATTCGCAGAAGGTTCAGCATGCGTCGGTAGTGCAGAGTTTAAAATTATTGTAAAACCTATTGAGTTCGACTCTGTAGAAGTTGAATTTACTCATAGAGGTCAACAGGAAAGTGGAAATAATTTTAGTTTTCCTGTTGGAACAGTTATAGATGAAAACAATTTTAAAGTTCTTTTTAAAAACCAAGGTAACGTGATGCACCCAAAAACTTATGATGCAAGCACATTATTTGATATGGGCGATGGTTTCTATTTCGATTTCGTAAAATGGACATATAATGGAAAAGTAATCGATGCTCCAATATTTGAAAATTTTGCATATTTACAACCAGGCGAATATAAGTGTGTAGTTGACATTCCAGAGCAATACGTGATTAATATTATGGGAGGTTGGCTTTCTCAAACTTTTGGATATACCGGCAAAGGTGAAATTACTTTTACAATACGTCCCGCAACATTAGCGGAATTTGCTTCTTTTCTTTTTTACGAATCAACCTCAGCATCAGGAGAAGCAGAAGAAATTAAAATTAGCAATATACATATGGAGTATATAAATTATAAAGATCTTGATAACAGTGGTTACCTTATAAAAACTCCTAAGCATGTGTATTCAGGTGTACAAAGCAAAAATGATTTATTTATGCTCGATGGTGATATTTCTGCGGATTATTTTGATTATGATGGGAATTATTTTTGGTTTTTTATGGATTATATAAGTGATGGGCAAAGTTATACAAACTGTGGACACCTTTATTTACAGATTCCTTTTCAAATGACTTCTGCATTTCCGGGGGTTTCACTCAAATATGAGCTTTTGAATGGTAAAAAAGATTATTTGAATGCGGGCGATTATACAATGCGATTCACATATACAGGGTTGTGTGAGGAGGTGATTGATTGCAAGTTTACCATTTCTCCAAAAGACATCAGTGATGTTTCAATTGAAGCGTACAGCATGGGAGACGAAACATCAATTACTGTTGTTGACATTATAAATGGTGAAAAAGTTGTTTTGAAGCAGGATGTAGATTATACCATTTCCGGGAATTCGATTGTTGGACGCGGAAACTATGAAGGAACAAAGGATTTTGTTGCTGTAGATAAAACTGAAAATCTTGTAATTGGTGAAATTGCAGAACAAACATACACAGGTAAAGCAATTGAAATTGCAAACCTTTCAGTCACAAAAGGTGGCGGTGAAGTTGTAGACAATTATTCGGTATCATATTTTGACAATATTTCGGTTGGGCAAGCAACAGTCATTGTTACGACTGTTGATGGCGGTTTTGGAGAAGCAACATTCAATATTGTACCACGTGCATTAAGCACAACTGATAATGAGTTTATTTTTAGCGTGGAAGATAATGTTGAATGGAGCCAGACAAATTTACCTAATGTAAATATAAAATTTGTGCTAGGCGGACTCAACGTAACACTTGTTGAGGGAATAGATTACACTCTTTCGTCAGACATCGGCGATGGTTTGGGTGAAGCCCATCTCACAATTAATGGTATTGTCAATTTTGGAGGAAGTGTAGAATGGACTTATAATGTAAAGCGTACAATTAATGACTTTGAATTTACTGTTACTACAGAGCAGGTTGTTTATCGTGGTGATGATACGCCAAATCCTACCGTTACAATACATGACGATTTACGAAATGCCAATTTGGTGGTAGGGCAAGATTTTAATGTTGACATAACAGCATTGGATGAATACGGCAGCACTGGTTCGCTTGAAAGAACTATAACCATTACAGCTGCTAGAGATTATCAAGGAACAATTACATTAAATTATAAGCACACGCCAGGTCATTTGAAGGAGTTAAAAAACAACTTTATTGTTCTTGCAGATGATGGGAGTGAAATTGTTTTGGCAGGCAAACGCGAAGACGGCGTATACTTCTTTAATTATTGCGATTTTATGTCGTTGATACTATCAACCGGAGACTTTTATTTAGAAGGGAAAGCTGATGCTTCAGATTCACTTGCATATTATGATGATTTTGGCAACAAAATAGGTGATGGATTATCTTTTTCACCAACTATTTCATTAACCTTAAAATTATATTATCAAGGAAAGGAAATTAATCCTGAAGATGCAATTTCAAAAGTTGTAGATGCTGAAATCTATGATGAATATGGTTTTTATACCGGAAAAATTTCTTTTAAATTAATTCTTAATCCTATTGAAATAGAAACGTTTGAATTGACGGGTTCTTATCTTGATTTTGACAAATTTATGGATAAAGTAATAGCAGGAGAAGTGGATTTTGATTCCTTATTTTCTGAAGAGAAAGAGGAAGTAATGAGAAGCGTTATGAATTCTGGCTCGTTTAGCACGCTGGACGTGTCACCTTATATTTCAGAGGTGTTGCTAAGTGAAATATTTGATCCTTCCGAAGATGGTAACGAATCCTTTTCTATGGACTTGACTTTAAAAAGCAATGTAGGAGTAGACATCTTGCCTGTTTTGTTTACGATAGTCGGTGGAAGTGCTGAAGATTTTAACAAGGGAACAAGTTGGATGTTGCTTTATTCGCTTTCTAAAATATACAAAAATGGAATCTATTATCCGCAGACAGTCCTTGACGAGGATACTTTGGCAAATATTTTCTTGATGCCGGGCGAATTAAAATTTCAATTTGATTTTGATGTTTTAAGAGAACTTTCTGGAGAAAATTTCTTAAATGTTTTTAAAGGAAATCCTTCTATAATCTTTAATATTACACCTGTAGATTTTATGAAGTATGCAGAATCATTAAATACAGATATTGAATTAATACTTTCAGACAATGAATTTGAATATGACGGAAATGTTAATGTTCCTACTATCAAGTTTAGATTTCAAGAGATGGGTGAAGAAGAAATCTTCTCACGTAAGGGTTTCAGTGAATTTCTCTTTGGTTTGTCAGCATATCTAGATTTAATCTATGAAAAAAATGCAATAAATGCAGATACTTATGATGTGGTCGGGACAATATCGGGAATGTTTAAGGGTACATTAAGTGCTAGTTTTGAAATAATTGCAAGGCAGATTACCAATGCTTCCATAGCAGAAATAGGTTCAATAAATCAAACGAACAAACAACTTATGCCAAAAGTAACCATTACTGACACCTTAAGTGGCAAACAGGTTACACTTGTTGAGGGAAAAGATTATTCACTTACTTATGGTGAAAATATATCTGGCACAGGAATTGTGTATATCAAAGGAATTAACAACTATCAAGGAGAAACCTCAATAAAATTTGAAATTGTTCCGGTTGGTCTTACAAACGTTTCAGTTAATCCTGAGGAAATTGGTGAACAAACTTTCACAGGTAATGAAATTAGACCAGAGATCACTCTTACAGATAAAAAAACAGGAGAGAAGCTTATAGCGGGACATGATTATAAAATAGAATATTTTAACAATACCGATGTTAGTGACGAAGCAAGAATTGTTATTACTGGTATGGGTAAATACGAAGGCACTAACGACGTGGACGGAATAATCGAGTTGACATTTAAAATTATTCCAAAGCCATTTGATAGCACAATTGTAGGCAAGGCGGATGATGTTGTTTGGAATAATTCCGCACAAGAGACAACCATTGTTGTTACAGACACTGCAAGAGAAAATAAGCAACTTGAAGAAGATGTTGATTATACTATAGGACAATATTCAAAAAACACAGATGTTGGTGATGGAACCGCATCCGTTACCATCACAGGTAAAGGCAACTATACTGGCAGCATAACCGTGTATTTCAGCATTCTTGCAAGAAATATAGGAGAAGATGCGGGGCTTGTTACATTTGATAAAATTCAAGACCAGACCTACACAGGCAGCGGCTTAACTCCTGAAATTTCTGCAACCGATAAAGATTTGGGACAACTTCAACAAAAAAGAGATTTCCAAGTCGAATATTATTCGGATGAAGAATATGAGGATAAAGTTGAGACACTAATAAATCAAGGCATATACTATGTTCTTATCAAAGGTAAAGGCAATTACACTGGGGAAGTAAAGACAACATTTACCATCACGCCAAAAGCATTATCTGAAGGAGATGTTGAAATTTCAAATAATTCCGCAACTTATGACAGAACAGAAAAAGATTTAAAATCAATTCTAAATATAACCACAAATGAGGGAATGACACCATTAGCCTATGGCACTGATTGGACATTTGAAGTGACAGGTGCAACATTAAACACTGGTACATTTGATGGATCAGTATTAAATTCCGGGAAATACACTGTAAAAATAAA
>CANQHL010000015.1 GCA_947623775.1 uncultured Clostridia bacterium
GTGGCGTTTTTCTTAGGACGGGTGTTTGGTAAAAAATTGGTAAAGTTTATGGTGGGAGATAATGCACAAAAAAAGTGGACAAAGTTTTTATCCAATTGTAAATATACATTTGTTCTTATGATGCTCTTACCATTTTTCCCAGATGATATTCTTTGTTTGGTGGCAGGGGTAACTAATATGAGCTGGACTTTTTTTATTGTCACACAACTTATAACACGACCGATTTCGATTTTTCTTGTAAGTTATCTATCAAGTGGTGAGATAATTCCATATCACGATTGGGGATTGATAGTGTGGGGAATAATATTCGTAGTTTCTGCTATAGCCTTATATCTTTCAAGTAAATATAATCAAAAAATTGAAGAATTTGTAAAGCGTGTGGCAAAAAAACTTAGTAAATAATAAGCACTTTTCCTTTTTTTATTTTGGCTGGTACAGTTGAGTTTTTGATTAAAATCTTAATTGCACTTACTCCATATTTTTTAGATATGGTTTCTATATTGTCGCCATCTTCAACAATGTAAATTTTATTAAATTCTTTTTTCATTTTTTCTCCTTTTAGTATTAAAATTTATTCCTCTTTAATAACATATATGAGGAGAGGGTATGAAATCTTTATTTAAAACTGTTGTTTTGATTACTTTTTTTTCAATATTGACAAGAATTCTCGGTTTTTTGTTTAGAATTATTTTATCACGTGTGGTCGGAGCTGAGGGAATGGGAATTTACCAAGTTGCGTCCTCAGTCTTTATGGTTCTGCTAACAATAGTGTCAAGTGGCTTACCATTGATTATCTCCAGAATGAGTGCTTCATATATAGCAAACAAAGATAAAAAAAGAGGTGCGTCACTTATATCGGTGGCACTTCTTTATTCGGTTATTTTATCAATAGTTTTATGTGTAATTGTTCTTTTATTTAAATCATTATTTTCAAAATTACTATCTGATGAAAGATGTGTTGAAGTGCTAATTGTTCTCTTGCCTAGTCTGATTTTTTCTGCTGTTTACAGTGTGTTTCGTGGGGCATTATGGGGGCAAGGTAACTATTTTGCACTATGTGTAAGTGAGTTGTATGAGCAGATTGTAAGGATAATTTTAGGTATTCTTGCAATTTCGACAACATTTACCGCATTAGAAAACGCTTTGAATGTCGGATGGACCATGTCGATAGCCTGCTTATTATCTATGTTGTTTGTAGTTTTGCTATTCTTTTATTATGGCGGTAAAATGGGCAAGTTAACAAGACAAGAGTTTTCGCCTTTAATAAAACAGTCAACACCAATAACAACGATGCGTGTCGTGGGGTCTTTTATAAATCCTTTGATTGCCATCATTATTCCTGCGAGATTAATTGCAATAGGGTACACAAGCAATCAAGCGATGAGTTTGTACGGCATTGCAATGGGAATGACATTTCCTCTTTTATTTATACCAACAACAATAATAGGCTCATTATCAACGGCACTAGTGCCTGAAATTTCCACAGCACTTGCACAAAATAATAAAAAGTATATAGAAGAAAGAATTTTATCGTCAATAAGTTTTGCACTTTTTATTTCTTCGATGTTTGTCAGCGGAACTCTTCTGCAGACAGCGGCATGGATAATGATACCGCTTGGACTTACCAATATTTCTTCAGCAATTTTAAACTCCTTAGGACTTGAAAAAAAGTCGTTTATCAACTTCTTTGCCGGTGCAATGGTTATGTTTTTAGCACTATGGTTTTTACCGCCATTTTTTGGAATAAACTCATTAATATGGGGAATGGGACTAAACTATTTGGTGGTTTCTGCTCTAAATATTTTAATGATAAAAAGAAAAGTGAAAATCGAATTAAACTTATCGAAAAAGATTTTAAAATTAATGGCTTTGATTGTTCCATCAGCGGCACTTACGACATTTATTGTAAGTTTATGCAGTTATGTATTCCCATTATTTATTACGCTTGTTGTCGGAGGCTTTGTAGGTGTGACAAGTTACATCCTTTTAGGGGGCGTAATGAATTTATTTGATATAAAGGCATTTGTTGTCGGCTTAAAGAAGAAAATAAATTTTCCAAAATTCAAATTAAAGAAAAGAAATGTATAAAAATATAAAATTGCTCATAATAAAAATATGTTAACCATTATTTTTAGATCGATTTTGATATATTTTATTGTGCTTTTGGTGTATAGGCTTATGGGCAAAAGGCAAATTGGACAAATGCAACCTTTTGAGCTTGTCCTTACTTTAATTATTGCAGATTTGGCAACTATACCTATGGCAGAAGTATCCGTCCCGGTTTTACATGGAATTGTGCCACTTTTGACTTTAGTTGTAGTGCATTTTATGCTTACTTTAATAACTATGACAAGCCAAAGTGTAAGTAAACTGATAAGCGGGAAGCCGACGATTGTTATAAATCCAAAGGGCATCGATTATAAAGCAATGAAAAAACTAAGTTTGACAACTGATGATATTTTTGCAGCATTAAGGGAGTGCGGGTACTTCAATATTTCACAAATACAATATGCAATTATGGAGACAAATGGAAAGTTGTCTGTTATGCCGAAAGCTGATTTTTCGCCGCCAACGAATAAGGAATTAAATCTTTCTGCTGATGAAAGTTTCTTGCCTATCATACTTGTAAGCGAGGGAAAAATATTAAAAGAGAATATAGTTCTTGCAGGCTATGATAATCAGCAGGTAGAGGATTTGATAAAACAGCAGGGCGGTGATAAACTTAAAAACGTGCTAATTCTCACCGTTGATAAAATGGGACAAGGTTACTTGCAAATGATAGAAAAAGAGGGGAAATGTTTCCAAACTAAAAGGTTGGTGCCGCATGAGAGCCTTTAATTTGATAAATTTATTTTTGATAATATTACTTCTAACAGGTATATGCTTGGCTGAGGAATTGACGGTAACTTCATCTTTGCGAGATGTTCAGGATCGGTGCTTGGAAATAGTTCAAATAATGGATGAAAAAGATTCATTAAAGGATATGGATATTGTGCTTGCCGTTGATAATCTTGAATATAATTGGAATAAAAATGAAAGTGCCTTATGTTGTATGGTAAATCATAAAAATATCCAGGAAATAGGTCAAGAAATATCAAAGATGAAAATGTATGTAGCAAACGACGACCGAGATGCGTTCAAGGTTAGCTTGGAGGCGTTAAAACTATATTGTCACAGTTATTTACATTTTATGGGAGCAAATTTGCATAATATATTATAAAAAATAATGCTAAACAATATATAAATAAAAAGACGCACTTTTATAAATGCGTCTTTATTTTAATAAACCTTTTCTCTTTTTATCTTAAACAAGCAAATTGCAATGGTTGCCACAATTGATACAACTACAATTGAAACGATAACCCAGATAAATATTTTGAGATCATTTGATTCTGTTGTTACCAAGGTTATAATGTTGCTTTTTGCTGGTTCGGCTTCAGATTGAAAATATTGATATTCGCACCATACATTCCATTCGCCGTGATTTCCTTGATCATCAAATGTAAAAGTAAAGCCTGTTCTATCTTTTGATGGGAATAGTGCCCGTTCATATTCTGGGAAGTTGTTACGATCTTCATTTGTAAGAACATATTTAATTCCGCCTTGTGCTTGACCTGTAACATACCAAATCAATCTTGATGTATCAATATATTTAAAATCATCGGCATTTGAAAGCGAGAAAACATAACTTAAATATTCTAGGTTTGGAGCTTGTTCTTCATAAACGATTGTGGGTTGTTGATAAGTTTCTTTTACAGGTTCAATAATAAAGAAATCAGAGTAGACATATTTCCCGGAGTTTATCTGTAAAATAAATCTGTAAATTCCCCAACCACTTATATTGACTTGTTCTCCATTTTTTGCTGTGGCATCAATACCTTCATCAAGATATAATTCAGGGGAAGAACTTGTGATTCCATAATAGTCTCCAACACTTGTTCTTGAAAAAAGATCATAATCTTCAATTGTTTTCAGTGCTGCTTGATTAAATATAGGTGTTTCTTTATATCCTTTTAAAAATTCAATAGTAATATGTGTTGTATATGCGTTATTTTCATCTGCTGTTGGTGAGTATGAAGTTGGATCAACTCTAAATACAAATTTTTCTACATCTTTCCATTCAAAAGCAAAGGCTTGCAAGTTGGATTGCATTGTCCCGTGTTGATAATTTGTGCTTTCAGTTATTGTAATTTTTGAGCCACTTCTACCAAATACTTCTACTTCAAAGCAATCATTTGTTTGATTTATTGCTTTTGATTCAAAATTTATATTCGACCAACAAGGGAGCAACAATACGGCAATTGCCAGTAAAAGAATTGTAAAAATTGAAATTGACTTAACCTTTTTCATATTTTCTCCTTGAACTTATTTTAGCATAAAAATAAAAAATAATAAAATGATTTTAATAACTATTTTTAATATTTAGATATTTTTTAATATTTTAGCAAAAAAATACGCAAAATTTTTAATATTAAAAATATATTTTAATAGCCGTATTTGTTGACAAAAATTAAAAGGAGTTATATAATTTAAAATATGGACGATAAAGATTTAGGTGTTGAAGTTTTAGAAAATCAAATTTCATTTGATTTAGACAATTTGGGACTTTCAGAAAAGGAAGAAAGTCTTTCCATAACAGAAACATTAATTAAACCTCAAAATCATGAATGGATTAAAGATGAGGTCTTGTTTGTCGTTGTAAAAACAGACAAGTACAACATGAATTTGTGTGGAAAAATGATGATAGAATGGGTTAAACTTGCGGGAAGTAATTGTGAACAAATTATAATTGACGATTGCGATGATGTTATGGAAAGGGTAAAATGTATAAACACCAACAAAAAAATCATAGCGGTATTTTACAGTGATACACCACTCCTTGACAAGAGTCAGTTTGTTAGAATTGTAGAATTTTTTGCTGCTAAGTGCATGAATTTACTTTTATTAAACAGAGGCTTTGTTGTTAAAAATGATTTTTTGAAATACAATCCAAATGTTGCACAAAGTTCGTCGAGTGAGGATGAGCGGACAAATCTTTTAATTTGCAATAATTCTCAAGCAATCACATTTGCCGGCGAGCAGTTATATAACAGAATACGAGAATATCATATAAAAAACGGCGTAACGATTTTTGGGAAAAACACTGTTTTTATTGATGCAGATGTCGAGATTGATTCTGGAGTAATCATTTTTCCAAACAACGTTATACAAGGAGAAAGCATAATTTCTTCAGGCACAATACTTGAAAGCGGAAATATAATAAAAAACAGCATTATTTCAAATAATTGTCACATTTGCGGAAGTTACATTGAGGATAGTAAAATTCTTGATAATGTTAATTTGGAGTATGGAAACAAGGTTATAAAAGAAGTAAGGTAATATGATAATTATAGTAGGGTTAGGGAATATAGGTCCACAATATGAAAACACATTTCATAATGTTGGATTTATGGTGGCAGACAAAATTGCAAATAGTCTAAATGTACGTTTCACAAAAGAAAAATATAAGGCTCTTATAGGCGAGGGTTTTTATAATGGCAATAAAGTTCTTATTTGCAAGCCTACAACTTTTATGAACAACAGTGGTGAGGCTGTTGCACTATTAAAGAAAAAGTTTAAAGATGCAAGAATAATAGTTGCTGTAGATGATATAGATTTAAATCAGGGCGTTGTAAGGTACAGAGAACGCGGAAGTTCCGGTACGCATAATGGACTACGCTCCATCGTAGCTTATATTGGTGAGGACTTTGAGAGAGTTCGTGTTGGGATTGGGCGAGATAAAACAAAAGATCTTGCCGACTATGTTCTTTCTAAAATGGATGAGCAAATAAAAATGGTGATAGATGAGGCGACAAGTAAGGCTGCACAGTTAATAATGGAGAAAATTTGAACACACTAAAAAATATTCTTACAAATATCACGCAGAACAAATATATTTCGGGATTAGGTGATGGCGAAAAAATTTTATTGGCGGGAAGTTTTGAACGCCTCATTTTTTTGTCTGATAATTTTGCTTCAGCTGGAAGAATAAAACGCGGATTGAACGCACTAGGTAAAAAAGCGGAAATAATCTCAAACTCTAGAGAAAATAATGATGAAAACGATAAAAATTTACTTCCTTTTGTTTCAAATATAAGTAAATTTATTTCTGGTGAAATTGACGCTTTAATATTTCTTCCATGTTCAGCAATAGTTAAGTTTGATTTATCCAAAATATCATCTCTTTCAATAATTAAGGGACAAAATTTTAGTATAGGATATATTGTAGATAAGCTTGTAGATATGGGCTATGAAAGAGTTTCGCTGGTTGACCATGAGGGACAATTTGCTTTAAGGGGTGATATTCTTGATATTTTTGCAACAACAATGGAGCACCCGCTGAGAATTGAGTTTTTTGATGAACTTGTTGAAAATATTTCAATTTTTGATGAGACAAACATGAAAAACATCGAAAAACTTGAAAGTGCAGATGTATATTGTGCATATTTACCAATAGGGAATGATTGTTGTTTTGATTTGAACGGCATAAAGATTTTAGATGAACCAAGACGCGTGTGTGACGAAATTAATATGTTAGTTCAAAGTTACAGTGCATCATCTTTCTTTAATCCTGAATTTTATAAATCATTTGATTATTTTGAGGAAAAGGCAAATTATATTTTTGATAATTTTAATGTTGACAAAGGCTATCAAAACGATAAGATTTCACCAAGAAGTTATTTGACGGATTTTATAGCATTAAAATATGATATAGCAGAATTTAAAAATTTAAACCAAGCAGTCGTTCTTTTTACAGGAGAAGAGCGATTTGAAAAAATTTTAAAAAACTTTTTCAATGAAAATCAAATATCCTTTCATGAGTTTTCCCCGAATATAAGGCTAGAAAAAAAGTATGTTTATATATCAAATATACCTTTTCCATTTAGTGCTTCTTTTTTAAAAGAAGGAATTATTGTAATTGGAAGTGATAGTTTATTTAGGGCAAACCAAACCACTTTTTCAAGCAGTAAACATGCCACATTTTATTTGCCAAGACCGGGTGAATTTGTCGTACATACCTTTCATGGGATTGGTAAGTGCATAAAGATAGAAAGACTGAAGATTTCAGATATAGAAAAAGACTACTATGTTATTGAGTATAAAAATGGTGATTTACTTTATCTTCCAACAGAAGAAGCAAACACAATTTCAGCCTACGTTGGTGGAGAAAATCCAAAATTATCATCACTTGGAGGCGGGGAATTTTCAAGATTAAAAGAAAGAGTGAAAGCCAGCATAAAAGAAATGGCAATTTCTCTTCTTGATATTTACAGGCAACGAGCGAAAATAAAGGGATTTAAGTTTAATCGTGATGAATTTTTAGAGAAAAAATTTGCAGACGCATTCGGCTTTCCGGAAACTCCTGATCAATTAAGGGCAATATCGGACATTGATAAAGATATGGAAAGTGAAAAAGTGATGGAAAGGTTGATTTGCGGAGATGTCGGCTTTGGGAAAACTGAAGTTGCATTGCGTGCGGCGTTCAAGGCTGTTTATAATGGCAAACAAGTGGCCCTGCTTTGCCCGACAACCATTTTGTCTGAGCAGCATTATATCACTGCAAAGGAAAGGTTGGAACCTTTTGGTGTAAGGGTTGAAGTTATAAATAGATTTAAGTCTAATTTGCAAATAAATGAAATAATACGCAGAATAAAAGCTGGTGAGATAGATATGCTCATCGGCACACATAAATTATTAAACGACAAAATTATATATAAAGATTTGGGGCTGCTGATATTAGATGAAGAACAGCGTTTTGGAGTTGAACACAAAGAAAAGTTAAAGTCAACATTCAAAAATATTGACGTTTTAACCATGTCGGCAACTCCAATTCCGCGAACTCTTAATATGTCACTTTCCGGCATAAGAGATATATCAATAATAGAGACACCGCCCATGGATAGACTTCCAATACAAACATATATCACAGAAGCAAACGATCAATTATTTAAAGATGTTATTATGCGTGAACTTGCAAGAAAAGGACAGGTGTTTGTGGTGTATAACAGGGTTGAAAGTATAGATGAATTCGCAAGTTATATAAAACATCTTGTTCCTAGTGCAAAAGTCGGTGTAGCACATGGACAAATGCCGGAAAGAAATCTTGAAAATGTGATTTCAAAATTATTTAATAATGAATTTAATGTTTTGGTTTCAACAACTCTTATTGAAAATGGCATAAATTTGCCATCGGCAAACACAATGATTATAATAGATGCAGATAGAATGGGGTTAAGTCAATTATATCAACTTCGAGGAAGAATAGGCAGAAGTGACAAGCTAAGTTATGCCTATCTTACCTTTGATAAAAACAAAATGATAAATGAAGATGCCTATAAAAGACTTGAAGCAATCAAAGAATTCAGCAGTCTTGGTAGTGGTTTTAAAATTGCCATGAAAGACCTGGAATTAAGGGGAGCAGGAAATATATTTGGCAAGGAACAACATGGGCATATTGCAAAAGTGGGATATGATATGTATGTAAAAATGCTTGATGAAGAAGTGAAGAATATAAAGGGTGAAAACACAAGCATTAAAAGTGATGTTAAACTTGAAGTTAATTTATCGGCATTTATTGGTGAAGACTATATTCCAGATGATGATCAAAGAATCATTTATTATACAAGGATTGGAGAAATTGCGACAAGAGATGAATTAAATTCAATTTTGCAAAGTTTAAATGATGGCTATGGTGAGCCACCGCAAGAGATCAAAAATTTGTGTATGCTTGCTTATTTAAGAAATCTTGCAGGAAGATTTATGGTGAAGAAAATTGTGATTAACAAAAATGATTGCACGATAGTTTTTGAAAAGAATGAAAATATTATTGATGAAAGACTAGCAAAAATTCTTTCACAATACAATGGAGTGATGTCTTTTGATAGCGATATAAAAGTAAAATTCACTATGCTAACTACAAATGTTCTTGAAAAATTAAACAAAATGATAGATTTTTTTGAAAGTGGTGCAAAAAATATCTAAAATTACTTGTATTTTTAGAGAAATATATGTTAATATATAATGGTAATGGAGAAAAAATGAAAAAGAAATTTACCGGAATTTTAATGGGTATTTTATTATTTTGTATGTCCTTGTTCGCTGGTTGCTCACTTGTTGTGACCAACAACGAAAAACTTTATAATGCAGTTGTTGCGGAAATTAAAAACAACGAAGGACAAGTTGTTGCAACGATAACCAACAGGGAATTGATTTCGAGTTATTCTAGTTATGGAAGTTATTATGTTCAATATGGTTACAGCCAGGAAGATGCACTCAACATGACTCTTACTCAACTTGAAAATAGAAAGATTATGCTTTTAGCAGCTGAGGAGTACTATAATGTCGATAGAGAAGGGAAAAATATCTCGCCTGAGCATAAAACATATTTGTACGAACAGACTGAATCATCTTTGTATGCAAATTTAGATACTTTTTATGATGAAGTGGTTGGAAATAAAGAAGATGATTCAACAGATGATGTAATTAAATTTAATGGATATACAAAGAATGCAGAACTTCAAGTAGATGCACACGACAATTTAATGATTGTAAAGTCAGAAAAATATAAAGAATTTTTATCTGATTACAGACCTACTTCAGGAAATAAAGATTATAAAAAAGATAAAGAGGAACTATATACTGCTTTGCTTGATTATGTTAGATATGATAAAAACTACACTAAAGCCTTTGAAAAATACTTAAGAGGATTGAAAACCGCTGAGTATGGCATGAACCTCTCAACTGATACTAAATCTTTATTTATGCGAGAAATTGATAGGCTTTACAATGTAAATTATGAGACATATTTACTACAAAGATATTCTCAAGATAGACAAAATCATAGCAATTTATCTTCGATTGACGTTCAAAATGTATTAGATGCTTATGCAAATAAAGTAAAGGCAAGTTACACAAAATATCAAGTGGAACAAAACAGCGGATATGATTCCGATATGCAAAATTCTTTGAAAGATATGTACTATTTTAAAAATGGTGTAGGGGACACAAAATTTTTCACTGTTGCAAATGTGTTGTTTAAATTTACCGATGAGCAAACAGCGCAATACAATGCACTAGAAGAAAAGCTTAACAATAAAGATGGTTCTTACACACATCAAGATTATGAAAGAGATCTTGAAAAATTGTACAAAAGTATAACTCCTAAAATTCGCAAATTAAATGAAGAAACAGGTGAATACGAAGAACAAGAAAACACTCAAAATCTTACTGTAGATGATATTGTAAGTGATATAAAAGCAAAGCTTGCAACTGCACAGAATTCAACTTTAAATTATTTAGGTGACACAATAAATGAATTTATCTATGAGTACGGCGAAGATACCGGTATGTTTAATGCCGAATCTAACTATGTTATTGGTATAGATAAAGATGGCAATGCCGTTTCAAGTTTCGTTGAGGAATTTAATGAAGCAGGTATAGAACTTTATGATGAGGGCAGAGGTGAAATAGGTGATGTTTGTGTAACCAGAACAAATTATGGAATTCATGTTATAATTTACACAGGAAAGTGTGAAAATTTGTTTACAGGAATTGATGAGTCTTTCAAATTGACAGGTGATGAGGCAATAAAAAAATTATATAACACACGTGTTAATTTGCTTGTAGATAAAACCTATTTCGATGTAATTTACGATGAATTATATTCTGATTTATATTCATACTATGAAAATGCAAACATTAAATTTTTGAAAGAAAATTATGAAATTCGCGAATATAGAGGAAGAATAGCAGATAGTATAAAGGGATAATATTAAATAAAATTTGACAAGGAGCATCTATTTTTGATAATATTAAAAAATGACAAAAACGACGGAAAAGGTAAAAAAAGATGTTGTAGTACAATCAAATATAGATGATTTAGTTCCACTTGAAAATGTGGAAAGTATTTCTATTGAAGAAAACGATACGACAAATCTTGACAATGTTCAAAAAGAAGAGTTGAAAGAATTGCAAGAAGAGGCAATCTCTTTAGAGAAAAAAAGACTTGACGATATTGAACAATCTGTTTCAAAGTGGAACAGTAAAAAAAGCAAGATTTTAAGTATTGTTTTTTTTATTTTAAATATTTGCGTTGTTATCGGTATTTTAATTTATCAACTTTTAAAGGAAGATTGGGTTCCGCTGCATGGTTTCAAATATAATGTAAGTTCATTTTTTATTATAGTTTTGCTGCTTGGTTTGGTTATAAGCTGTGACACTCTTATTGTTGCCTATCTTTTAAAACAAATGACAGGGAAATGCAGATGGGGAGTTGCATACAAAGTGGCGGAAATTGGAAGATATTATGATAGCGTGACGCCCATGGCGACAGGAGGACAACCATTTCAAGTAAACTATTTAAAAACTCATGGTATGCCAATTCACACATCAATGTCTATACCTCTTGCAAAGTATGTTTTTGGGCAAATTTCATGGGTTATTATAAGTTTTACAAGTCTTGTTATTTCTTGGACAGATTCAAGTTATGGAAAGCTTGTTTCAGTAACAAGCCTCTTAGGCTTTATTTTTGCATCTTTAATTTTGGCTGCGACAATTTTTCTTTCTGTATGCAAAACGCTTGGCAAAAAACTTGTGACCAAAGGGCTAAAATTGCTTTATAAAATGAAAATTATAAAGGATTATGATAAACAATATGAGCGTATTGTAAAATATATTAGCGATTATCAAGATATTATGAAACAATATGCTCGTTCTCCAAAAGATTTTACTGTTATGACATTTTTAAGTCTTTTAAAGTGCGTAGTTAATTATTCCTTGCCATTTTTTATTGTAAGATTTTTTACTCCGTTAGATGGAAGTATGTATATAAAACTTTTTGTTATGACATGCCTTGTTGATTTAAGTTCGTCTTTCTTCCCATTGCCAGGTGGTACCGGATTAAATGAAATTTCATTTACCGCATCATTTGGAAGTGTGCTTGCAGGTCAACATTCTCTTCTTGTATGGGTACTTATTTTCTGGCGATTTTGCTCATATTATGTTTATCTACTTCAAGGTGTATTAATTCTGTCTTATGATATTACATATGGTAATAAAAAATATAAATGGCAGGTAAAACGTGAAAAATTGGCTCAAGAGAGTGAAGTTTTTAAGCAAGAACAAATAAATAAATTCAGACTAGAACGGGCAAAAAGAAGAAAAAAGACAAAAAAAGAATAATTTAATAAATATAATCCAATATAAATCTATGAAGATAAATAAAGAAAATTTTGGGTGGATTTTTTCATGTGTTATGCTAGCATTATTGCTTGCACTTTCTATTTATTTGGGATTATCGGGATTTTATTTTAAAACTCAATCAAATTATACGACCGATTTGGTTCTAGGGAAAAACATACAGGTTGATATAGCAGAAAATCAATCAAATGCAATATCATTTAATTTAGATGGCTCATACCTATCTGGTGATAGATTGCCTCAAATTATTTCAATTAAAAACACAGAAGAGGAAGATAGTATTTATTTAAGAGCAAAAATTTTTATTTATACTTCAGACAATAGAACTTTTGATATGGGGATGGTCGAAACAATTAACTGGAACTTTAATGATAAAGATGGCTATTATTATTTTGATGGCACTCTTTTAAAACAAGAAAAGGTTACGTTATGTTCACATGTCTTTATAGATGAAAACACTTGTTTATCTACAAATAAAAAATATATAGTTACCATTGTGGTGGAAGCACTTAAAGACGATGTCGATTTACAAAAAATTTGGCCTTTAAATACCATTAAAAATGTTTGACAAAGTTTGTATAAACATTTAAAATATTTATAAGGAGAAAAATATGCCAGAAGAAAGAAAAATTCCACCACGTCCATTTCCACCACAAAGACCTGTTCCACAGCAACAGCAAACGCAAACAGATGCCGTGCAGAGTGAAGAAATCACAAATAATAACAAGAAGAAAAAAACAAGAAAAAAGAGAGAACCATTAAATGATCAATCCAAAGAAATACTTTTTGGACTTTTAGGGGGATTTTGTTTGCTTGGGGGAATTGCTTTGATAGTAGCAATGATTATTTTATAAAATTTGTTTTTTTGACATAATTTGCAATATATTTGCATACAAAACGGCAATCATTTGTTTATGAAAAGAATGATTGCTTTTATTTTTGTATTAGTTTTATTTTTACCAATATTGGTTTTAAAGATTAATTATAGGGTTTGCGATGAATTTGATTTTAGCAGGATTGTGATTGTTTCAAAAAGCGGTGAATTGATTGATGGTTGTCCTGTTATAAAGAATGGCGATACTTTTTATTATGAATTAAAAAAAGATACATTAAACAAGTTAAATAAAAAAGATTACAATCAAGTAGATGGCGTGGTTTATTACCTTGATGATGGATTTGATTTAGATAAATTTAATAAATATTTGAATTATACGCTTTATGGTGGATATAAAATAGAAAATAGCGAGCTTTTTTATGGATTTGATAAAAATTATGATGATTTTGTGATCTTAGGCAATAAAAAGGTGAATGTTCAAGTTGTACATTGTGAAAATCAATGGATTATTGGTTATCCGCTGATTCTTACAGGATTTTAAAAAATAAATGTATAAATTTAACTTTTCTGTCAATAAATTTCCAGGAGGTAAAAATGGAGATTCAAGAAAAAAACAGGTTTGTTGAATTTGTCAAGAAGTACGGTATATTTATTGTGGTGGGAATAGTTATTTTTGCAGTGGCACTGACGTTTACTTTGGTTGCGGCCTTACATAAGGCTGTTCCAACAGGCAATACAAGATTAGATTTTAAGTCACCAATGAATAATGCAACTGTAATTAAAGATTTTTCTAACACCGAATTGCAATTGAATGACACTTTGAATCAATGGGAAGCACATCTTTATGTAGATTTCGCTTCGGAAGATGCAAGCGTGAATTCTGTTTTAGATGGCGTTGTACTTAAAATTGATGAGCCATATTTAGAAGGCAAAACAATAACAATTCAACATGCAAACGGTTTTACATCAATATATTCATCATTAAGTGATGATGTGTTGGTTAAAGTCGGTGACACTGTAACTGCAGGACAAAAAATTGCCGAAGTTGATAATACTGCAGCAGGTGAATTGGCAATGGGTGCACATTTACACTTTGCATTAAAACTAAACAACAATTTTGTAGATCCAAATGATTATTTAGACTTGCAGGTGAAATAAATGTCAAAAAACATGATATAAAATATCGTGTTTTTTATTTACATATTATTAAAAATATGATATACTAAATAAAGTGGAGGTAAATATGAACACAATTGAGAAAGTAAAACAATTAATTGCAGAGCAGTTATGTATTTCAACTGATGATATAAAGGACGATGCCAATATAATCGAAGACTTAGGTGCAGATTCTCTTGATGTTGTTGAATTGCTTATGAGTTTTGAAGATGAATTTAAGGTGTCTATTCCAGATGAGAAACTTGAACAATTAAAAACAGTCAACCAAATTGTTAGTGCAATAGAAGAAAATATAAAAAAGTAAAAAATAAACAGGGTTCTTTAAGAACTCTTTTTTATCATCATTTTTCGTCAAAAATAAACATATTCTTACACTCTATTTCATAGATTTATAGAGTGGAGGAAATAATGAAAGATGGTATAAATTTAAGGATAGTTACAGTTGCAGAACATATTTTAAATACACATGATACCATAAGAAAAACCGCAGAAATCTATGGGTACAGCAAAAGTACAATACATAATGATGTATCGGTAAAATTAAAAAAGGTTGATTACGATTTATATTTAAAAATAAAGGCAATTCTTGATGCCAATTTTGCAGAGAAACATATAAGAGGGGGAGAAGCGACTAAAAGAAAATATGAAAAGAGGGCGTGACTCTCTTTTTTTAATTTATCCTATAATTGATTTGCTGAGTAAAGAATATTTTTAATTTTTTCTTCTACGATATTTTGAACTTTTTCTCTTCCGCTTCCGAGATATTTTCTAGGATCGATTAAATCTTTACTTTCAGCGAGAATTTTACGAACCATAGCGGTTATTCCAATACGTAAATCACTATCTGTATTAATTTTGACAATATTATGTTCACGAGCGGCAATTTGAAGTAGATTTTCAGGTACGCCATTTGCGTTTACAATATTGCCACCATTATTATTAATTATATCAATGCAATTTTTGTTTATTGTGGATGCACCATGTAGTACTAATGGGAAAGTCCCTAAACGTTTTTCAATATTGTCAAGTATATCGAATCTTAAAGTTTGTTCTCCTGAAAATTTATAGGCACCATGACTTGTGCCGATTGAAATGGCGAGAGAATCGACTTTTGCTTTATCCACAAAATATAAGGCGGCATCTGGATTGGTATAAATGTCTTTTTGTTTTGATATATCATCTTCTATTCCCTTAATTTGTCCAAGTTCACCTTCAACCAAAATGCCTCTTGAGTGGGCGTAATCACAGACTTGCTTGGTTAATTCTATATTTTCCTCAATGGATAGGTCACTTCCGTCAATCATAACACTATCAAAACCAAGTTCGATTGCTTTTTTGCAAATATCAAAACTTTTTCCGTGGTCCAAATGAAGAAAAAGTCCATCTGTTTCTTGTTTTGCAATATTCGCAAGTGCGATGGTGTAATTTCCCATATAATTTAATGCGCTCTCACTTACAGCAATTATGGCGGGTGAATTCAAATTTTTGCAGGCATTGACAATACCTTGAAGTGTTTCTAGTCCACAAAAATTAAATGCGCCGAGAGCAAAATGATTTTTGATGGCTTTATCATAGTAATATTTTAAATCTTTCATTTTAAATCCTTTTATTTAATATAACACATTTTTAATATAATTCAAACATATATTTAAAAAAGAGGTGTAAAAATGAAAAAAATTTTGATGTGTTTTGTACTTGTTTTTGTTGCGGTAGGCTTCTTTGGCTGCGATAAAAGCGATGATAACATTAGTGAAATCACAACTACATATTTATATGCTCAAGAGGGGGAGTATAGTGGCTCAATAAGCATTGGAAAAAGAGAAAATCCGTATATAATTGACGGTAAGCATGCGAAAAATGTCGATTTCAGTTTAATTGTTTTAAAATTAGGCGAAGTGTACAATCAAAGTGTAACTGTAAAAATTGAGGTAAATGGGCAAACAGAAGATGTCAAATTGGAATTAAATCCATTAAATTCTACGTACATGGCAGACCTAGGATACGCTTTAAAAGAAGATGATGAAATAAGTGTTATTTATAACGATTGCCATCTTAAATTTTCAAATATAAGCAAGGATTTTAAAGTTGGTTGGGAAAAAGCACTTGAAATAGGCAAAAAAGAATTGTCTGTGGTTATAGATAATTTGACAAGTAAGAAAAAGTTAAATGGCGAATATTATTTAAAAATACTTTCAAAAGACAATGATTTATATTGGTTTTTTACTCTAGTTGATCAAAATGAAAATAATTATAACATTGTTATAAGTGTAAATGATGAAAATGTTGTCTATGCAAGTTGATAAAGAGGTAGGAACCTCTTTTTTATTTGCGTTTTTTTGTTTAAAGTGTTATACTATGGTATGGAAAATAAAATCGAAAAGGAAAACGCACTAATTGTAATTGTTTGTAACAAGAAAAATGATAATAAAGAAAGAAAAACAGGGGAAATAGAACGCCTCTGTTATTCTGCAGGCTTGAATGTTGTAAAAGATTTCTATCAAAATGTAAAGGAATTCAATAGAAGAACGGTTATTGGAAGTGGCAAGGTAGATGAAATTAAAAATTATATTTCACAATGTGACGAAATTATTGATGTGGTAATTGTGGATTATCAGTTGACCGGTTCGCAGATGAAAAATCTTGCAGATGAATTTCAAACAAAGGTTTTGGATAGAGTTGGTCTGATTATAGATATTTTTGCAAAAGGTGCAAAATCTAAGGAGGCACGTCTCCAAGTTAAACTTGCACAGGATAAATATATTTTACCTAGATTATCGCAATTACAAGGGACAAGCGGGCGTTTTGGTAGCGGTGGTGTAGGTATGCGTGGTCCTGGTGAAACAAGTTTAGAGTTAAACAAAAGGAAATTGGAAAGCGAAATAGATGCTTTAAAAAACCAAATTGAAAAGATAAAACAGCAAAGGCAATCAACAAGAAAAGAACGATTAAATTCTGCATTGCCTAAAATTGCGCTGGTAGGCTATACAAACTCAGGGAAATCATCACTATTAAATTATCTTGTAAAAGAGAATATATATGCTGACGATAAATTTTTCGCGACCCTCGATACAACTTCAAGGAAAATGTATCTTGGAGATAATAACTATGCGATTATAACCGACACCGTAGGATTTATTTCCGACCTGCCACATCAACTTGTTGATGCATTTTCTTCTACACTGGAAGAGGCAAGAGATGCCGATTTGCTTTTGCATGTTGTTGACGTGTCGCAAAACAAAGAAATTGATGGCAAGCGTGAATATCAAATAAATATGAAAGTCACAAATGATTTACTTGATGAGCTTGGGGCTACAAAAAACAGAATCGTTGTTTTAAATAAAAACGATTTGCTGCAAAGACCTATTATTTTAGGTGATGATGAAATTTTAATTTCAGTAAAAAAGCAAAAGGGCATTGATAAATTAATTGACCTTATTAAAATGAAATTAAATATTAATTAATTATTTTTTAATATATTATTGTTTAGGATGTTTTTCTTGATACGCTTCGTTAAGTTTTTTGACTAAAAAATCTACATCAACTTGATGTACAAGAGCAGCCTCTTCAACTGTTTCTTCCATGCCTAGGTGACAAAAAATACAGTGCATGCCAAAGCCCATAAAAATATCGCCGAGACTTTCATCAAGTTTCAAAACATCATCAATAATCATATCTTTATTTATTTCTACATTCTTTTTCTTTCTCATGTGGCAATTATAAACTATTTAGTCTTGTTTGTAAAGAAAATAATAAAATTTTTTATAAAAATGTTCTAAAACGAAAATTTAAAAATACAATAATACTATGGAAAAGATAAGCAAATTAATTTCAAAAAAAGTTATTTCACTAGAAGAAGCCAAAGAAGTTGGCTATGTGTTAAATGTTATTCTAGATGAAAATGTCAAGGTTTATAAAGGCCTTATTATTGTAGATGAGGAGAGTGAAAATTCTTTTGTTTTACCCAGAGAAAATATTTACTCTGTAGGCGAGGACACTATAGTGATAGAAAATTCTGCGAAATTGCAATTTAATATTTCGGATAACACCAATAATCCTATAGGCAAATTAGTTTATGATTCTCATGGAAATAGTCTTGGAAGAGTTGTAGATGTGGAATTGCAGGGAAAAACAGTAAAAAAAATAATTACCAATTTGTGTGAATTTCCTCAAAGATATTTGAGAAAATCGGGGGATAATTTCATTATATTTGGTTCAAAAAAAAGAAAAAAGAATGTTGATGAATTTCCGAGTGGAGCAGTTCAAACATTCAGTTCACTTCCTAAGGTGGTTATAGCGGGACCGGAAACAGGAGATATTAATTTTATTCGCCCTGAAGCACCGGTAAGATTGTATGCAAGCACAAATATGTTGCTCGGGAAAATAGTGACAAATGATATTATTGGGTTTAATAATGAGATAATTGCTAGAAAAAATGATGTTATTAATCAAAAAATAATCAATAAAGCCAAGGCTCACAATAAGTTTAATCTCCTTAGTTATTATAGTAAATAATTAACAACGACTAAAAATCGTTGTTTTTTATATATGTAATATATAATATTTTTAACAAATTTAACAAAATCTTGTTTAATCGTTTGTATTTTTGATATGATTTGTAGTAAAATAATTTTGAAGTATAAAAAGAGAGGTAATTATGGTTAGGGTTGTTCCTAGAAGAACTAAGGTAAAACTTGAATTCGTAAAAGGCTTTACAGGCATGGACCTTATTATTGCATTGGTAGCATCTGCAGTGCTTATTCTTCTTATCGCATCAAACTTTCCAGGGCATATTTGGATTGCAATGGCATGGGCAATTTTAGGTATTTCATTATTCTTTAAGATTGCAGATAGCGATAGGTTTTATGTTACTCTTACGCACCTTGCAAGATTTTCTATGCAGAAGAAAAAATATTTAAAGGCACCAAAATCGGGTAAAGCAAATATTAAGGATATTATTCCATATGAAAAATTTTATGAGGAAAAATTAATCGACTTTAATGGTTATTATGCAGGCGTACTAGAAGTTAAGCCTATTCTTTTCGACTTGTTAAATGAGGCGAGCCAAAATAACGTAATTGATATTGGATTTGGAAATGCACTAAGAAGACTTGATGATAATCAAGTTTGTGAAATCATTAAGTTAAACAAGGCAATGGTTCTCGATAACTATTCATATATAGAAAATAAAAAATATGATAGACTTCTTGACCAATTGTATGAAAAGCAAATGACTCAAGCAGAAATTGATGCTCGTGCTCCTATATTTGAAGAGCGTGTAAACTTTATTGAAAATAAAAACAGAACAGATAAAATTTTTAAGGATTATTTTTATATTGTAGTTTTAGGAAAAGAAATTGAAGCTCTTGAAAACACCTTGGCTGGTATGGCTACATCTCTTGCCTCAGCATTGACTCCTGTTCAAACCAAAAGGCTTGTAGCAAATGATTTGGCTGTTTTTGTAAAGGCAAATTATACAAGAGATTTCAATGAAAGAGATTTGGAAAATATACCAGATAGCGAATTCTTAAATTGGGCAACACCAAACAAAGTAAAATTTTCTTCTGCTAAATATTCCATTGATGATGTAAATTATAGAACCTATGCAATTTCAGAATATCCTTTGCAGGTTGGAAACGCATGGGGAACATCATTCTTCTTGCTTGACAGAACGAAAGTTGTTATGAAATTTAAGAAAGCGCCGGCATTTGAATCTGAAAAGAAAATTGATAAAGCCATAATGGATATGGAAACAAAACTCAACAGAACAGGTAAAAGCAGTACGCGTATTGAACTTTCAACGCACCTTGAAACACTTAGAAACTTGCTTACAGAGTTGAAAAACTCAAACCAACAACTTTATGATGTAAACACATTTATCACTTGTGAAGATTCTGCAAGAAAAGATGTTAAAAGCATGCTTAAACAGGAAGGGTATAGATATACTGAATTATTTGCAAGACAAATTGATGCGTTTATTAGCACCGGTATATCAATGCGTGACAATATTAAAGAGCTTCAAAGAGGTGTTCCTACATATACTCTTGCGGGCGTGTTCCCATTTGTTTCATCAGAACTTCAAGATGAGGGCGGTTTCTATATTGGTGACAACGCATATCCTGTATTTATTGACTTCTTTGCGAGAGATGCACAAAGAGTTAACTCAAATATGATGATTATTGGAAAATCCGGTTCCGGAAAATCATTTGCAACAAAAACACTTTTGGCAAACTTCTCTGCGGACAACACCAAAATATTCATTTGCGACCCCGAAAAGGAGTATGCGGAATTAACAGAAAAACTTAAAGGAAAATTTATCGATGTTGGTTCATCTTTGCAGGGTATCATAAATCCGTTTAACGTTATTAGAGCACTTGACCATGAATATGATGAAGAAAAACCAACCGAAAATGCTGATGGCGAGCCGGTAATTATTAAAAAGGAAACTAAGAAAAAAACTGACGACTCGTTTAACCAGCACTTGCAATTCTTGGAACAATTCTTAAGAACAATTTTGCAAGGTATATCTTCTGATGCTTTTGAAATGATAAACACACTTGTTTTGGAAATGTATGAAAAATTTGGCATTGATGAGTATACCGACCTTAAAAACTTGAAGCCAGAGGATTATCCAACATTTGATGATCTTTATGCAATTCTGCAAG
>CANQHL010000016.1 GCA_947623775.1 uncultured Clostridia bacterium
CCATAATCTATCAAGATTATACTTTTCTCTTGCTTGAGGAATAAATGAATGAATAATTAATTCCCCTAAATCAATGTTGATCCATTCACCTCTATTATATCCCTCGGGATAAGTATTTAACCCAAACTCCTGCATTAAAATGTTGGCAAGTCTTTTATTATTCGAGGTTGATGTTACTGTTACTAAAATTATATAGTCATAGGATTGGTCTTCTTTTGAAAGATCATATGCTGCTATATCTTTACATTTTTTTTCATTTAAATAGGCAATTAATTCCTCAATTTGATTTAACACGAACCCTCACTTTCAAATTTAATTATAAGTATTTTTCAATATAAAGTCAAATATTTGTCTAAACATTTTAAATTTTGTCAATAAAATTTATATGAAAAAAATAATGTTTATATTTCAAATTATTTTGAAATGCAGTTTTGTATATTTGATAGCTTTTGTGTGGTCAAGATACTTTTTTCATTCTTTATGGAAATCAAGTGTTTTTTCATTGCTTTTTACCATAGCCATTGAAATCTTTTCATATTTAATCAAAAAGAAGAAAAACAATAAAATGAATTTAAAAATTAAAGAGCAAGATGAAGCAGAAAACATGTTTTTTTCGCTTGCTTCATCAAATAATAGTTTAAATTTCTTTGAAAAATTGGCAAAAACTCGCCATAATTTGGTAATCAAGAAAAAAGATTATATTATAATAACAAACGATGAACAATCAAAAATTGTTTTATACCCCTTTATCACCTTAAATCAATTGACGCCGCAAGATGTTGTAAATATTGTTAAACTTTCTCAAAAAGAACATGCATCAAAAATTATTATTCCATGCTATGATTATACAAAAGAAAGTCAACTATTTATTAAAAATTTTGATTTTGACATTACTTTGCTTGATAAAAATGAAACATATGCTCTTTTATATAAAGAATACCAATTTTTCCCGGAAATAACAGCAAAATACAAAAAAGAAAGCAAGTTATCTTTTAAGGATTTGCTTGCTTATGCTTTTAATCGTTCTAAAACTAAAGGATACATTTTGTCTGCGATTATAATTTTTGCAACATCACTTTTTATAAAATTGACAATATTTTATTGTTGTATGGCCTCAATTTTGTTGCTTTTTGCATTAATTTCATATATCAATCCAAAATATAACAAAAAAGTAACAACAAAACTTATTTAAAACATTAAATAAGTTCAATGTGTTTAAAATCTTTTTTAGATGATTTTCGATAAACTATCAAAACATTTCCGATAACTTGAACTGGTTCTGCTTTTAATTCATCACAAATAAGAGCCATCAAGTCTTTCGGCGAGATGCTGCAATTTTTCAGCACTTTTATTTTTACAAGTTCCCTTGCTTCAAGAAGACCGTTTAACGTCTCCTTTGCCCCCTCATTAAATCCATCTTTTCCGATTTGCACAAGTGCATCTAGTGCATTACCTAATCCACGTAAAAGTGCCCTTTGTTTTGTCGTAATCATAATCCCTCCTATTTATTCTGTATACTCAAAAACAGTATCTTTTATTTTAATAATATCTCCTGTTTTCAACCCTTTTTCTTTTAATAAATCTATTATACCCATAGTTTCTAATCGTGTTTGAAAATAAGCAAACGAACGAGTATCAGAAAGCACAATTCCTCTAATGAATTCATCTATTTTCCCGCCGCTAACAACAAAAGCCCCCTCATCATCTCTTGTTATTATAATAGATTCCTTATCTTTTTTATCGAAATCATATTCTTCCACTTTTAATGGTGGCTTTTTAGGAATAACACTTAATTTTTCCAATACTTTTAATTTAAGTTCTTCAATTCCAGTGTGTGTTACCCCTGAAATCTTAAAGTATTCAATATTGTATTTTTCTTTAAACAAAGCCTCTCTTTCTTGCAATGTATCTTTATCGATTAAGTCAATTTTAGTTAAAACAACTATTTGTGGTGTTTTTCTTAATTCTTCATTATACAGCATAAGTTCATTATTGATTTTTTCATAGTCATCTATAAAATCTCTGCCGTCACTTTGAGAAATATCCACAAGGTGTAAAATTAATCGTACTCGTTCAATGTGTTTTAGAAAATAATGTCCAAGTCCTTGTCCCTCACTTGCCCCCTCAATTAATCCCGGAATATCGGCAACGACAAAGGTGTTACCCTTTACTTCGCAAACCCCCAAATTAGGATAGAGAGTTGTAAATGGATAATTAGCGATTTTTGGATTGGCATTTGAAATACAAGACAAGAGTGTTGATTTCCCTGCATTAGGAAAACCGACAAGTCCTACATCAGCAATAGTTTTCAATTCAAGAATAACCTGTTTTGGCTTTGTTTCTTCACCTAATTGAGAGAAGTGAGGAGCTTTTTTTATTGAGGATTTATAAAAAGCATTTCCATGCCCACCTTTTCCTCCATGAAGAGCAACGAATGTCATGCCGTTCTCATATAAATCGGCAATAACTTGTTCACTTTCAGCATCTATTAAGACTGTACCACAAGGCACATCTATCACAATGTCTTTTCCATTACTCCCTGTTCTTAGTCGTTGTGCTCCATTTCCACCGTTTTCTGCATAAAATTTTTTCTGAAACCGAAAATTATATAAGGTGTTAAGATTTTTGTTTGCCTTAAAAATAATATCTCCGCCTTTGCCACCATCTCCACCATCAGGGCCTCCGTCTGCTGTTTGTTTTGTATGCAAAAAAGATGTGGAACCATTTCCGCCATTACCTGCTTTTATAAATATTTTTGTTTTATCTAAAAACATATCTTCACCTCATATAGTATTATGTCTAACATACAAACTTCAAGATATTGTGTTATTGTCTTTTACTTATATTTGCATAATAATTACAGAACTCTCTAAACGGACAGTCTTGGCATTTAGGATTCTGGGCTTTACATATATATCTTCCAAACAGAACAAACTGTAAGTGCAACCTACTCCAATCTTTTTTGTCAAAAATCTTCATTAATTGTTTTTCGCATATTAAAGGGTTATCAGTATTTGCAAGATTTAGCCTGTTCGAGACCCTTAAAACGTGAGTATCCACTGCTATCGCATCACCACCAAAAGCCTCCGAAAAAACAACGTTTGCAGTTTTTCTTCCAACCCCTGCAAGCGTTTGTAATTTTTCAATGTTGTTTGGAACAATTCCATTATATTTATCTATTAAATCCTGGCTCATTGCCAAAATGTTTTTGGCTTTGTTATGATAAAATCCACATGAATGTATTTTTTCTTCAAGTTCATCTTGTGAAAGTGTAACCATTTTGTATGGTGTATTCCAATTTTTAAAAAGTTCATTTGTAACAATATTTACCCGCTTATCCGTACACTGAGCAGATAAAATAACTGCAACAAGTAGTTCATAGTTTGATTTATAGTTTAATTCACATTTTGGATTTGGAAATAAAGTATTAAAATGTTGCACAATTTCTTTTACCTGCATATTTACCTCATAATAGGAAATAGTACTGTATCTCGGATATTAGGCAAATCAAATATAAATTGAATAAATCTATCAATACCAAAGCCAAGACCAGAAATTGGAGGCATACCATGTTCCATTGAAAGTAAGAAGTCCTCGTCAACATCCATGGTTTCATCATCACCTAGAGCCTTTTCTTCAAGCTGCTGTTCAAGCAATTTTCTTTGTATTGATGGGTCAACCAACTCAGAGTAGGCTTTAAGTAATTCTGCTCCACCTGCAACGAGTTGGAACGCATCAATGATATTTGCATTTTTATCATTTCGTCTAGCCAAAGGCATAAGAACGGCTGGATAATTATAAATAATTGTAGGATTTACAATTTTATTTCTAATATTTCTTTTATAGATAAAATCAATAAGCGTTCTTACTGTTTTACACTCCTCTAGTTCACTATCATTGTAAAGTCCTTTTGCCACAACTTTTGATTTAAATTCATTCACATCTTGCAGTGATAAAAAATCAAATCCTAAAAGTTCTTGCATTTTTTCAACATAATTTACCTTTTCCCATTCGAGTGCAAAATCAATTTCTTGTCCTTGATAAGTTACTTTTGTTGTGCCTAAGCACTCATTTAACAGTTTTATAATAAATTCACGGAAAAATTTGATATTATCTTCATAATTCCAGTATGAGGCATACCACTCTACTTGGGTAAATTCTTGTAAATGCGATGTATCCATACCTTCATTTCTGAAATCTTTTCCCATTTCAAAAACACGATCAAATCCAGCACATATACATTGTTTGAGCCAACATTCTTTTGCAATTCTTAAATTACATTGTAAATCTAGAGCATTATGATGAGTAAAGAAAGGTTTTGCACTTGCACCAGAAACGCTAGTTTGTAAAATAGGAGTTTCCACCTCAATAAATCCATTATCCTCTAAATATCTTCTTATAAAAGACACAACTTTACTTCTTGTAAGAAAAACTTTTCTTGACATTTCATTTGAAATAAGATCAAGATATCTTTGACGATATATAGTTTCAGTGTCACTTAGTCCATGAAATTTTTCAGGTAGAGGTCTTAAAGTTTTAGAAAGTAATACAATTTTTTCGCACCTTACAGTAACTTCTCCTGTTTGAGTCAAATAAATTTCTCCTTCAACGCCAACAAAATCCCCTATGTCGATCATTTTTTTATAGAAATCGTAATCTGCTTCAGCAAGTTCATTTCTTCCCACGGAAACCTGTATTTTGGCCTTTAAATCCCTAATTTGTATAAAGCCGAATTTACCCATAACTCTTTTAAAAATAATCCGTCCAGCTATTTTTACGCGTTCCCCAATTTTGTCTCTAGCCTCTTCAATTGTGCATGTTCGTTCAAATTTGTCTTTATATGGAATTTCTCCCATTGCAATTAAATCATCAATTTTTTTTCTTCTAATGTCTACTTCACTAGATAATTCTTGTGTATCTGCCATAATAATCTCCTTACAAATTAGATTAACACAAATTAGCCTTTAAAGTCAATTATTTATATCTATTTTTATAATATTTATAGTTCTTAGAAACTTTATTTAAATAGTCGGCTGTTTCTTTATAAGGTATTAAATTTAGGTTTTTTCCATCTGATGAATATTGTTTATCAGCTAGCCACTCTTTAACTTTTCCCTGCCCGGCGTTATAAGCACAAATCCCCAATTCTTCATCTTTAAAATACTTTATTAAATATGCCAAATAATAGCTACCTAATTTTAAATTATATTCCCCGTTATAAAGCATTTCTTCACTATAATTTTCATTTAGTTTTTCTGCTAGCCATTCTGCCGTTGACGGTAATAATTGCATTATTCCTATAGCCCCTTTATTAGATAATGCACTTTCATTAAAATTACTTTCAACATTTGCAACAGATGCAATTAGTGCACTCTTTACCCCATAATCACTTGAATAATTTTCGATTTCCGATTTATATTTCATTGGATATGAATAAGCATAAAAGCACCCTAGCAAGTAGGATATTATTATTGCCAAAATTGATAATGAGAAAATAGATAAAAAAGTCCTCATGTTAATATTTTATTGCATTCAATGATAAAAATACATTTAACTTATCTTTTGATAAGTATTTCTTTCACCATTTACAACAACTTTAAATATTCCAACAAACGCTCTAAATGGTTTTGTCATTATATAACTTCGGACAATCGACAAAATTCGCTCATCAAATTTTACTGAAATGCCACATGGTATTCCTGCTTCTTTCGGTGTGTTTATAATGGTTACCCTAAATCCATTATTCCCAAGCATATTTGCCAAGTATAGAGTTTCATTTCTTGAGCGAAATGCCGCTAAACAATAAGTCATAAAATCCCCCTTTCTTGCACAAATTTCCCTCATTTACATTATATTGTAAATATAAAGGAAAGTTAATTAATGATTTATTTAGATAATAGTGCAACCACTTTTATAAAGCCTAAAGAGGTTATAAAAGCCGTAAATGAAAGTCTTATTCATTATTCGGCTAATCCTGGAAGAAGTGGGCATATTGCAAGTATTAAAACCGCATTAAAAGTTGAGGAGGCAAGAGAGAAAATTGCCAATCATTTTGGAATTGATAATTCTCAAAACGTCATTTGGACTCAAAATTGCACCGAGGCCTTGAATTTAGCAATACTTGGCAGTGTAAAAGATGGTGGTCATGTTATTTGCACAGAAAATGAGCATAATTCTGTTTTAAGGCCACTTGAATATTTAAGGAAAATAGGGAAAATTTCTTATTCGATTGCTTATCAATCACAACCTCGTGGAATTACGCTTAGTGACATAAAAAAAACAATAACACCTAAAACATATATGATTATATGTAATCATATTTCAAATGTTAATGGTGCTATTTGCGATATAAAAGAAATTGGTAAATTTTGTAAAGAAAATAATTATATTTTTCTAGTTGACGGTGCACAAAGTTGTGGACATGTAAGAATAAATATGAAAGAAAACAATATTGATTATTTGGCTGTTGCAGGTCACAAAGGGTTTTATGCTCCGCAGAGCATTGGATGTCTAATCATGAATGATAATTATAGACCCGAGCCAATCCGCTTTGGCGGAACAGGTACAAATTCCTTAGATTTGTTTCAGCCGGACATATTTCCCGAGCGATTGGAAAGCGGCACAATTCCTACACCATTAATTTTAGGATTATCAGCAGGAATTGACTTTGTTGAAAACAATTTTAACGATATAAATGAAAAAATAGATGATTTAACCACCTTTTTAAATTTTGAGTTACACAAAATTGGAATAAAAACCTACACCGAACCGGAAAACTCATATGGTGTACTTGCTTTCAATATTGGTGATATAGATTCGGCGGAGATTGCTGGAATATTAAGTGAAAAATACGAAATATGCACCCGAGGTGGCTTTCATTGTGCTCCGATAAAACATAAAGCACTGAAAACTATTCCACAGGGTGCAGTTCGTGTTTCAATCTCTTATTTTAATTCTTTTACTGAAATTCAAAAATTATTAATTGCAATCAAGCATTTAAGCAAAACTATTAAATGATTTTATTATTCATTTGGTTGATTTTTTTCGCTATTTTCCTCTTTTGCAGGCTCTTTTGGTTCAATGCGTCTTAAATCAATTCTACCTTTATCATCAATTTTGATAACTTCAATTTCAACAATATCACCAATTTTAACGACATCTTCCACTTTTTCCACTCTCTTCCTTGAAAGTTTTGAAATATGAATCATGCCCTCTTTATTTCCGCCAAATTCAACAAATGCACCAAAATTCATAATTCTTACAACTTTTCCATCGTAAACATCGCCTACTTCAACATCTTCAACTATGCCTAGTATAATTTTCTTTGCTTTTTCAGCCATTTCGATGTCTTGTGTGGCAATAAAGACAAGTCCGTTATCATCAATATCAATTTTAACTCCTGTCTCATCGATGATTTTATTTATCATCTTTCCGCCTGTGCCAATAACATCTTTAATCTTGTCAGGATTGATATTAAATGAAAGTATTTTAGGTGCATATTTTGAAAGTTCTTTGCGTGGCTCAGGAATTTCTTCAAGAAGTTTGTTCATGATAAACATTCTTCCCTCTTTTGCTTGTTTTAACGCTGTTGAAAGAATTTCTTTGTCAATACCTTTAATTTTAATATCCATTTGAATTGCTGTTACGCCAACTGATGTTCCTGTAACCTTGAAGTCCATATCGCCTAAGAAGTCTTCAAGACCTTGTATATCAGACAAAACTGCAACTTGTTTTGAATTTTCATCCTTTATAAGTCCCATAGCAATACCAGCAACAGGTCTTGTAATAGGAACGCCACCATCCATAAGTGCCAATGTAGATCCACATACTGATGCCATTGATGAAGATCCATTTGATGAAAGAACTTCTGATACCAAACGCAATGCATATGGAAACTCTTCTTCATTTGGAATAACCGGTTCAAGCGCTCTTTCGGCTAATGCACCATGCCCTATTTCACGTCTTCCTGGACTCTTAATTCCTTTTGCCTCTCCTGTTGCGTATCCTGGCATATTATAGTGATGAACATATCTATTTACTTCTTCATCATCAAGCCCTTCAAGTTTTTGCATATCAGAAACGGTTCCAAGAGTTAATGTAGTCAAAACTTGTGTTTGACCTCTTGTAAATATTGCACTTCCATGTGTTCTTGGAAGAACACCTGCTTCGCACCAAATAGGTCTTATTTCTGTGAGTTTTCTTCCATCAGGTCTTACACCCTGGTTAAGAATTTTTGCACGTACCTTTTCTTTTGTCATTTTGTATAGTACTTGTCCAAGAAATTTTTCGCTATCAGGGAAAATTTCTGCAAAATGCTCTTTTACATCAGCATCAACAGCATCTTGTCTTGCTTGGCGTTCTTGTCTATCGAATGTGTCAAGAGCATAGTCCAATTTTTCATCGGCATATTCTCTAACAGCTTTGTCAATTTCTTCTGGAACAATTTCATAAACTAAATGCTCGCAAACTGGTTTACCAATTTCCGCTTTAACTTTTTTCTGAAATTCGACAATTTTCTTAATTTCTTCATGGGCAAATATAATTGCATCAAGCATAGTCTCTTCTGGAACTTCTTTTGCTCCTGCTTCAACCATTAAAACGGCTTCATCTGTTCCTGAAACAGTTAAACTCATTAATGATGCTTCTCTTTCTGCAGCATTTGGATTGATAATAAACTTTCCATCAACAAGTCCAACTAATACAGATCCTGTAGGTCCCATAAATGGAATATCTGAAATTGTCAATGCAAAACTTGAGCCAAGCATTGCAAGTGGCTCAGGTGCAACATCTGGATCAACCGATAACGCAGTGGCAATTACGCAAACATCATGATAAAATCCCTTAGGAAACAAAGGTCGCAAAGGTCTGTCAATAAGTCTAGATGTAAGAATTGCTTTGTCTGATGGTCTTGACTCTCTTTTTTTGAAACCTCCTGGGATTTTTCCTACTGAATACATTTTTTCTTCAAAATCAACTTGCAGTGGGAAGAAGTCAATGCCCGGTCTTGGCTCTTTGGACATCGTTACATTAACCATAACAACGGTTTCTCCACATTTTACAAGACAAGAGCCGTTTGCCTGTTCACAAAGCCTGCCTGTTTCAAATGTAACTGTCTTTCCACCTATATCAATTTGATAAATTTTAGCATCTTCTTTCATAAAAAACTCCTTTAATAACATAAAAAGGGAGCAAAAAGCCCTCTCCCTTTTTATTTAACATCTCTGATTTTTAATTCCTTGGTAAGGTTTCTGTATGCTTCTATGTCTTTTTCTTTTAGATAAAGCAAAAAGCCTTTTCTCTTACCAACCATTTGTAAAAGTCCACGTCGAGAATGATTGTCTTTCTTATGAACTTTAAGGTGTTCGTTTAAGTGATTGATTCTTTCAGTCAACAATGCAATTTGCACTTGAACAGAACCTGTATCATTTTCAGAAAGTCTGAATTTCTCGATAATTTCTTTCTTTTCCATATTTCCTCCTATTTTTATTGTAATTCCTTAAACGAAGTATACAGTCAGAAGGTGTCTACTATACTGCGTAAAAGGATAATCGACTTGTTAAGTATATCACAAAAATATCTAAAAGTCTATAAAATTTTATAATTTTTTCATTTATTTATAAAATTCTTTTTTCTTTTCAATCATTTCGTCTATTCTTTGAATATAATCTTCGATAAATTTTACGTTTGCTTGTCTTTCGATTCTATTTTCAAGGTTGAAAACTCTCTTGCTGATTGAACCTGCACCAACTCCAATTATAGTGTTAGTCTCTTCCATACTCTCAATGTTAAACATGCAGAATAGACCATCACGATAATACCCAACATTTTCTAAACCTTTTAGCTGATTTTTCTGACGATAAATATAGTATGGTTGGTATCCATTTTTTGCAAGTTCACTTTCAGCAAAATCAATCATTTTATCAACATCTTTATCATCGACAGTGGAAAACTCGTTTTTAATTTGAGCACCATTTTTTATGGATAAAGTGTGAATGGTTATATTATGAGGATAAAGTTCAAGCAAAGTTTTTATAGTTCTTTTAAATATACCCAATTTTTCTCCTGGCAAACCCGCAATAACATCCATATTTACGATAAAATCCCTTTCAAGCGCTTTGGTGTAGGCATTTAAAACTTGTATATTTTTTTGCTTTCTTCCAATTCTTTTTAATGTTGCCTCACAAAATGTTTGCGGGTTTATTGAAATTCTTGTTACACCATATTTTTTTAAAACATCAAGTTTTTCGTCTGTAATAGTATCCGGTCTCCCGCACTCAACAGTAAACTCATTTATAGGAAAGCGCAAACTTGCTAATAATCTATCCAATTGATTTGCAGTTAAAACTGATGGAGTACCACCGCCTATATAAATATTTCTAACGATATATGATTTTTTTCTTATAATTTCCTTTATACATTCAATTTCTTTTAATAAGCAATCCAAATATATCTCTACTTTGTCGGTAACTTTACTTAATTCATTTGATATAAATGAACAATATTTACATCTTGTTGGACAAATTGGAATGTTTATATAAACATCAACAAGATTATCATTTCTTATTATTCCCTTTTGGTTTCTTAAAATTTTCCCGACAAGTCTTGCTTTGTTTATATTGACAAAATAATCTTTTGAAAGAATTTCAGGAACTGTATGCTCTTTGGCTTCTCCATATGCTACAAGGTCACGTGCAAATTTAGTAGGTCTTACACCCGTCAAAGAACCCCATGGCAAATTTATTTTATATTCTTTAGATAAAATTTCATATAAAAAATTTTTAACTTTTCTTTTTCTTAATGATTTTTGTCTTAATTCAGTAAGTGATGTATCTATTATGAATTCATAACTATATTCCTTGACTTCAGCCTCTTTTGTCAATTTGAAATTTTCGGCATATATTTCTCCATTAGAAATCTCCATATGGTCAATCTTGTCATCATTATTTAATGCAAACAATTTTACTAGATCTTGCAATTCAATAACATATTCTTCAACATTGGAATGTATCGTCATCTCTCACTCCTATAAACATTAGTAACATTTTTCATATTTCTAATTGCTGTAATTGCACTTTCTAGTTCTTCTTTATTCTTCACATCAATAACGAGAGTACATATAAAACTTTCTCCTGTATCTTTAGCATCAAATCCTCTTATATTGATTTTTAAACCGGTAATCAAGTTTGTAAGTCTTCCAATATTGTTATCAGATTTTAGTGCAATAACTTTGATATGGGCAGTAAACGAAGCATCTTCCTTATTTTGCCATTGAGCATCAATTAATCGTTCTTTTTCAAGGTAATTTAAATTTTGACAATTGGTTCTATGTATTGTAACTCCTCGTCCTCTACTAATATAGCCGATAATTTCATCTCCTTCAATCGGAGAACAACACATTGCAAATCTAACCATCATGCCACTGTCCCCATCAACCAAAACTCCATCTTTGTTTCTTTTCAAATGAACAACATTCTCGAGTTTTGGCAATGTTTTATTTTCATTGTTATAAAGATTAATAAATCTTGCCAAAGTTTGTCCTGCAGTAAGTGATCCTGAACCAATTGCGGCATACAACTCTTCTATTGTTTCCATATTGTATTTTTTTAATATTTGTTCAAGAATTTTAGGAACAAGGAGTTGATTTGAGTTAAAACCTCTATCTACCATAGCCTGATTAAACATTGTTTTGCCTAGTTTTATATTTTCCTCTTTTAATTCATTTTTAAAAAATGCCTTAATTTTGCTTCTTGCACTTGCAGTTTTTACAAATTTTAACCAATCTCTTGATGGACCTTTTGAATGCGGATTTGTAATAATTTCAACTATATCTCCATTATGCAAAATAGTTGTAAATGGCTTTAATTGGCCATTTATTTTTGCACCCACACATTTGTTTCCTATATCAGAATGTATCGCATAAGCAAAATCTATCACTGTGGAGCCTGCAGGGAATTCCAAAACTTTACCCTTTGGCGTTTGCACCAAAAGCAATCCCTCATATAAATCACTTTTAAGAGTTTCTATAAATTCCTCGTTTGACATATTTTGAGCATTGTCTATAGTTTGCCTAAACCAAGTCATTCGTTGGTCAAAGGCGTCTTGTTTGTTTTTCTTTTCTTTATAAAGCCAATGAGAATAAACACCATATTCAGCTTCTCTGTTCATTTCAACAGTTCTTATTTGCACTTCAAGCGGATGCTGATTTTCAACAATAATTGTTGTATGTAAAGATTGATAACCATTCGGCTTTGGATTGGCAATGTAGTCTTTAACTCGGCCGATCATAGGTTTATAGATTCCATGTATACGCCCTAATACGGCATAACACTCTTCAATATTGTTTACAATAACTCGCATTGCCAAAATATCATAAATTTGTGCTAAAGTTAAATTTTTATTGTGCAATTTATTAAAAATAGAAGAAATATGTTTAATTCTACTTAAAATTTCGCCTTTTATGTTCATTTCATCTAAAATTTTTTGAATTTTAGATTTGGTCAATTCAAGTTGTTTGCTGTTTTCATCACGTTCGCTCTCAATTGTTCTTTTTAAGCGTGCATATTCGTCTGGATGTTCCAATCTAATAACATTATCATATAAATTTTGTTTTAACTTGTCAAGCCCGAGACGTTCAGACAAAGGCACATGAATGTCTTTTACTTGTTTTACAAATAATTTTTGCTCCTCAGACAAAGGGTTGTTCAAAATGGAAATATCATAATATATTCCAAATAACTTTATCATAACAATTCGTAAGTCTTGACTCATAACAATAAACATTCTTTTTATATCTTCGATTTCCTCACTTTTGGTGAGACTATTTATATCTTTTATTGTTTTAAAGTCTTTATACATCTCTTGTTCTTCGGGTGACAATTGCTTAGACATTGCCTCACCCCTTTCGTTGTTATTTTTATAAAATTGATATACCAAAAAGGCAAGACATGAACTTTTATCAAGTTTCATATCAAGTATTAAACTTATAATTGTATTAACCCTAGGATAGTTTAATTCGCTTTTTAAAACTTCATCAATTATTTCTTTTTCAGTGTCGTTGTAAGAAAAAGAATCAAACAATCTATTTCTTATTTTGAGGCTCACTTCTTCCATAATTGACCTCCTTATATAATGTTTCTTTTAATTTTTGTAACTCGTTAAAGATTCTTGAGTTATTTAATTCGCTCTTTTTGTCTTTATTGATTTTTAGTATCAAGTTATCCTCGTCGTTATACGAAATAAGCTCAAGTTCATTAAACACAAGCAAAGCGGAATAAAACGTTGAAAATGAAATTTGATTTTCAAATTCACACTTATCGTACAATTCAAAAATATTATTTGGAAATTTTTCGTTAAATTTATATAGAGCCTTAAAAATCACTCCAAAACTATTTCTAGACAAATCGACACCGCTAAATTTTCTTATATCTGCGTTTTTTTCAATCGGTAGATAAATTTCCGCATCTGTAACTTTGTTTAAGTTGGAAATAAAATTTAAATCCAAAACCGGAGACAAGAAAACAATTTTAGAAAAATTTTTAGCCCACGATACCCCTCTAGGTGAAAGCAAAATTGAATTATACCCAAGAACCATTGAGTCGTAAATACCAAAATGATAGAGGGATCTCGTGTCGTATTGTTGACAAAAATTTACATATTCAAAACATGAATATGTTACAAAGCATGTACCAAAAACTGTATTTGATGTTCCGCTAACAAAATTGGCTAGTTCGCTTTGCGGATAATAATTATATTTTGCATTGCCATCACTATCATAGGCAAATTGATTTAATTCTATTGCGTTTAATTTTTTATAAGCATCTTCTACAATAAAGCTTCCGCCATCAAATTGGACAATTGTACCATTTGTGGAATTTGAATCTAACTCAAAAATAAATGATTTTTGCCTTGAAAAATTTATCTTGATTAAATTGTCAACATAATTAAAATAAATTAATTTTAATTTTCCAATATTAATGTAAGCATGTTGAGGCGTTCTTTTTAATGGTTTAATTTCCAGATCCTGTGTGGTGATTTTAAATTTTGGTCTCGGATTTCCACAGCCAAAAGGCTCCAATAATGAAAGTTCACTTAAGAATTTATCATCAATATCATCTTCGCTTATTTCTTGATCATAATATTCAATTGGCATAAAAACAGAGTCGTTGATCTTTCCATGTGCAAATGCGTTTATTTTTTGTGAAAATAATTTATAATTTTCAAGCTTTAAAGATAATCCAGCAGCCATTGAATGTCCGCCAAAAGTCACAAGAATGTCCTTTAAAGAAGAAAGTAGTTCATGAATATTTATGTCGTCTATACTTCTTCCAGAACCGCTTAACATATCGCCCTCTTTAACAAATAGAAAAGCAGGTTTATGATATTTTTCAACCAATCTTGAACAAACGATTCCTAAAACACCTTTATCCCACTTGCTAGATGCTAAAGTAATAACTCTTTGATTTTTTATATCTATAGTTTTTAACGCTTTTTCGCAATCATCATATATCCTATTGCATAATTCTTGTCTTTTGACGTTGTGTTTTTTTATTTTGTCTAAGTATACTTTTATTGTAGCGGGATTTGTTTCCATGTAAATTTTAAGAGAATCAGAAGCATCTCCCATTCGACCAGATGCATTAAGTTTTGGACCGATTTTATAAGAAATGTTTGTCGAATTTGGATTTTTTATGTTTATATCATAGTCTTTAAACAACATTTTTAAGCCAATAGGCAAATATTTTTCACATAAACTCAATCCTTTTGAAACAATTGTTCTGTTTTCGTCTTGAATTGTGACAATATCAACAATTGTGGCTATAGCTGCGATAGGAAGGTACTGTTCTGCCTCCGTTCGACCTAAAAGTGCTTCAGCAAATTTATATGCCACGCCTGTGCCACAAAGTTCTTTAAAAGGATACTCTTGCCCAGCCATTTTAGCATTTACAACAATTGTGTTTGGTATAACTTCAGGGATTTCATGGTGATCGGTTACAACAACCTCTATCCCCAAACTTTTTGCATACTCAACTTCGTTTGCACAAGAAATACCACAGTCAACTGTGATGATAAGGTTTGGACTATATAAATCATTTACCTTATCAATAACTGCGTTTGTTAGTCCGTAGCCGTCTACATATCTATTTGGCAGGTAATAATCTGCTTTAATTCCAAATTGTGCCAAAGATTTAAGCATAATTGCCGTGGCACTAACGCCGTCAACATCATAATCACCAAAGATTAAGACCTTATCTTTAAGTTCTTTTGCAAGTTTTACTCTATCTACAAGTTCTTTCATTCCATTTAATTTGAAAGGATCATATAACTTTTTGGGATTTAAGTATTCTTCAAATTCCTCCTCCGTGCTAACTCCTCGTGATAAAATCAAATCGCAAATTCTTGTAGATAAATTAAACTTTTCTGCAAACACTTTGGCTTTATCGGCGTCTTTATTAAAAAACTTTTTTAAAATCATCGCCTTTGCCTTCTTATGTTTTTATTATATTAAAATTAAAAATAATAGGCAAGCAAAATTCAATAAAAAAATAAAAAAGACACTTTTTTCTATCATACGCGACTATAAAAAATGTCTTTTTCAATTTTTCTTATATATAATCTTAGAACATATTGTATGTTTTCTATAAAACAACCTACAATAAATGGTGTATTATTGTTGAGTGTTGTAAACAAGCCTTCGACAATGTTCGCAAGTTATAATTCCATGTTCATTTAAATTTGTTAAAGTTGCCAATGGTAGTTCTGTGTTGCACCCCCCACAAAACTTGCCTTTTAAAGGAACAAGGACAGGAAAAACTTTTTCTCCGCGCTTCTTTTTATAGGCATCCATAATTTCTGAATCAATTGAGGATGAAAGTTGGTCTAATTTTTTATTTATTTCTTCTTTGCTTTTCTCCACTTTGCTTAGGTCTGCTTCATAAGCATTCTTTCGCTTTGTATACTCATCTCTGGCATTATTAAAAATCTTTATAGTTTTGTTAAAATCTGCTAAAACGGCGTTCATGCTTTCAGCTAATGAAGTAAGATGTTTTTCTAATATTGTTAAATTCTGATTGAGTTTATCTTTAAAATTTTCCAATTTTTCCAAATCGTTTTTATTCATATTTTCAATATCCATTGATAAAAATTCATTGAGTTTTTCTTCCTGTATTTTGCATTGCTTTTTGACTTTATCAATTTCGGCAAGTAAATCTTTGGCTTTTTCCTCCAATTTAACTGACCTTTCTTGTGCATTCTTCATGTTTGAGTGAAGTTCTCCTACCATTTTTTTGTTTGCACCCTCATTCAATTGTCTTTCAATTTTAAATAATTCGCTGTCTAATTTTTGATATTCTAATATTTTATCAAACTTCATATCTTCTCCTTTTAAATAAAATCAACCAATTTTTTACTTCTGTTTGGATTTTTTAATTTTCTTAATGCCTTTGCCTCTATTTGTCTTATTCTCTCTCTTGTAACACTGAATTCTTTACCTACTTCCTCCAATGTTTTACTCTTGCCATCAATCAACCCATATCTTTCTCTTATAACCTGTTGTTCTCTTGGAGTTAACGTGTCAATAACTGCAAGAAGTTGTTCATGTAAAAGTTTCTGTGTGGCTATTTCCATTGGACTCTTTGCGGATTCATCTTCAATGAAGTCACTCATTTTGCTGTCTTCCTCTTCTCCTATTGGAGTTTCAAGTGAAATAGGATCTAATGCACTCTTCTTAATTTCAACAACCTTGGATTCGCTGATGCCCATTGCGTTTGCAACTTCTTCAAGCGTTGGTTCACGTGACAATTCCTGCGTCAATTGTCTTACTGTTCTTGAATATCTGTTTATCGTCTCAACCATATGAACAGGAAGCCTTATTGTTCGAGATTGATCGGCTATTGCACGCGTTATAGCCTGTTTAATCCACCATGTGGCATAGGTTGAAAATCTAAAACCTTTTGTGTAATCAAATTTTTCAACAGCCCTTAAAAGTCCCATATTACCCTCTTGAATAAGGTCAAGGAATGAAAGAGTGTTTGTGCTTGCCCATCGTTTTGCAATAGAAACTACAAGTCTTAGGTTTGCTTGGCACAATCTCACCTTTGCTTCTGAATCCCCATCAAGAATTTTTTTCGCAAGTTCAACCTCTTCATCTGCCGTAAGTAGTGGCACTTTTCCGATGTCTTTCAAATACATCTTAACTGGATCATCCACCGACATGTATCCCTCAAAATCAAAATCTTCGGTGTCAAAATCGGTTTCCTCTGTGGTTTTTAAAATTCTAATTGAGTGGCTTTCCATATTTTTAATAAACTTTTGAATTTCTTGTGCAGAAAGGTCAAATTTTAAAAGTTTAAAATAAACTTCTTCTTCATTTATAGAACCCTTTTTTGCTGCAATATCAAAAATTCTTTTCATTTCTAAATCCACTTTATTTATCTCTGACATAAAATTCCTCCAATTTTTTCTCTCGAATAGCCTTATTTAAGGCGTTTAATTTTGTAACAATCTCCGTTCTTTCTTGCCTATCTTGACATGTTTTAAATTTTTCTGTTAATTCAGATTGTTCATCAATCAATCTTTGATTAGCAATTAGCCACAAACATTCATTAAAATATTGCTCAGCATTGTTTTGATATTGTGTAAAATCCATTCCAAGACAATCTTTTAAGATTGGATAATTATCCACATCAAAATAATCGTAAAATGCTGATATAGGCAGGTTTTTATTTGCTAAATCAATTATATCTTTATACTTTGGTAATAGCTTGTTATAATCTATTAATTTATTTACATAAGCCTTATGAAAAATAAGCGAACCTAAAATAAATCTTATAGCCCTAATATTCCCATTTTCACGGCTTGTTAAAACATTTGTATCAACTTTTTCGACATTTATAGGCTTTTTATTTTTTATATTGTTTAAATCACGCCGCAAAATATCTATTGGAATTGTTGTTATCTCTCTCACTTTATCTAAATATGCATCTTCCGCACTATTTGAATCAAGTTTTGAAATTATTTCAAGTGCAGACCTTGTGTATTTTCCTTTTTGATCTGCTTGCGATATATCATATTTATTTAATTCTATTGATAACAAATAATCTGTTACAGGCATCGCATTGTTAATCAAATTTGCCATAAATTCGACGCCTTTTTCCTTTATTATCTCATCTGGATCATGCTTGTCCGGTAAAGGCACTATTAAAGCATTTACTCCTTCTTCCTTTAAAATATCAATGCTTCTAGTCGTTGCTTTTATACCCGCTTCGTCACCGTCAAAACACAATATCACATTTGGTGAGAGTTTTTTAATTTCCTTTGCATTTTCCTTAGTAAGAGCGGTTCCCATGCATGCAACGGTATTTTTAAAACCTGCTCTATGCATAGCAATTACATCTATTTGTCCTTCAACAATAATTATTGACTTTAAGCCCTCTCTTTGTTTTAAGGCTTTCACTACGTTGATGCCAAACACCACTTTGCCTTTTTGAAAAACTAGTGTTTCAGCTGTATTTTTATACTTTGCATAATCAGTTTTTCCAAGCACCCTTGCACTAAACCCAACACATTCTCCAAAAGAATTAAATATTGGAAACACCAGCCTTTCTGCCATTACATCATAATAATGATTATTTTTACATTGAGCAACTCCTGCATCGAGCATTTCTTTGTATGTATAACCTAATCTTCTTAATTCTTCAATTAATTCATTCCAATTTAGTGAATAGCCAATTTTAAAATCTTCAAGCTCACGTCTAGTAAATCCTCTTTGCTTTATATACTCTTGAGCCGGTTTCGCCTGTGGCAAATATAAATTTTTCATGTAATGCTTATATGTGGAATCTAATAGGTTTAAAAGACGTTCTCGTGTCTGTTTCTTTTCAACTACATCTTTTTCTCCTTTAAATTCAGGAATTTCCATGTTTGCCTGTTTTGCCAATATTTCAACTGCTTGTGTAAAATCACATGATTCATATTTTTGAACAAAGGAAATTACATCACCACTTTCTTTACACCCAAAACAATAAAAGAATCCATCTTCTTCGCTTACAGTAAACGAAGGCGTTTTCTCATTGTGAAATGGACAACACGCCCAGTATTTACTGCCTTTCTTTTCAAGATGAATGTATTTGCCTATAATGGAAACAATATTATTTCTTTGTTTTAATTGGCTTAGCCAATCTGTTGGATAACCTTTATTTAACACCTAAAATGCCCTTTTACTTTTATTATACTACATAAATCCTAAAATTCCTTTTTTTATCTCAAAAATTTTTATTAAAAACTTTTATTTTACAAAAAATTTTATTTTCTATTAAAGTGCTTTATTTTGTAGGTATACGCTTGGAATACTCCCAACAATTACGCTTTCACATATGATTATATCCAATTGAGTTTCAAAGTTTTGTGTCTTTGATGGCATAACTAAACCTATACTTGCCGTCACTGAAAAATAAAGTTGATGTAACGTTTGATTTATCCCCGCTGATTTGAAATTTGATACAAAATTTGTCAATACTGTACCTATAGGAACGAGTTGTAAAGAAATTTTTGGTCCGATGCCATACAAAAAAGGTATACCGGAAAAAGTTCCAAGTGCAACCTTGACATTCTCTTTTCCAAGGTTGTCAAACTTCTTTTGTATACCTTTTGTCACCTCTCTAACAAGTAGATTTGTTTTTACAGAATCTATTTCAATAAGTTCAACTTTACTATCTCCGGAATATTTAATATAAACTAAATCACTATATGTTATATTGTTATTCGACAAAACATCTTCAACCACATCACTTATTGTTATTGTTGCAACCGACCGAACCTTTTCTTCGCTTACCTTTGCAATCACTGGGCAAACTACTTTAAGATAATAAAAAAACAACAAAATTAAGATTGCAACAAAAAATAAAAGCAACAACCTTATTTTGTGTTTTATTGGTTTTCTTTTTTTGACTGTTTCTGTGTTTGCCACTTGCATATAATACATATATGCTTTTCAAAAATAAATTTTTACAATAAAAAAGAATGAAATATTCACTCTTTTAACTTTTTGTTTTGGATTTAAAGATTAAAGCAAATATAAATGCAAATATAACCGCCGCGGCAATTCCACCCGCAGTTGCCTCAAGTCCACCGGTAAATGCACCGACAATGCCACGGGCTCTAACACCTGCAATAGCACCTTTCGCAAGTGATGCGCCAAATCCAATGATAGGAACATTAATTCCTGCTTTTGCAAATTCTGAAATTGGATCAAATATACCAAATGCCTCAAGTGTAACTCCAATCAGTACGAAAGTTACCAA
>CANQHL010000017.1 GCA_947623775.1 uncultured Clostridia bacterium
GCCCCAATGTCCAATGTTGCGAATATCTCGCAAATTATCGGTTAGTGTGAATTCATCTGGATTCAACCTGCAATCAACCAAAATTTTTGAAGAATAGATTTCCATCGTCACAAAGTTCTTTATCTTTTTGAAAGCCGTATATAGTTTCACTGTGTTTTCCGAAACATCATCACCAAGTGACAATGTAAATGCCCTTAAATCATCATACATGTTTTTCATTTTTGTAGGTGCCGAATCATATTGCTCTTTAAATGTCTTTTCCATATATTTTGAATTGGTTTTTTCCTCTTCAACTGCTAATGGTTTAACCGTGTTGCTGTTCAAAAGTTCAAACATCAAAAGTTCATCATCAAACTTTTTGTATCTTATAAGTGATACATTTCTGTTTATTTGCTTAATTGCTTTCTCATCATATTTATTAAAATCCCCTGCTATACAAATAATTCGTGGCATAGACCAATCAATTGCATCTGATATTTTCTTTCCTAACTTTTTTAAAACCAACAATTCAAAACTGTCTTTATGCTCCAAGAGCCAATCCAAGTAAAACAAGCCTTGATTTATGACATTTTCATTCATACTACGTTTGTATTCAAAAATCACAGGGCAATTATTTTCATCAATGCCGACGCTATCCATTCTGCCGCCGTCAATAACATATTCACTTTCCAAAAATGTGACCCCGAAAAAATCTTGCATATTGTTTTCGATAACTGTCTGCAATTCTTTTTCCAGCAATACGCTTGCCGCTTTCATCTCTTCAACTTGCGGTTTATATTTAAAAAGTTTTATATCTGCCATATATCATCCCCCATTTATAAATTTTATTATATCACACCTAGCGAAATATGGCTATTAAATTTCATAATTTATTATAAATTTGCTTCGCTTTTAATTATTTTGATATAAGCAAGATTTAAATCAAAACGATAATTGAATTGACGCCAAATACTGCAATTTGATAATCGCCATTTTATAAGTCAATTGGGTCGGGAGAATCTTCATCGTTGTCCTCAGGCTCAACCTCACCAATTCCTGTGGTCTCAAAACACCATTTCTCTTTCGCAAATGCTATTAATTTTTCCGCTCTTGTTTTTATGGAGCCTATTGTCCACTTCCCATTTTCCATAAAATTATTAAGTTCATTCTGGCTCATAAGTGGTGCCTTGGTGAAATACGAATTATTCTTATCTTCCACCTCATCCTTACCTTTGCTTGCATTTGCCGAAAGTGGATCTATTGTTAAATTGCCAATTGAATGCAAATATTCCTTATCAAAGAATTTTCTTTGTCCAACTTTGACAAGTTTTTCATCTTGCAAAATGCGGATTTTGTCTTTCTCTCCCTTTTGTGCAACAATATGTTCTATTGTAAGTTTTTTCTTTGAATCCGTCTGCCACAAATCATCAAATGTCAAAAGCGGATAGCTTTTTTCCTCTCTCAGAAAATTTTCATAATTCCAAAAGAAATAATTTCTATCAGTCGAATAATAATCGTGATAGAAATCCTTATCCTTCAATCTCTCAATAAACTTATCATCATTTCCAAGTTGAATTATTTTGATTTTTATTTCCCTATACAAACTTTCAAAATCACCCTTAAAATCCCTTGCCATGTTAAAAAGCAGATCTTGATATTTATTTGCTTGATACTTCATGATTGTAAGCCCGCGGAAGCAAAATATTTCAAACCATTTGCAAAGTTCATAAAAGTCCTTTTTATTTTTGCTGCCATCCAGCATATAAGCCTTAATCAAGAGCGGATAAATTGACGCCATTCTATTAAGTGCAATGAGTCTGTAAAATAACTCAGACTTACTTTCAAACATATCTTTAATCGCATTGAAAGCTTTTGTAAGATTGTTGACATAAGTTTCTATGTAATCATTCAAAATCTTTTCATTTAACTCTTTGCTTTCCTCATCTAACGAGTCCGCCACTTTTATCACGAGAGAATTTACTTTTTCTTTTAATTCATCAAGATAATGTTGATATGCTTTTACGCTTTTGTTGTTTATTTTCTTGTTTTTCCAATCTTCAAATGCAATAAACGCATATTGTTGAATTGAGTCTTCTTCCAAATCGAATTTTTTATTTCCTCTTATTGTCTCGTAGGTGATGTAAATATCATTAAAGCCCTGCTGAATGGTGTTTAAGAGTGAATTGCTTTTTTTAAGCGTTGTTGAGACTTTATACATCAAATAACTTTTTGTTTTTTCAAGTTTTGTAAGCATTTTCCCTCTATCGTTTGTAGTCTCAAAAATCATTGCCGCCTCATTACGGTCTTGCACGCTGTATACAAGGCAATTGGCGGCTTGAATTCTTTTTTTGTATTCCATTAACTCATCTTTATCGCATTTTTTAAGTGCCTCTTCACATTTTTCTTTTGCAAGACTTAAATTGCATTGTGCTGGGGTTTTAGGCGTGCCTTTGCCTGTGTCCGACAATATATATGTTTTAAAATAACCATCGTCCTGATCTTGCAATTGTAGCACGTAGTTATTTTTATAATTAATGTATTTCATTTTTAATTCATCTGCTTCGCTTGTTTCCCCAACCGCATACAATCGGTCAATCAAACATTTGACGAAAATAATAAGTGTCGTCAATCTTTGTTGTCCGTCCACAATTTCATAAACATCATCAGAATCGTCTGAATTCTTTTGCTGCAAAAGTATTGTGCCATAATAATATTTTTGATAATTTTCCGTATGGCTGAAATCATCTAAAAAATCATTTAATTGCTTTTCTTTCCAAGCATAACTTCTTTGATAGTTTGGAACTTTAAAATATCTGTCCCCTATAAAAATACTTTTTATACTTTGTTTTCCGTCTGGAATTGCCATATTAACCTCCTTATCGGCAATTTTATTTTTTAATTTTATCTACTACTCCAAATCTTCAATGCCAAGTTCATCTGACATTTGTTGCATTTGCTGACTAATTTTCATATCCAAATGTTGTGACGCCTCATTTAAAAATCCTCTGCCCTCAAAATCAAAATTCTGTTTTGTAATAAATTTCTCATTTCCGTTTCCCTGTGCAATTTCTTTATGCAGGTTATACCCGTTGAGGTATGCGCGGCAAAGACTGTTTTGCCACATTATTATTTTTTCTGCGTCCTCATTTTGATCTGAACTTCTGAAAAATGGCAGTCCGGACATTATACCCTCTTCGCTTTCAACTTCAACAAATAATGCTCTTCCATTTCCTTTCGGATTTATCGATTGTGGCAAATCATGCCAATTTCTTATTCTAAATGGAATAGGTTCTACTCTCAACCAAACATCTTCTCCGCTACGAATGTGCCGTGCCCGGACATATTTTTCGCCGTTATATTCAAATTCCTCATTCTTGATAAAACTTCCATTATAACGCAAAAATCCCGTATATTTTGCACCTGTCTTTTTTAGATTCCCTTGCTCAAATTCTTTCTCCAATTTTTTGTTAAGACCCCAGCCCACAAATGAAATGGGATATTCAAGTCCCAGTGTGACTGTATGATAGCCTGCCTGTGTTTTTATTATATTTAACTCATTTTGTAAAGTTATGAATTGGTCAAGATTGAGTCGCAGTACAGGACAAAGTACAATAGACTCAATGTTTGGCCTACATCCTTTAGGGTTCCCTTCTAAATTCACCACATCGACTTCTGTTTTTGAATGTGCCGTTCTACACCACTTTTGAACGTATTTCATTTTATTCTTTTTGATAAAATCATGATATATACCTGCACCGCACAAATTTGCATATGCGGTTGCAGCCACCAAATGTTTTTTCGGACTTTTTTCAATATCGTCACGCGAATATAAAAACACTTTGTCGCGAGTTTCAAATTCGAAATTTCCCATTTTTTGATTTTCGTCGGTGTTTTCAAGTCTTTCCGGCTGTATTAACTTTCTTATATCCATATCTTCCCCATAATTTTTATTCCAGACCTTCAATGCCAAGTTCATCGAGTGACTGCTTTTGCATTGTCACCATCATTTGCTGTGACGCCTCATACATAAACCCCTTGCCATTAAAATCAAAATTTTCCGTTGCTTTAAACTCTTTGTTGCCATTTCCACGCTCTATCTCTTCATGCGAATTATATCCATTTAAATACGCACGGCATAGGCTGTTTTGCCACATCGTCCCTGTTGTATTTTCTGTTTTTGGATAAAATGGTATGCCCGAGATTATTCCCCATTCACTTTGCAGTTCAACAAAGGTTGCCTTGCCCTTTCCGTTTGGATTTATGGAGGTAGGCAAATTTTTCCAATTTTGTATTCTAAATGTGATTGGTTCAACCTTAGCCCATGCAAAATTCCCCGTTTCATGGCATGGAGTGCCGTCCTCATATGCACTGTCAATATCATGTTTTTTAACTTCAGTATAAACATATCTTTCGCCGTTATATTCATATTCTTCGTTTTGGACAAAACTTCCATCTTGACGCATAAATCCCGTGTATTTTGCACCTGTCTTTTTAAGGCTTGCTTGCTGTTTTAAACTATCTAACTCTTTACTCAACTCCTTGCCCACATAGGATTTTGGAAACGCCAATCCAATTGTGGCTGTTATATTACCATCTCTTTGGTTTTCGTTTATATGTAGCCCGCTTAACGAAATAAAATCGTCAATTTTTACACACATAACAGGACAAAGTGCCAAACACTCTGCTTCTGCAATGATAAACGAGCTAACATTGCAAATATCTTCAACGTCTGTTCTGGAATAGGCCGTGCGACACCATGCTAAACCGATTTTCTTGTGATTTTTTTTGGAGCTGGTATAACAAAGTGCCCCACACATTACGGCGTAATCAGTCAGATACACTTGTCTATTCTTCGCTTTTTGTTGGCTCATTTTGCCACCGGAATAAATAAACACTTTGTCCTCTGTATCAAATGCAGAATCACCCATTCTTTGATATTTGTCTGTGTTGTTAAGTTCTGTAGGCAAAATCATCTCGCTTATGTTCATATTTTTCTCCTTATAATAATATACCATGCCGGCAAAAAAAAGTAAAGAATTTTTTCCCTTTAACCATTCTAAAATATTTTATATTTTACATATTGATTTTTTAATAAATTTTTGATACAATATTTATGAGGTTGTTATGGAAGATAAACAAGAAAAAACTCTGTATCTTCAAAATTTTTTGAATATGTACAGAGAGGGAATTAAGGAAAATAGTTTAAAAGATGATCTTGCACGTTACCGCATGCTGGGATATAAAACTTTCGTTATCCGTATGGAAAGATCAATGGAAGGGTTGTCCGAGGAAGATACGGCAACTTTTGCCGAGGCTGTGAACGCTTTAAGGCAAGAGGGATTGGATTGTCGATTTCAAGACGGCTTCACCCCAGAACAAGCACTTGAAGCAAGCCGAAAAGTTTCAAGTTGGGTTGACGAAATCAACAATGCACGAGTTGATGGACAAGAATTGTCACCATTTGAAAAGTTTCTCTATGCCTATGAAATAGCGACAAACTTTGTTTACAAACTTGGCGACAAAAATGAAGAGGGAAAAGAAATTGACCCATATCAATCGCGAAATCTGGTGCGCGTATTAACCGGTGACCGAATTGTTTGTGTTGGATTTTCCTTTCTGCTGAAAGAACTTTGCACAAGGCTTGACATCGCATGTGCAACATTCTCTCTCCCCGGCAAGACAAAAGACGAATTGGGACACTGCACTTGCCTTGCTTACTTAAAAGATCCAAAATATGATATAAATGGAACGTTTTTCACCGATCCGACACAGGGAAGTATCAACGGAACAAAACGTGATTTTAGTTTTGCAGTCAAAAACCCATCAAAATTTATAGAGCAATTTAAGGATAGATTTGTGTTTGACTATCAAAGAACATTGGAACAACTTATAACTCCAAGACTTTCACCAGAAGAAAAAAGGGAATACCAACATTATATCGAAGCAAAAAACAAAATGGCACAGGCAAAAGAGAATGTAGAAAAAAATATTGCTTTGGTTGAAAGTGAAGAATTTTTGCAAAAGGTAACTGATATTATAGATGCAAAAGCAAAGGCAGAAAAGGTGACACCAGAAGATGAAATGTTTTATCAAGATTTTGGGAAACAAATTCTTGACGAAACAATAGAACGCTTTTCTTTTGCTTTAACCATTGCATATCAAGAATCCGCAAAACAGGGCAGCCTGGAAGATAAGTTTTTACACTTGTTTGAAAATGCTGAATTTTCTCCCCTCCTTTTGAAAGCACAAGGAATGTCAATAAAAAGTTTTGTGCAAGCCATTATGGAAAAAACATTTTTATACGACAAAGAATTTATTGCAAGCCTTTCAGAAGAAACCGTAAAGCCGTCTAAAAAAGTTGCTGAGATGCAACAGGAAATGCCAACTTTAAGTGACCCAGATGGCGCGACCTCGAAAATTTCCCGTGCCCTTTACAATGTGGGACTTGCACAAAATATGTCACAAAAAGAAGCCATTGTGTACACATATTCAAGATTGTTTGGCTTTACTAAGGAGCAGCAGGAGAAAGTTTTAGCCGACCAAACTCAAGAAGAAGTAGATGAATTTTTAAGAAAAATTACGCCAAGAGAAGCAACAAAAGCACCTGACGAAGATGAAATTGTTAATGAATAAATATTGTTTTTGCTTATGAAAATTAATTTGATAAAACAAAAAATAATCCTAAACGCACATAAAAATTAATCTTAAAAGTAAAACGCAAATCAATTTTAAAGGTAAAAAAATCAATCTTAAAAGCAAATACAATTTACTTTCAAAGTTAACATAATTTTATTCAAAAAAACATATATAAATCGAAAAAAACAACAAAAAATCCACAAAATAAAATTTGCCAAATAAAAAATATATTAATTTCAAAAAAAATATGTAATACAAGCAAAAGTATTACATATTTTTTTGCATTTTAAATGATTTTTTCAGTCGTGAAAATGGGCTGAATAAATTGTTTTGAAAAAATTTATTCTTTACTAAATTTTTTGCGTTTTTTCTTTGTTAAAGCAAGTGCCAAAGTTATTGCAAGTGCTATTGCAACTACGCCGCCGCATACAATTCCAATTATTATGCCAACTGACATTGATGGCTTTTCAATCAAGTACTTCAGCTGCATTGCACCTTTATAATTGCCTTTGAATGTTATATTTAATGTTGCAGTTCCGGGTTCTGAATTGTTTGCATATTCAATATCGTAATCGACGCCCTCGCTTAGTTGATAAATTTGTCCATCAACCTCAATGGTTACAGCAGGTTTTGGCTCAACATCGCTGCCTGAGAATGTATAACTCTCTTCAAGTCCAACATTGATGTTTTCGCTCTGCACATTTTCAACATTCAAAATGTTTTTAAATGTTGCAGCAAATGTGCCTTTGTAAAATCCTATGCCCTCAATTTCAAAATTTATTTCACCGACTTTTTGTCCGCTCGGGCATGAGCGAATAACATAGTCTACATTTTCAGTCAACACTTTATTATCAGCGGTTATTATAGGTTTATGGTCGGTGCTATCATATTCAAAATCGGCAATCTGCAAATCCATATCTGTTAAATTTGTCTGAGGATAAATTTCCCCTGTTGTCTTTACAGCGTCAAACGCCATATTTTTACCAACAATTTTAACTGCATGCAATTCATCTGTAAGGCCTTGAACAAACAAACTTGGCTTTCCAATATCATCACTCGCCTTAACAGTGTATTTGTCGTCATCAATGAAAACTTCTGATTCATCATTTTCAGAATATAGCAACAAATCCTTGCCGTTGAGTACAAATGAAACTTCCCCCTCTTGGGTTGTCTGTGCGACGCCGTTTATATAGCCGCCTTTCTTACCGTTCCAATTTTGCGAGTAGTTAAACACCTTTTCTTCTGATGAATAAATGTTTGTTTTCTCCTCTTTTTCTAACGCTTGACTGAAAGTCACTTCAACAAAATTGGTGCTTCCATTTGTGCCTTCCTGAGTGACTTTGATTATAAAGTATCGCCCTGTTACCGTTGGAAAATCGTCAACACATTTTTTCTCGCTTTTTGAATTGTCTTTGTCAAGGATATGTGTCCATTCTGTTTTTTCTTCGCTATCTCCAATCCAATATGAAAATTGGCGAATTGCATAGCTGGAATCGTAGAATTGCACCGTTGCATTGTTTATGGAAACTCTATCATTAAACTCAAAAATGTAATAATGAGGAAGTGGATAACTCCTTACCGGCACACTAAACCAAGTGTCATCTCTTCCATCATATATGTTTCCAACCACATGCCCGCTATCTGCCGGATTTTTAACAGGATTGCCCTGCTCATTCACCGCCTTTAACGATTTTATATCTTCTGTTCGGCTGAGATTGTTTGTATAAAATTTATCTAGTGCATTTTCTTGCAGATCATAAACCGTATCATAAACATGTGGATTTTTTTCTTGCTCGATATATTCTTCAATTTCGCTTTGAGTTGCCTGTGCGTTTATGCAATCGGTTAACATTACTCCCGAATACTCCGCACTTTCACCTACGCTGTATGAAACTTTCAGCCAGCCGCCACCACCTGTATTTAAACAAAAGGCTTCAATAAGTATTGGCTGATTTGCTTTTGCTGCAACAGTGATTTTGTTGTCAGTCCAACCAACAATTTGGTTATAATAGTAAAACTCAAAATAATCAGTTACGCAGGTGTTGCATACAACAATTTCATCACCAATTCGCAATGCGGTTACATCATCACCATAAACCATAAAGGTTACATTTTGGTCTTTTGGGAAAATAACATTTGCTCGCAATCTTGTAAACGTGTCTCCGCTTGTAACAGAAGTTGAAAGATTGCCCGCTCTGTATTGTCTTTCAATGTCGTCGTCTGTTTTGCTTGCAATCAAATCTCTGATATTTGTGCCATCTTGCGCCTTGTTATATTTATATTCCGTTGCCTCAATTGAGAAGTTTACCGGCTTTTGTATACATACTTTCAATGTCTTTTGTATGCGGGTTGCATCACTGTCAAACCAAACATTATAGTTTATATTAAATGTCACTTCATCACTGTTTGTGGCAAAATTTAATGTGTATGTATCATCTTGATTGTCAATCACGCTTCCGCCAACGACATCTGAAACTGAAGTGATTTCAAAGTGGTCAGCCGTGGTGACAGTTTTTTCTTTAAGTTTTAAAACTGCACTATTTTGATTGCTATCAAGTAGGAAAGGTTTACCTGTCAAAGCGTCTGGCTCACCCATTGCATAAAGATTTTGAATTGAAACATGTTTTTCATAATCTAATGCTTGTATCTGCGTAATTGCATCATCACTTAGATTGAAATGCAATGTGTTTTTGAAATAATCAACCATATCTCTATGGAAATATTTGCTTGCAAATATGGCAAAATGGTCCTCAGTTCGCATATATGTAGATGATTGTTCAAGTGTTTGTGATTTCTCCAAATAATCAGTTGGTTCACCGCCGCTCATTTGACGCAAGAAATGTAAGAAAGCGTTTACACCAAAACTGTGAATTATGTCAACATAGGCATAAATTCGATTGCCTCCAAGATTGCCAAATCCAATTTTGTCACCAAGGCTTGCAGTGCATGTCAAAAGGTGAGAAAGGTTGTAATATGGGTCAACCGTTACACCCCATCCGCCGTTTGATGGTGCAACAGTCTCTGTTCTTGAAGATGCAATGTCGGTGTATAGAATAAATGCCATAACATTGTTGACATTGTTTGTGATTTCCATAAAATCACCCTCTTTGTCACCAACTGACCATTGTCTGCTTCCATGATAACCAGCTTTAAGTGGATATTGGAAATTGTGATTCATTTCGTGAATTGTTCCCCAGCCACCTGTTGTTGTTATCATGTTTTTGTAATCTAATGAGCCGCCCACCCAATTTGTAGGACATATTGCCGCAAACAATCCTGGATAACAAAGTGCGGAGCCGCCAGGAACAAAATTGTCAAACATCATTATAACAGGTCTGATTTGTTCGGAAAGAGTGTCAAGGCTCATTGCATAATTTGAAAGCATTGCTGCATTGTTCCAAAATGTCAGTGCATTGTCTGGATCTTCAACGTTTTGCACAGCGGATTTTGGTGCCATGAAGTTGACATATGGAGTTTGAATGTACACCATTGGACTTGGCGACGCTAAAACCTTTTGCCAATCACTTTTTTCAGAAACGCCAAATTTGTAACTTGGATTGTCTACGCCACCATCTATTGTGATTTTGAAATTTTGTTTAATCGTGCCTGGAACGTTTGACAAAAACACCATTCCCCCAAATGGAGAACCTATTTTTGTTTCGGTTGAGGTAAGTTTGAATTCCTTTTGAAGATAAGGCATTCTACCAGCATTTTGCATTCTTTCATATCTATCATCGGTGCTGCTAACCCTGCTTATATTATTCTCGGCAAAAGGATAACCAATGATGATGCTGAGCTGATTTTCTGGCTTGTTGTCTTTTGTTTGATAAATTGCCTTTTGGTCAACTGTAACAGTCAAAATCTCACCTGCGGGAGCAAATACCCCAAGCCAATGTCTTGATGATAACATATGATTTATTGTCACAACTTTTGTAACTCGGTCGGCATCATCAGACACCGTTCCATAAAATTGCCCGTCTGCGGAATTATGTTTTTTGAGAGTGTTTTGTTGAATATCACTTTCAACCTGGCTGTAAATATCTATACTTTCATTGATTAATTCATCCATCTTTGTACTATCAACCGACAAAACATTGTCAACTGATGGATAATAATCGGCATCATGATTGCCGAAAGTTTGAGGTTTTACCTTTTGTGGATAAGAGGCAATAGTGGTTTCTGAATCAAAATTGGCGATATACGACTTGTTTTTTTCAGATGATTCAAAAGATTTTTCTTTCGCATTGCCATCACTTGAAATTGCGGAAGCGGGGACAAAGTTTATCCCAATGCGATAGAATGATACTGCAAAAAATAGCAGCACCAGCATTACACATAAAAACTTTCTATACTTGCTTGCAACTTTCATATTAACCTCCTTATATTTTACACCCATAATATATCATATTATTTTATGAATTTCAACACTTTTTTTGTGAAAATTTTTGAAAATTTTTTGTGTGATTTGTTGAAAATTTTTTGTGTGAATTTTAGGTCTAAATTTATTATACCCGGACAACAAAAAACAAAAAATCGCAAATGAAATTTTGCGATTTTTCTTCATTATATTTTGTTATTTGTTTATTCTATTTTTGCATTTTTCCGAATTGATTTTTGTGTTTTTAATCCACTCTTGTGTTTTTTTAATCAATTTTTCTGTTTTTTATTGAAAATTTGTCAATTTTTTAAAATTTATGCTAATCTTCCCATTTCCAATTTTCAACTTCCGGCATATCAACACCATATTCGGCAATATATTTTTTGTGGAATTTAAGTTTCTCTTCCATTGTCTTTTTAAGTGCCTCTTCTTTTAAATTCAGTTTGTCAATTATGTCAAGCATTAAATGATATCTATCAATCTCATTTTGAACACGCATATCAAAAGCAGTTGTTATTGTCCCCTCTTCCTTATATCCGTGAACAGTTATGTTTTTGTTGTGTCTTGTTATTGTAAGTTCATGAATAAATTTGTGATAGCCATGGAAGTTGAATATCACAGGCGTATCAGTTGTAAACAACTTGTCAAATTCTTCATCTGTAAGGCCGTGTGGGTGGAGTTCATTTGACTCCAACTTCATTATATCAACAACATTGATAAATCTCACCTTAAGTTGTGGCAAATATTGTCTTATAAGTTTTATTGTCGCAAGCCCCTCGAGTGTTGGTGTGTCCCCCGCCGTTGCGAGAACAAGGTCAGGTTTTTCTCCCTTTTTGCATGTGCTTGCCCATTCCCATTCACCCAGTCCTTGCGTGCAATGTTTTATAGCATCGTCCATGTTTAACCATTGCCAACTTGGATGTTTTGAAGCAACTATCACATTTACATAATTTTTACTTGCTTGACAATGATCATAGCAAGATATTAAACAGTTTGCATCGGGTGGAAGATATATTCTTGCAATTTTCGATTTCTTGTTTGCGACATGATCAAGAAAGCCCGGCTCTTGATGTGTGTAACCGTTATGGTCTTGTTGCCATACATTTGAGGTGAGCAAAATATTTAATGATGGAAGAGGTTTTCGCCATTTGAGTTCCCTTGTAACTTTAAGCCACTTGGCATGCTGCGACACCATTGAATCCACAATTCGGATAAACGCTTCATAACTTACAAATGTGCCGTGACGCCCAGTAAGCAAATATCCCTCAAGCCACCCCTCGCAGGCATGCTCACTGAGGTAACTGTCCATAATTCTTCCATTTTGTGCCAAAAATTCATCATTTTTTTCAATTTTGGCGTTAAAATCACGATTTTCTTCTTCAAATATGTGATAAAGCCTGTTGGACATTGCTTCATCTGGGCTGAAAATTCTGAAGTTGTGTGCTTGCTTATTTAATCTGAACACCTCTTTGATGTAACTTCCAAGTTCAAGCATATCTTGTTTTTTCACTGAGCCGTGATTTCCTATTTCAACTGCAAAATCCTTTAATTGTGGAAGAGCCAACTTTGTTGCACCAAGATTTGTGTTTGGATTTGCACTTATTCTTTTATCACCTTTTGGCAAAATGTCGCGAATTTCTTTCTTTAATCGATAATCATCATCAAACAACTCTTCAGGGTGATAACTTCGCAGCCAATTTTCAAGCAGTTGCATATGCCCCTCTTCGGTCATTGATATTGGCACTTGGTGTGCTCTGAAAGAACCCTCCACATTCTTGCCGTCAACCACTTTTGGTCCTGTCCATCCTTTAGGTGCTCTCAAAATAATCATCGGCCACATAGGGCGTTCATGTGCTGTGCCTGCTCGGAAACTTGTTTGAATTTCTTTGATTTTTGTGATGCACTCATCCATTGCAAGTGCCATTTTTTTGTGCATGGCTTTAACATCGCTGCCCTCAACAAAAATTGGTTGCCAGCCGCATCCTATAAAGAATGATCTCAATTCTTTCTTGGAAATTCTTGAAAGCACAGTCGGATTGCTGATTTTATATCCATTTAAATGTAATATTGGCAAAACAGCACCATCTGTGACCGGATTTAAAAATTTGTTTGAATGCCATGATGTTGCAAGAGGGCCGGTCTCCGCCTCGCCATCTCCAACAACAACTGTGGCAATCAAATCTTTATTGTCAAACACCGCTCCAAATCCATGAAGCAAACTATAACCGAGTTCTCCGCCCTCATGAATAGAACCAGGAGTTTCAGGTGCAACGTGAGAACTTACCCCGCAAGGAAAAGAAAATTGCTTGCATAGTCTTTTCAATCCCTCCCTGTCTTGACTGATTTTCGGATATACCTCACTATACACTCCCTCCAAATAGGAATTGGATATAAAAAAGTTTCCACCATGCCCCGGTCCAGAAATTAAAAGCATATTGAGATTATATTTGTTTATAACACGATCGAGATGTGCATAAACAAAATTTTGTCCGGGAACCGTTCCCCAATGCCCGACAATTTTCTTTTTTATATGCTCTGGTTTTAACTTCTCTTTCAATAGCGGATTATCCAAAAGATAAAGTTGTGCGGCGGAAAGATAATTTGCCGCCCTGAAATATTTGTCGAGCAAGTTCAAATATTCATCATCTAAATAATCTTTTTCCATTTTCTCCCCCTTATTTTTCACTTTCAACACGTTGTTTGAAGCATCTGTAACACATTCCCTCATAGGTTTCGTCACCAATCATCAACTCTTCACCATCAAGGCATATTTTTCCGTTGACAATTCTTGCATTTATTGTGGCTTTTCTGCCACATTTACATACTGATTTTATTTCGGTTAATGAATCGGCAATTTCAACAAGTCTCTTGCTTCCCTCAAAGAGTTCAGTTTTAAAGTTTGTCAAAAGTCCATAGCAAAGCACGGGTACGGTTTGAGAAATTTCCTTTAGTTGTTCCACCTGTTCTTTTGTAAGAAATTGCGCTTCATCAACTATTATTATTCTTCTTTCATGAAGAATGTCATACTGCTTGCAAATGTCAAAGAAATTTTCATTGTTATAAAATTCGATACATTCACTTTTAAGACCTATTCGGCTTTTGACAAGAGGAATTCCGTTTTCTTCACCTCTGGTGTCAACAACGGGTTTGAAGAGATAGACTGCAAACCCCTTTTGTAAATAATTAAATCTACACATAAGTGCCTGAGCTGTTTTTGAAGAGCCCATGGCACCATATTTAAAATAAAGTTTAGCCATTTTTTACTCCCTCTAAATTTTAAAAAATTAGTAGGATTTTGTCAAATAAAACAAACATGGAATAAAAATTTTTTTTAACAAATTCACTCTCTTTCAACGCTGATTAAAAATTTTTAGGAGCAAAAAAAATGAGTCGGCAAAATGTCAACCCATTTAAATTTTTGTTTTTTTCGCTGTTTCTAATTCTCGCTGTCGTCCTCGTATCCATCTTCATAATTTTGATTTTGCACATAATTTTTATAGTATTCATATGCAGATGAACGTTTTTTTGCAGTTTTTTGCGTTTTTTGAGGCTTTTTTTCGATATTTTCCAAAATTTCATCAATCTCGCTTGTCGTAGACTGCTGCAAATCCGTTGTGGCATTTATCTCTCGTGTCACCCTATCGGCACTGCATATCTTAAATGTAAGTTCATCGCAGAGTTTAACAATAGGATGAGCCTTGTTTCTTCCAAACACGGCACTTCCGTGAGGAGAAAGTGAAAATTCACCTTTTTGTTTGCTTAGCATTGCAACCGGAATATTCACCCTTATGCCCTTTTCTTCGTTTTCAACAACCGCCACCAATTCTCCATTTGCGTTGCGTTTGAAAGCACAAACTTGTCCCTTCATTATCATACCTATATTGTTTTGACAATAGATTGCCGAACTTACCTCGTTAAATTCCCTTTCCGCTTCTTTGTTTTCATCTTGTAAAATGTTTGCAAGTCCGCAAATTTCAAAAACTTTTTCCTCTTCAATCGGTTCTTTTCCGTTTATAAATGCCAAAATGTTGTACATGGTGACATAGTCTGTTATACGTCTAATCGGTGATGTTGAGTGGGAATATGCTTCACTTTGCAATCCAAAGTGACTTATATTGCTTTTTTCATCACCTTTTTGCACTTGTTTTGATATTGCACCTTGCTTGCCCGCCTTTCTCGGATGCAATTTTACAAACTCAGCACTTTTTGGATTGGTGCTTGTGTTGTATCTTGCCTTGCTCTGCAATTTGACAAGAAAGGAGTTGACGATTTTTTCTTGTTTTGTACCTTTAACTGCATCAATAATGTTTATTATGCCGTCCGGCGATAAGTCACCATCAAAATCAATGCCGAGATACTCGAAAAACTCACTTGCCATGCTGATTTTATCATCATTTGGCATATCGTGAACACGATAAATATTCGGAATCCCATTTGACTTTGCAAACTGCGCAGTTGCTTCATTCGCTGTCAACATGAAAGCCTCTATAACTTTATGATAAGGCACATTTTCTTCAGGCAAAATATCTTCAATATCACTGAAATCACTATTAAAAACAACGTTATATTCATCATTTGTTTCAAAATTTATCAAATTACGCTGATTGAACCCCTTCCAAAGTATATTGGCACTTTGAGAATTGAATGCAACTTGTTCATCAATTGTGAGTTTTTCTCCGCTTAAAATTTTTTCCTTTAATTTTGTATTGCACTCGTCTGTTATCTTTTGAGCCTCTTCGTAACTGAATTTTTGTTTGCTTTGAATCACCGCATCAAATATTTGACTGGATTTAACTTTGCCCGTTTTCTCATCAATCACACTCTTTACCACCATTGCAAGCCTATCAACATTTGGATTTAAAGAGCATATGTTTGTGGAAAGTTGAGGCGGAAGAATGTTGTATGCCTTGTTTGGTGCATAAATTGTAAATCCACCCCTCAAATATCTTCTACCTATTTCACTATCTAAGTCAACATACTTAGGCACATTTGCAACAGCGGTGTAAACAACAAGTTCACCATTTTCATAGGTTGAATATATGGCATCGTCCATATCCTTGCATGTTGCCGGGTCAACAGTGGTGAATTGCAAATTCCTTAAATCAACAAGTTTTTCTTCGCCACCCTCTTTCAAAACATGGGCCTGTTGGTCAATCAAAGTGTATTTTGATAAATCCACTTCGCTTGGCAATTTTTGAATTTCTTCTTCAACAAGCCCGCCGCTCCAATTCATATTTGCTCCATGTTGACTTGCAATTGCATCATATTCATGAATTGGATTGCCCGCATCACCTAAAATTTCTTTAATAACCCCAAATGCAGGCATACCGTTTTTCTCATCTTGAGTCAATTGCAACAAACAAATTTTATCTTGAAATTGCGAAATTGTGCTTTTTGTATTCAAAATTGCAATATTTTTTGTAAATTTTTTATCATTTGGTATAAAAACCAGTTGGTCATGTCCAATTTTAGCAACTCGACCTAAAACCAAATTGGCTCTTTCATCTTCTTGACTTTCTTCCCTTTCAACCTTTGATACAACAAAAGGCGTTTTTGTCTCACCGCGTTCATTAAAGCCCACAAGCACTCGGTCACGCGAATTGTATCCATTAAGTGATTTTACATCAACTTGATATTGCCTGTTGTCACCATCTAAAACAACATAGCCTGTTTGCCCCTTGAAAACCAAAGTTCCCATTTTCAAAGCACCTTTTGCAAGTTCAACTCGCCCTGCTTTGACATAAATTCTCCCGCTTTCTTTAAGCATTTCGACTGCTCGGTCAAACTTGTTTCCCGATTCCACAACGTTTCTTTTCACAAGTGACATGCGGAGAGAAAAAAGGTCGCCGGGGTTTTTTGCGATTTCCCTATAAACCGTTTCTCTTATTTTTAAAATTTTTTCGTTATTTGACATTCTCGCTCCTATATTAATTATATTAAAAGTTTAAATGCACTTCTTTCATCTTTATTATAATATGAATCTACATCTTTGTCAAGGTTAAAATTGCAACAATCACAAGAACTAAAATTGTCACAAAAAAGTTGGCATTGAAATAGTCCAAAATCACAAATAAAGTTGGTTATCAAATTTTTTAATTAAAAAATGTTTCTTCAAAATTCCTAAATAAAAAAGACGGCGTTTGCCAATGCCCCACTCAAGTTGTCCAACTTCTGGGTTAACTCGCTTTTGCCGTCTTTTTGTATATAAGCATTAATTTGCAAAATAATATGTAAAATTGTTTAAAAATATTAAATTTTAAAGTTAAAACGCAAAAAATTTCGTTTTTTATGCCTTTTCTATTGAAAAAAGTCTTTTCTTACATTTTACATTGTTTTCAAAATGTCGGTTACCTCTTTAATTTTATCAGCAGCCTCATCAAGCATATCAAATGTATGAGTTGCCGTATAACTTGTCCTAAGCAGGCTTTGTCCAACCGGAGTTGCTGGTGAAACAACAGGATTTACATACACACCTCGCTCAAGCAAAAGTTTGCACGCAATAAATGTTTTTTCATCCTCATATGTGTAAATTGGAATGATTGGGGTTGTACTTTCCTTAAATACCACGCCACGCTGACGCAAATTGTCTCTCATGTGGTCACCTACTTTTTGAAGTGCTTGCACTCTTTCAGGTTCTGCTTTCAAAATTTCAAGAGCAGCATTTGCACAACATACATTTGCAGGAGTCATACTTGCACTGAATATGTATGGTCTTGATGTGTGTTTAACAAACTCAATCACTGCTTTATCAGCAGCCATATAGCCACCAAGTGATGCAAGTGATTTTGAGAATGTTCCCATATAAATATCTATTTTATCTTCAAGTCCGAAGTATTCCGCACTTCCTCTACCATGTTTACCGATAACTCCAAGCGCATGGGCGTCATCAACCATAACTCTTGCACCATACTTTTGAGCAAGTTCAACAATTTCCGGAAGTTTTGCAATATCACCGCCCATAGAAAATACACCATCAGTGACAATCAAAATCCCGCTTTCGCTTGGAATTGTTTGAAGTTTTTTCTCAAGGTCCTCCATGTCGGCATGGTTATATCTTAACATTTTGCCATAACTGAGGCGGCAACCATCATAAATACTTGCATGATTTTCCTTATCGCAAACAACATAATCATTTCTTCCAACAACAGCTGAAATAATGCCTAAATTTGTTTGGAAACCAGTTGAAAATGTCATAACTGCTTCCTTTTGCAAGAAATCAGCCAAATTGTTCTCAAATTTTACATGTAAGTCGAGTGTTCCATTTAAAAATCTTGAACCGGAACAACCACTGCCGTATTGCTTCAACGCTTCAACCCCCGCCTCAATAACCTTTGGGTGATTTGTAAGTCCAAGATAGTTGTTTGAACCAATCATTATGGTTCTTTTTCCCTCCATATTGACAACAACATCTTGTCGTGAGTTTAATTGGTGAAAATAAGGATAAATGCCCTTTTCTTTTGCAATATCATAAATTTGAGTTTTATAAACTTTATTAAATAAATCCATAAAAATAACCCCTTTGCCTATATTAATAGCACAATTGCGATTAATAATCAAGCAATTTTTATCATTTTATAATATTTTTTGTTTATAAACGCAAGTAATTTTTGTTCATTTGACAATATTTATCGTTTATGAACGCTACGCACCCCACAATCAAGGGGAAAAGTCCAATTTTTTATCTTAAAAATCAAAAAATAAGTTTATAGTGGCTATATCCACCTAAAATAGGGATAATTTCAACATTTTTGACTTGCTTTGCGAAGATGTTAAAAATTCTCACATTCTTTGCCGTGAAATCATGCAATTTTCTATTGTTTTTACGCATTTATCAACGCAAAAAACGGTGACCAAATTTTTATTGACAATTATTATGAAATGATATATACTATATAGTGCATAAAGGGGATTAATTATGATTAAAATAAATGGTGTAGAATATACAGATAAGGAATTTACCAAAAAAGTAGCTTTAATTTTAACAGAAACATATGAAACAATATTGAGTAAAAACAAAATTTATCAAAACATGAAAAATAAAAGTATTTTTAACGATCGCCGAGAGATTATCGAAGAAGCGGCAATGTGCGAGACGATTGCAACAACCGCCGATGATCCTTATATTAAACGTTATTTAACCGGACTTATTACAATAACCGGACCACAAATAGATACATACGTACTCGGATATAATCACTCTTATACCTTGGAAAAGTTCTACGAGGTTATTAATAATGGCATTTTAGAGGCCGAACAAAAAAATCTTCAAGAAGCCAAAAACAATATGAAATACAAAATATCAACCATTATTACCAACGAAAACAATCCTCAAGCATCAAACGATGGCGGATAT
>CANQHL010000018.1 GCA_947623775.1 uncultured Clostridia bacterium
AATACGCACCTAGTTTATTTAACCCTAGGCACACAGCCAACCAATAAGCGCCTGCTATTATTTCAAGCACGCCACCTGCTATTTGTAAACCGTCTCTTTTCATACGCTACCTTTCTATATCAACCCAAGCATTTCCACACTTTTTGCATTGAAAAGTGTATTTCTTTTCACTTGGTTTTATCAATATTTCCAACATTGACCTTTCCATTTTGCCTAGTTTTATAACATTTTGACTTCCGCATTTAGGACATTTCATAACTTTTCTCCCTTATCTCTTTGCATATTTTTTAATTAGGTTTTCAGCCCATTTTTGAGCCTTCTTGCTATCTTCAATAACTATCTCTTGATTTCGACTTGGGGCTCTATATTGACCCCGCTCATTAAAGCAGTCTTTTCCATTTGCGCCTTTTCTTGATGTTTTCAAGCCTGCAAGGGCAGGGACTTTCCAGCACGATTTTGTCCTTATATCGTCCGCAGTCAAATCTAGCGCTTTGTTATACTTAAACATACCATAGCCTTTGATTGCATTATCAAAAGTGCAAGACTCTTTCGCTATATAAATCGTGTTGTCATCATTTTCTGCATATTTGTCTTTGTTTTTCCAATGTGGTTGATATCTTAACCAAGGGTATTTCTTTTCATATTCTTTTCTTTGCTTTTCATTAAGTGTTGCAACTTTCAATATCTCGTCTATTTGCATATAACCAAAAAGCACATTTTTCCCGTCCGTGTGGACTTTGTCGGCTTTGTCCTTATACCAACCATAAAACAAAATCAAATCGTCAACTTTGACATTTTGGCTTTCTAAATGTTTTTGAGCGCTCTTTATTTGTCCAAAACTACCTCTAAAATTTTCACTGTCAAAATAGTTGACAAGTTGCGGATCTAAATGGCAACGACTGTCTTTTGTGATTTCTACTTTTTTGTCATTTATGTAAAAAGTTCCGCCGACTAAAAATTTTAAGTTTTTCAGCAAATTGCTATTGCCTAGTTTGACCTGACTATACTTTAATTCTTGTTCTTCAACCGCTACAATAGGTATAAAAACTATTTCATCATCCACCATTAAAATAGGCTTTGAACTAAAACTGCTATCAAGTCCTTTTTTGCTCAAAATAACACTCATATTACACCTCACAGCATAATAATAGCATATTTTGACATAAAAAACAAACAAATGCACTTATAAATGCAAATTTCCTTTCATAGTATGCAATTTTTACAATTACCACCCATAATACAAACGCCGATTTTGACCTATACTTTAATTATAAGTGAGGTGTGCATAATGGATAAAAAGGACATTATAATCAGGATCGGTCAAATAAGACAAAGGGCAAATCTTTCTGCTCGTGATTTAAGTCTCAAAATTGGCAAAAATAGTGCATGCATTTCAAGGTTAGAGTCCAAAGATAGTTTTGAGCCGTCCGTATCTGTTTTGCTTGATATAATCTCCGTTTGTGGTTCAACTGAAAGTGAGTTTTTCTACTATGATATTCAGCAATATCAAAAAGATAAAGAGATTATTGAGTTGTTAAAGACTGCCAGCCCTATCAAAAAAGACTCTATCATTAACTTGCTCAAAAACCGATAGCATTTTTAAGCCTTATTAACTACGATACCCGATCTGCCCATAAAAGCCAAATGATTTTGGCTTATTTTTTTATTTGTCGTCAACTATATTTTTCAACTCTTCTTTTGTTCTATAATCTCTCGCGATTGTTAAATTTCTTTCCCGAAGAAAAATTGTATCTTCATAATCTGCTTCTTCATCATAATCATAAACTGAAAAACTATTTATACAAGTTTCTCCTTCTAACTCTTTATCTACTGACATTATAATTCCTAACGGATAATGACAAATTTCACTTAAAATATTAAAATTTCCAGTGATTACATTCCCTTGCCCCTGCCATGGTATTCGAGTTATATTTTTTGTTAAAAATATATAAAAATATATTCCATCGCAAAATTTTAATTCGTTTTTGTCCAAAAGATACTTTTCCATATCAAAATTTTTAATCTTAAAAATTTCAGGGTATATTGTATTAAACATTGAAACGATTTGCTTAAATATGTTAAGTGGTTTTATACGAGGTATAGTGATTTTTATGCAATCGTTCACTTTGAAATTGTTATTCACTAAAATACTGTGTAAAGCCATTATAAAATCTTTGTAAGCATTTGTATAAAGTAAGCCTGTATTTGTGTTGCAAGTGCTACATAATGAGTAATAAGCAATTCCACCTTGAATTGTTATGGTGTTCAGTTTCTTATCTTCCGTCCATAAAAGTTCGCCATTGGTTAATAATTCGTTTCCTGTAACAAGATTAAATCTTTCTTTGTTAAATGTGCATCTTGGAGGTATATGCTCTTTGCTTAATTCTCCAAATTTTCCGCATATAGCACATTTGCCAAAATATTTTTGACCGACTTTTCTAACGCCATTTGGTGTCATTATTCGTTCTTTCTCTTTATTTTTCATATAAACTACTCCGATAACTACATTATATCACACTTTTGCCTTATGTTTATATAAAAATTGAAAATGTAGGGCGATATTTTTTCGACTACTAATGTCCTGTAGCGTTTTCGCCACTGCAAATGGCTCTATTTCTGCCGTTATAAACATTTAATATATTTCTTATATTAAATGCTCAATGCGTTTTTTATATAGGTTTTCGCTTGCCGAGTGTGGTCGTTTCCTTTTCCTTCTTATAATAGCGCTTGCAATAATATAGGTTGTTGCCATTTGTAGTTTTCATAGGGTTGATATATATGTTTTCTTTTTCAAGCACATATTTATTCTCGTCAAGATATTTCTTTACATTTTCGTATGTGTCAGTGTGTATAAAAGGCTTTTTAATTCCTTTTGAGTGCCTATAAAGATATAAATTCGCAGGCAGTTCCATTTGCAATAATGCTTTTTCGTGCAAATGGCTATTCCTGTCATTGACTTCTTTTGATAGGTGTGGGGTTAGATAATAATAGTATCCGAAGTCTTTTGGCGCACCTACACTCACAGAGCCCTTTCCCCACGCCTGCAATATAGTTTCCGCAGGCACAAAGACTGCTCTTGTAGACTCGTTAAAAAACAAAATTGCGTGTATGTGATAGCCCTGCAAGTCCTTGTAAAGTTCATAAACATTTATAAACTCGATGTTTCCAAACTCAACCACATTTCTACGCAGGCGCTTCATAAAATCCTTAAAATCTGCGCCGATTTGTTGTGTGTCAAGTGTTTTATGTTCATATGTTAGTGTTAAGAGCAAAATTTTATTGAGATTTATTGAGTTTTCTTTAATCAAATCTTGTAGTTGTAAATTGCTTTGAATAAGTTGATACAGATTATCGCCACGCTTAAGCGATTTCTTTTCATTTACAATTTCACCTGTGCTTAATATGACGTGCTTTCTATTTCCTATTTTTTTAATAGTTGCTTTTTTATTGCAAGTGTTGATATTAGATATCGTTATCTCTTCTTTTACGACTTTAACCTTTACTATGTCGCAAGGTTTAATAATTGTTTCCATTTTATATCTCCTTTAATTTAACAGCCCCACAGTTCTGTTTTTTATATAAATTAAAGGTCAAAAATGGTCATTTCCATTTTTTATAATAGTCCATACCAAAAAGCCATACGCATAGAACAAAAAATATTAAAAAGTTTTGATAAATCGCAACATTTCAAAAAATGCTTGCAAAATCTATTGAAAATATTTTATAATATTATTGATTTGAAAAGGTGCTAAGTGTTTCAAACGGGTTTGCGTGCCCCTACGGAACCAAAGGTTGGGGATTCGAGCTCCTCTGGGCGCACCAGAATTTATTTTATCTTTGTGATATGGCGATACTTGGTATCGCTTTTTTTTGCAAATTTAAATTTTTATATCAATATAAAAAGTTGATTTATTATAATTTATTTGTTATAATTTAACTTGTTATTTTAGGAGAAAAAATGAGTAAAACAATTGAAATGATTAAAAATTTTGTTCCTCAATGCGAACAAGAAGAATGCGACAAAGAGTTTTTTATTGAATGTGAACAGCAAAATCAAATTTTAACAAGAGAAAACAAGTTGGCTCATCTTAGCAGTTCTGCCATAATATTAAACAAAAGCCATGATAAAGTTTTGTGCATTTATCACAACATTTACAAAAGTTGGGCATGGGTCGGCGGCCATGCTGATGGTGATGATGATATGGAATATGTTGCATTGAAAGAAGCACGCGAAGAAACTTCCATTCAAGACTTCAAAGTTCTTCTTGGACACCCCATCTCTATTGAAAGTCTACCCGTGCTTAGCCATGTTAAAAGAGGCAAATTTGTTCCCGCACACATTCATCTTAATGTGACATATCTTCTTGAAGCCGATGAAAATTCACCTATACATATAAAGGCAGACGAAAACAGCGGAATAAAATGGTTGACTTTTGATGAATTGCTTGAACGTGTGACTGAGCCGTATATGAAACCAGTATATAAAAAGATTTTTGACCGAGTTGAAAACTTGCAAAAAGAAAAACTTATATAAAAAAGATTGCAAAATTTTTGCAATCTTTTTGTTTTTTGCCACAAAACTGCTAATAATTTTTAAAAATGAGCATTTTTAAACTACATTTGCTTTGTTGATGCTTTAACATTCTTTAAATATAGATTTGATAAAGTCACTTTGTTCATCAATAGTTTTCCCCTCTGAACGATTGGCTTCCTCTACTGACATTTCACTCATATATTTCCCGTATTCCTTATTGAAATCAAGTGAACGGAGTGGCAATCCTTTAACAATTACAGGACTGGGTTTTGCGACCAAATATCTGTAACTTTTAAATAATTTTGAATGAAAAACACCATTATAATCACAAACCGCTAGTGCAACATTGAAATACCCTTCACTGCTGCCTCCAACGTCTTCTAGCTTTTGGGAGAAAATTTTTATTGTTTCTTCATCACTGAGTTCATGTCCGCCATATCTTCTTACAAAAACTCCTGGTTGATTTTCTTTTGAAAACTTTTCAATTATAAGTCCGCTATCGTTTGCGACCACCGGCAACATTGTTGCTTCATGATACGCCTTTGCCTTAATCATTGCATTTTCAATCTCTGTTTCGCCTGTTTCTTGGACATCGATATGCGGGTTTAATTCAATTAGTGAGCAATATTCCAAACCTAAATTTTTTATAATATTCGCATAGATTTCCACTTTTCCTTGATTTGTAGATGCAATCAACACCCTGCTTTCACTTTTGATGAGGTTTCCATTGTTATATGTATTTATTTGATGAAAGCCCTCTTTTAAAGTGGGCATACCAACCGACAAGCGTTGTTTATAAATTTCAAGTGCCTCAAGTGGATTGGCGATAATATGGCTGTTTTTATCTGTTTTTTCACGCTGTGCAATTCGCCTTAGACACTCTTCATCATCAAGCAACAGAAGTTCTCCCTGCAATTTATAACCAAATTCATTTCCTATTTTAATTATAGGCTTACGTGAAGATGCCGGTATGTTTGTGGAGTCTATTATTATGTTTTCACCCTTTTTTGCCAAACTTCTTGCTCTTCTATGTAAAAGCCCGAACACCATCGGATTGTATTTGGAATCATATTTTTCCGGAACTTTTCCTTTTGTTACCAACTCTTTTCTTATCTCATCACTAGATAAAATTTCGCCACCATATTGTGCCTGTAATTTTTTGGCATAAGTGCTTTTTCCCGCACCAATAACGCCCATTAAAATAAATATCGTTTTCATAACGCATATTTTATCAGAAATATGTGTCAAATATAATATGATTTTTTTGACATATTTTTCAAAACAATGTCTATTAAAAATTATAATTTCAAAATTTAAAAAAGATGGCTTTGCCATCTTTTACTCAACTTCCTTTCCGCAATTTGGACATACCTTATCACCATCTTCAAGTTCATGTCCGCATTTATCACATAATTTCACATTTGCAGTTCCAACAGCACTGTTGCCGTCTTTTACACTTCCCTCGCTTACATTCATCATGCCAAAACTTACAAAAAGCATGGTTATTGCTGTTCCGCTTGAGCCAAGTCCAATTAAAATCATAATAATTCCAAATATAATTTCAAGAACCATAGTTGAAGTCTTGTCCGCCTTGCACCCGAACACAAGCAAGGTTATTCCTCCTGCAAGGATTGCAAGTCCTAAAAGTAAAATCACAAGCGAAAAAACTTGAAGATGTCCCCTTTTTAACCTTGTTTCCTGATAAATATTTTTATTTATACTCATTTTAACCTCCAAAAATCACTTTAAAATTGATGTTATCAATATCACCATTAGCGGTATACCTAAAACAATCAGACCTATAAAAATAGAAAATAGCGTCACTTTTAATTTGGAAATCGGGAATTTTCCGCCCACATTTCCATTTTGTCCATTCATTATGTTTAAGTAATCTTTATCTTTATACTTGTAATTTATAAAATAAAGTGGCAAAAGCAAATATGCATACTTTTCATTTGAAAATTTCGTATCCACCGTCAATGATACAACTCTTGAATACTCGCTTGAAATCATATTTTCCAGTCGTGCATGGGCAATGTCCTTTGCTCTTTTTAATCCGGTGTCCACCGTTTGGTTGTAATATCCCACACTATATCCTTTCAAAAAACCAGTATCAAATCGGCATGCTTCACTGTAATTATAAGGAAGTATTTGAGCAATTTCCGATTGTGAAAGTTTATCACTTGTCTCTACAACTATATCACTAAATTCATGATTTTTCGTCCCTGAAAAAGGTCTTATTTCTGTGAACGTTTCGGTTGTGCCATCAGTCCTTGTTCTGTGACGCTCAACCTCCCTTTCACCAAAATAAGTTGAATAGGTATAGAAAGAATAATCAAATGATGAAATATATGTTGCTCCAAGTTCCAAATTAGGTATATTTTTAACAAATTTTCGAGAAATAAACAATTTTCTCTTTACACGTTGGGCAAACTGCTTTCTTGCCTCTTCCTTTGTGACTTTGAATGGAATTATGCCGTCTGGCTTTAACCCCGGGAGTTCATCAATTGGAAAAAGCGAAGATGTGTTGCAGTATTGGCATTTTGTCGACATTTCAAATCTGTTTAGCACAATTTTTGCACCACAATTTTGACATTGAAATGTTCGGGTTGAGCCTTCCCACTCTTTGTAACCTTCATCTTCTTCATCATTGTAAACGCTTTTTTTGATAACATTCTTATGGTGTTCAACTGGAAAAATCTTTTGACATTTTACACACTTTAACGCATCATCTTTTGGACTAAACTCAATTTTTCCACCACAAGATGGGCAGTTGTTTATATCCATTATAATTTTTCTCCACATTCAGAGCAAAATTTGGCATTTCCCTTTATAATTGCCCCACACTTCGGACATTTATGTTCCACAACCAATTTTTCACCGCAATTTGCACAAAATTTTGCATTTTTAGGCACTTCTTTTCCGCATTTTGGGCATAACAGCACTTGGCTTGCTCCACATTCCGGACAAAACTTTATGTCCTTATCTATCATTGCTCCACACTTAACGCATTTCTTTTTTGGTGCCTCATCTTTAACACTTGCAATAGATTCTCCAAACATTCTTCCTATTGTTGTGCCTGCACCAAGTCCCACACCAATGCCGGCAAAATTTCCACCATTTGGATTTTGTGCAGCATCACGCATTGCCTGTGCGGCTTGATATTGAGCATAAGAACCCATTTTGTCCCCGAGAATTCCAAGTTTACTTCTCTCGTCAAGAGTCTTTTCAACCTCCTCTGGTAAAGAAAGATTTTCAACTACAACTTGGCACAATTTTAATCCCATTTTGCTGTAATCTTTGTCTGCAACCTCACAAATTTTTTCGGCAATTTCACGATAATTTGAAACAAGGTCAAGAGCAGAAAGACCACTTTCCCCGATTGCATCGGAAATGTTTTGTATGAGGATTGAACGGCATTGCGCTGCAACATCTTCAACTTTATACACTTCATTTGTGCCGAAAACTTCTTTCATAAAAAGTTTTGCATCATCAACTTTAAATGCAAATGTACCATACCCTCTAAGTCTTATGCTTCCAAAATCGGCATCACGCATCATGATAGGATTTTGAGTTCCCCACTTCTGCCCGATAAACTGTTTTGTGTTGACAAAATAAACCTCAGCCTTTATTCGTGAATTAAATCCGGTTGGCAAAGACAACAACTTTGTTAAAAAAGGAATGTTTTCGGTGTTTAATTTGTATGTACCCGGTCCAAAAACATCGGCAATTTGCCCTTTATGTACAAATAATGCAACCTGCGATTCTCTTACGACAAGGGTTGAGCTGTTCATTATCTCTTCCCTTTTATCAACAGGGTGTCTGTAAACTATAATATCTTTTGAGTCGTCTTTCCATTCAAGAACTGACAATAATTGTTTTGAAAATAATCCCATTTTTAATCTCCTACAATTTATATTATATAATAATTAGCATTAAATAGCAAATAAAGTTGATTATTTTGCAAAATTATTGTATTATTTTTTTATGAATATTAATCTTGATAAATTTAAATCATCTAAATTTCGTTCACGCTTTCACCTGAAAGAAACCGATTTCAAATACATTGAAGATAAAGGAATTGACACAATAAAATCCCATGCAACCGATTTTATCACAAAAAGGCTTGCTCCCGCATTTCCTCATAATGATGGCAAGCAAACGCCGATGAAAGGCCACCCTGTTTTTATCGCACAACATGCAACCGCAACTTGTTGCCGTGGCTGCCTTGAAAAATGGTGGCATATCCCATATGGACGAGATTTAAGCCAAAAAGAAATTGATTTTATTGTCGAAATCATTATGTCTTTTATTGAACAAGAACAAAAAAATAGGAAGAAATTTTGATTCTTCCTATTTTATTTTTGCTACATCGTTAAATCATCTTCATCATCTATTTTATTTTTTTGCTCGTTTTCCTTTTCATTTACAAGTTCATCAAAAGACTTCTCTCCCTGTTCCGGTTGCATTCCAACAAGTTCTTCAAAGGTTTTTTCCTCTTGCTCTGGTTGCATTCCGACAAGTTCTTCAAAAGTTTTCTCATTCTGCTCCGGCTGCATTCCAACTAATTCTTCAAATGTAGGTCCTTTTGGAGGTTCTATTCCAAGCATTGAAGTTATTTCATCAATAAAATCATAATTTCCATCTTGAAGATTTGGATCATGATAAGATTCAACATTTGCTTGACTCTCTTTACGTTTTTTCGCTTCTTCAACTGCCCTTTCAACATCTTTATCAAAGGCTTCTACAATTTCTTTTAATTCTTCTTCGCTCTTACCCTCTTGTAGATGATGTGCAAATTCTTTTTCTTGTTCCGCTGACCAATACTTTCTTCTTGCATATGAATATGCAATAGCCTCCTCCTCAGTTTTGCCCATAGCAAGTCCGACTTGTTTTAATACATTTGAAAGTAGTTCATCTTTCTCCTGTGCTTGCAATTCAACTCCATATGCCATGCTGTTGAATTTTTCATTTGCCCTTTTTATCTTTTTGCTTGCATTCTCGCCTGCTTTTATGTAACTTTTGCCAAAAACGTATTTGCATATTTCATCATCACTTAACTGAGATAATTCATCAAGTTTTTTCATTACATCTTTGTGTATTTGAAAAGAATTGGCATTTTTATTTTTAAATAATCTTCCAACTTCATCTCCTATACCCGGCAATAAAGTTAAGTATGGTATATCTTTTCTTTCGTATAAGATGCCCTCTCTCCAAAAATCATATTGGAGTGCTTTAAGTAGTGATTTTGTAAAATTATCTACCTTTTTTTCAGGTTTCAAATTGTTTGTTGCATATAATTCATCAGTTGTATCTCTCATTTTTAATAGTTCCAAAAGCAAGCAATTAGACAAATGAAAGTCGTTGCAATACTCTCTAAAAATTTTTATAAACGCCTCTTGTTTTTTTCTTTCTTCCGCCTCTTCTTGCGTGTTGGAGACTATTTTGTCCTCTTTGGAAGAAATTTTGCCAGAATCTAAAAGTAATCCAGAAAGTTGCTGTTGTTCCCTCTCTATCCTTTGATTGTGTCCGCGATATACCTCTTCGCCTTTACTAAAAGGAATGGTCGCCCCGCCAAATGCTCTCCTGAGTTCTTCATTTTTTGGACAACCCATTGTTGGGTCTGAATACATAACCCCGCTCAAGTTGTATTTAGGGTCTTCTATTTCAACCATACAAAACATATGTCCGGTTTGAACTTTACCATTTATTTCCATCTCTATTGGGGAAGAAATTATTGTTCTGCATGGAATGTCAAGCCTATCGCACAATTCCTTTAAAAGATTGGCAAACCCTGCACATACAATTTTATCACCATTTAATACACGCACCACATTACGCGATTCATTACCATCAACTTGATCATCACCCATCTTGTAAATATATTGTGATGCAATTTCATAAGCATATATATATTTTTCATAAGGCGACAACTCTTCACCATTTATCCTTGCCGCCTTAATATCATCTGCCCACGTTGAAAGTTTTCTGCTTGCATCAATTGCTTGTTCGGGAGTGAAACCCTCTGAAAAACGACAATCTGCTCCCGCTTCCCTCAGCGCATTGACCGCATCAGCAAAAATCTGAGTTTGCTCTTCAGTTAGGCCGGTGGAATAACCCGCACCCGTCAGTTTTAGGCTTTCACCACTTTCCTTTATTTCTTGAATTCGTTTATTAAATTTATTTTTGTTCTTTTGAAAATCCTCTAAAAAAATATCAATATCACAGGCTATTGCCATTTTTCCTCCTCTATTTTTGTAGATTTTATTTGTTGATTGCATTATCGTTCTTCAAAAAATTTAAATTTTTATCTACAAAAATCATTTTTTAATGTTTTCAAAATTATTATAACATTTTTTATTATTTTCGTCAATACAAAAAAATTATGTATCATTTATTTTTGGCAAGTCACCTCTATTTCAAAAGTTATTTTTTCCTTTTTGTATCTATTCATAACCTGCTCTTTTGCCTTGCAATCACCAATTAAACCAAAAAATTTGTTTGCATCTTTTTCATCAAAAAATCGCTTATTGTAGCCCTCAACAAAATAATAATGCTCCTCTATTTTCTCCCCTTGCCCAGCACCATGATTTAAATCATGCACGGAGTTTACTCTTGCATAAACCTTTCCGCCTTTTCTTAACACTCTTTTGATTTCTTTCATGATTTTTTCAGTCATGCTGCTGCTGAAATAGTGAAGTGACAAATCTGCAATTACAATGTCAAATTGATTGTCTTCAAATGGAAAAGGTTTTGTCAAATCCAGCACCTTTGTTTCAATGTTTGGCAACTTTTCCTTTACATATTGCAATGCAACCGAAGATAAATCGGTTGCAAGTTCATTATAGCCATGCTCACTTAAGTACTTTGCATTGTTGCCAAGTCCACATCCAAGTTCTAGGATTTTGCTGTTTTTATCAAAATTTTTAATATATTTTTCCAGCCAATCATCATAAATTATCTCTTTTCCCATATTTTCAAGATGATTTTTATTCCACATATCATTGAATGTTTTTTCCATAAATTCCTCAAACTTATTAAGTATTTTTAACAAAATCACACACTATGTTTGTTATTATTTCATATGTGCCGTCTGCACCTACAACATAATATGGACCACTTGTCAAGTGCATATTTCTTTTTATTGAAATTCCATTATTCTGTGCCGACATGCTTCCGCCTCGCTCAATAAGAATTGCTGAATTTGGCTGAACTTCTTCTTCGTCACAGAAATAACTTATTTTCATTCCGCAACTGTTTACATCATTCCATGTTACATTTTGCAATATCGTTGCAACTGAAAAATCCATTTCCTTTTGATATGTGGCGGCAACTGTCACTTTGTTGTTGACAATTGGGTTAAGGAGTGACAAATCTTGATATGCCCAGTCTGAAGTTTGAAAATCACTGCTTTTAAATTCAATTGTATAATTTATTTGCTCACCGCTCACCTGGGCTTGCACGCCATTAAACATTCCAAAATTGCTGTTTTCATATATGGCTTGTATATAAATTTTTTTGTCCTCACTTTTATAGTCTATCGAAAACGTTATTCCCACGGTGTTGCCGGATATTAAAATATCTTCGCTTAAATCCTTATCTTCCTTTGAATTTAAAAGTTCCAGCACGTCAATATCATTCAAAACATAGTTATTCCCGACAAACGTTATATCAATGTTGACCGTGCTGTAAATTGAAGATAAAAGGTCAAAAGTTGTTTTAAAAGTTATTGATTGTGTCGGAGAAATTTTTGATGCAAAATGTAATGTTTTAACATCATCGTCAACATCAAACCTAAACATATTGAGGTTTGTTCCGTCAAATGCAAGAGTGCTTTCCAAACAACTGTTTGCACTCACATCATATCCGACATAATTTCGTTTGAGTTGTAAATTCTTTATGCTGAAAGCAAAATTATCTCCATTTATGCCATAATCGCAAGGTAAATCACAATTTGCCAATGAAAAAGTGATGTTTTCATCTATATCATTGTATCGAGTTTGAACTTCTTCATCGCCGATACAAACCACCACCTTGGATAAATCAAGCATATCGAGAAGTGCCAAATATTCTTGTGTGTAATGCGTTCGGTCAAGGCTTACTGTATATGTTTTTTCTTGCCCGAACTCTTTTATCAAACCACCATTTGAGGAAAGTAAAAATTTATAATCACTTTCACTGCTGTCAAATTTTTCGTTAAATCCAAAAACCTTGTAATTTTCTTTATTTTCAAGGAAATCAAAATTGAATGTGATTTTTTGTTTGAATTGAGTGTAATTGGTTGAATTTAAAGCAATTGAAAAGGTATACAAACATGAATCATTTTTGTCCTGTTGACATGAAAAGTATGTATCTCCTACCTTTGCAAAACTTCCAAGCGCCGCCGTTTTAAACATGTTTGGCATTTGCACATTGAATTTTGCTGTTTTATTTGTTAAGTCAAATATAAGTTTATATTGACTTGCATTTTCACCTGTAAAACATGAGAGTGGATAGAAATCGGTCTGATTTGAATGAGTTGCATAAATCTTCATTTCTTCCAAAAGATTTCTTTCACAAGCGGAAGTTATTTGTGCTTCATCTACTCCTTCAACTTCAACTGCTTCCACCATTTTTGTTGGCTCGCTTACAATCAAATTGTATGTTCTGTCACGTGTTGGATTGATTGTGACAACAATCTTTCCCCAGACTTCTTCACCACTCTCCTTTCTTACATCAACTGTATCATCTTTGCCATTTATGTAAATATCCGTTATATCATAACCATTTTTATATACAATTTCAAACTGGTATGATTTTTCGCCCGAAAGAGATGCGCGATATTCACCATTTTCAGCCTTAGGCAATGATACGCTTGAAATATATTCAGAATCAAGTGCTCCTGATAAAACTATATTTATATCATATTTTTTGCCACACGATGGAAGCACCAAAAATCCTGGAAAAAGCAAAAAAAATGTAAAAATCAACCAAAATTTTTTATTTCTCATATTTTTTATCCTTATTGAAAATCTATTACATCAATCCATTTGTTCAAAAATTCTTGTTCGCCTTCTCGGCCCTTTGTCTTTTGCGTTGCCGCAACAATTGGCACCCATCTTAATATGTTAACCTTTGTTATTCCGCTCTTTTGAGAGAATAAATCAAGATATTTGCTTGCAAGTTTATCTTTGCCGTTCATTGAAAATTGCAAAAATGTTCTTGCAACGTCCGCCGATGCGTTGCCCTGAGTAACATGTGCCCAATCAAGAATGTAATGTTCACCATTATCGGTGATGATGATATTGCTTGGAACAAAATCCCCGTGGCATAATTTTTTGTGATTTTTCATACCCTCAAGTCTTTGCAAAAGTTCATATCTTGTGTTTTCGTCGATGTTTGTGGCTTCCGTTAATTTTGTTTTGAATTTGTCTTTTATTCTATTTAACAATGGTGCTTCATACGACAAAACTTCAAGTTGAATGTTTACAAAAAGTTCAAGATATTCATCTTCTTTTTCTGGGTGTTTGTCCATAAGTTCATTGAGCGGTGTCCCCTCAATATACTCAGACACAAGTGCCCATCTTTTATTGTCAACAAGAGTGACTTCCAAAAGTTTTGGAATTTTTAAATTTGTTGCCTCCTCAACCTTTGCCTGATTTAATGCCTCATTTAAAATGTTTGATTTTTTATAGTTTTCGACAAATAATTTGATTTTTTTGTCACCATCACGATAAACAACCTTGTTTTCTCTGCGTGCAATTTCATTTTTTAAATTAAATTCCATTATTTTTTACCTCCATAATAAGCATTTAAATACATTTGTTTTATCTCGCTCATAAGTGGATATCTCGGATTTGTTCCCGTGCACTGATCATCAAAGGCTTGTTCTGTCATCTGGTCTAATGTTTCAAGGAATTTGTCCTCATCAATTCCATATTCCCTTATCGTCTTTTTAATCCCGATTTGCTCTTTTAATTCATCTATTTTCTTGATCAAATTTTCAAGTTTTTCGTGATCATCATTTCCGCCTAAATTCAATTGCTCTGCAATCTCAGCGTATCTTCTTAATGTGTGCGGATAACTATATTGTGGAAATGTTCCCATTTTCGGAGGAACTTCCTCGCTGTTGAAGCGCATAACTTCATCTATTAAAAGTGCATTTGCAATTCCATGCGGAATATGATGGAAGGCGCCAAGTTTGTGTGCCATGGAATGGCAAACGCCCAGAAAGGCGTTTGCAAATGCCATACCAGCAATTGTTGCCGCATTCGCCATTTTTTCCCTTGCTTCAACATCATTTGCTCCATTATTGTAAGCACGTGGAAGATATTCAAAAATTATCTTTAACGCCTCAATTGCAAGTCCGTCTGTGAATTCCGTTGCCATCATTGACGCATATGCTTCAAGTGCATGGGTCACAGCGTCAATACCTGATGCCGAAGTCAACCCCTTTGGTGCATTCAACATTAAATTTGCATCAACAATTGCCATTTTTGGAAGAAGTTCATAATCGGCAAGAGGATATTTAATCCCCGTTTTCTCATCTGTGATAACCGCAAATGGCGTAACTTCTGAACCTGTTCCCGCAGATGTCGGAACCGCTATGAAATATGCTTTTTCTCCCATTTTAGGGAATGTGTAAACTCTTTTTCTTATATCCATAAACCTCATTGCCATATCAAGAAAGTCAACCTCCGGATGTTCATACAACACCCACATTATCTTTCCTGCGTCCATTGCCGAACCGCCACCTATGGCAATTATGCAATCAGGCTTAAAACTTTGCATTGCCTTTGTTCCCTCAACCGCACTTGCAAGAGTTGGGTCAGGTGCAACATTTGAGAATGTCGCATGCTCAATGCCAAGTTCATCAAGTTTGTCTGTTATACATTTCGTGTAACCATTTTCATACAAGAATGAATCAGTGACAATAAACACTTTTTTTCTGTTTAACACATATTTCAATTCTTCAAGTGCCACTTGCAGGCAACCTCTTTTAAGATATACCTTTTCGGGCGTTCTGAACCAAAGCATATTTTCTCTCCTTTCCGCAACGGTTTTAATATTTAACAAATGTTTTACTCCCACATTTTCTGAAATTGAATTTCCGCCCCATGTTCCGCAACCGAGAGTAAGTGATGGAGGCAATTTGAAATTGTATAAATCTCCAATTCCTCCTTGCGAAGAAGGTGTGTTTATCAAAATTCTGCATGTTTTCATAATAAGTGAGAACTTGTTGATTTTTTCGGTTAATTTATCGTCAATATAAAGTGAAGATGTATGTCCAATTCCTCCATCCAAGATAAGGGAATGGGCTTTATCTATCGCATCATCAAAATCTTTTGCCTTATACATTGCAAGCACAGGTGACAATTTTTCATGTGCAAATTCCTCAGAAATGTCAACCTTTTCAACCTCACCAATTAAAATTTTGGTGTTTTCAGGAACGCTCACCCCTGCCATCTCTGCAATTTTAGTTGCCGGTTGCCCGACAATTTTAGCATTCACCGCACCATTTATTATGATGGTTTTTCTAACTTTGTCTTTTTCATCTTCTTTAAGGAAATAGCAACCACGTTTTTCAAATTCTTCTTTTACTTTGCCATAAATATTTTTGTCCACAATAACAGATTGCTCAGACGCACAAATCATTCCGTTATCAAATGTCTTTGAATGAATAATGGAATTTACTGCTAGTGTTACATTTGCACTTTCATCAATTACTGCGGGCGTATTTCCTGCACCTACTCCAAGCGCTGGTTTTCCACTTGAATATGCCGACTTAACCATTCCTGGTCCGCCCGTTGCAAGAATTATGTCAACAGACTGCATGAGAAGTGTTGTAAGTTCAAGAGATGGAACATCAATCCAAGCAATGATATTTTCAGGTGCTCCCGCTTTAACGGCCGCTTCAAGCACAACTTTTGCCGCCTCGATGGTTGACTTTTTGGCACGTGGGTGCGGACTTATGATAATGCCATTTCTTGTTTTCAAAGCAAGCAAAGTTTTAAAAATGGCTGTTGATGTCGGATTTGTTGTAGGAATAACCGCACCTATAATTCCAACAGGCTCGGCAATTCTTTTGTAACCATACGCACCATCTTCTTCAATAACACCGCATGTTTTTTCATTTTTATATTTGTTGTAAATATACTCACTTGCATAATGATTTTTTATAACTTTGTCCTCAACAACGCCCATGCCTGTTTCCTCAACAGCCAATTTTGCAAGAGGTATTCTGGCGCTGTTTGCGGCAAGTGCGGCTTGCTTAAAAATTTCATCTACTTTTTCCTGTGAAAAAGTGGCAAACTGCTCCTGTGCCTTTTTAACATTTTTAATAGTTTCTTCGAGAGCATCTACGCTGTCTACAATTTTGAATTCTTTCATTTTTACCCCGCTTTTAATTTACATGAATATTTTACGCAATTAGTATAACATTATTTTAAATTAAAAACAAATTTTTAGACAAATATACGCAAAATTTTTAATCATTTTATTTCTTTTGAAATAAATCTTTTGTTTTTAATAAAAAAACGGGATAAATCCCGTTCTGAAATATTTTTTTTGCAAAATTCTCCCGACAATCTAAAATTTGGCAAGACTTTCAGATTAAATCCTCATAAAGTCCATCATTACTTAAAAGTGCCTCATTTTGGTTATGATATTCCTCATCATAAAAAAATGTTGCTCTGTAAATTTTGTTTATCAATTGTTGTATGTTATTTTTGTCAAAATCATATCTTGTGCAACTTTTTTCAAGTTTTTTATCTTCATATGGTGACCATATCATATTTTTGCCATCATTTGAAATGTAAATATACTTAAATTCAATGCCTTCAAGTGCATTTTTGTCCATTTTCAATTCAAATATATTTTCACCGAACACCAACTGCGTGTTTACACATCCGGAAAAAGCATATTTCCCAATATATTTCACTTGTCTGGGAATTAATATTTTTTCTAACCCGACACACCCCTCAAAAGCATAGTCGCACACACCCTCTTCAAGTCTCGGAATTGCATACTTTGTGATTGCTGGCCTTTGCAAATTGAATGCCTGTTGCAAAAACCCGCTATCCGAAAAATCCCATTTTCTTTGCTGCGAACATTTTTTGTTGCCATCAAGCATATCTGAATTTGCACTGTTTAAGTATGCCCTTAAAAGCGAGCCACTCCACGAATTTGAAAATGGCGGATTGTTATGATTTTGAGTCGGGAAAAAAGAAATTCCACTTAAAACAATTTCATCACAATCTAGCTTCATTGTATCAGCACCATTTCTTTCAAACTCTTCATAGTTTAATATCCTGAAATTTACAGGCTCAACCTTAACCCATTCATATGTATGGTTGCCGTACATTTGTGAACCATCACTATAATTTCTGTAGCCATAAAATCTGTCTTCATAATCATCTACAACGATTGTGCGAACATATTTTTCACCTTGATACTCAAACTCGGCATTCTGTTTGGAAAGAAAATCATCATTTAAATTTGCACCATTTGTTGTGTAAAATTTGCCTGTATACTTCATTCCGTCTATCAAATGGCCGTCGTTATATGCGTATTCAAGTTGATGTTTTAAATCTTCGTCCACCTTGCTTCTTGGAAAAAGACCTAATTTTACAATGTGATACTTTCCAAATTCACCCACCTTTTCACTTACATCAAACGCTTCTTTCAATTGACTTGCATTCATTGTCTTATCAAGTTTTAACGACATTGCCGGACTTATCCCAATAGATGAATCCGCACAATGATAATCATTAAACAATTGAAGTTGATCTTTTTGAGGAAGCACCGATAAAACACAACCATAATTCGTAGGTGTCCTTGTGAAATACATTCCATAGTTATATTTGCCTTTCCACGCAAAATTCATAAGAGCAAAATCGGTTATTGCTTTGCACCCCATTGTTTTCCACCCGATTTTTTTAGCCTCTGCACTCAATTCAGTCTCACTTAAAACGCATATTTTATCAGTTGTGTCAAGAGTGCTGAGCGAAACATTTTGAAGTTTTTCATCTCTTGCAAATTGATTTTTGTTTTTTCGTGGAATGATGTATTTTGTAAAATCCTTTTGTTCCAAAATTTTCTCCTTTTAAAGAAAAATCTCAATTACTCCAAATCATCATAAAGTCCGCCATTATTAAAAAATGCCTCATTTTGGTTATTATATTTCCCATTATAAAAGAATGTTGTTCTGTAAACTTGGTTTACTAGTTCGTGTAGGTTTTCTATGTCAAAATCATATCTTACACAACTTCTTTCAAGATTATTGTCTTTGTATGGTGACCATATCATGGTCTGTCCATCTTTTGAAATGTAGATATATTTAAACGAAGTGCCTACAAGTGCCTTTTTGTTCATTTCCAACTTAGATACATTTTTCCCGAACACCAACTGCGTGTTTACGCATCCGGAGAAAGCGTGCCTGCCAATATATTTAACATGGCTGGGAATTAATATTTTTTCTATTCCAACACACCCCTCAAAAGCATAATCGCACACGCTCTCTTCAGTTTCCGGAATTGCATATTTTGTGATTGGTTGTCTTTCCAAATTGAACGCCTGTTGCAAAAATCCGCCATTTGAAAAATCCCATTTTCTTTCCGGCGAATAGTTTTTGTTGCCATCAAGCATATCTGAACTTGCACCATTTAAATATGCCCGTATAAGTGAACCGCTCCACACATCAGCAAAA
>CANQHL010000019.1 GCA_947623775.1 uncultured Clostridia bacterium
AATTTCCTGCATTTCGGAAGACGCCTTTGAGCCAACGTATTCTCCCATTTTGATTATATGTTTTTCTTTGCCATTTTTTAATTTCTTTGTCGTCAATTGTACATATTTTGACGAGCCGAGCATGGAGACAAAAGAATTGACATCAATATTTAAGGAAACAGCCTCACCCGCAGACTTATAACCATCTGCACAGCCGATTTCACCATCACCGAATATTACTCTCGCAAAAGGCTCATAAAAGCGTTTTGTTTCACGTAACAACACAGGACTTGACAAATGTCCGTCCTCGGCCTCATATCTGGGATGTGAATTTTGTTTACCCTGGTGAGAAAGTGCAAAATCAGACATTGACTTCACTCGCTCGCCCTTGTCAACTTTTTTCATCTCCTCCGCTGAGGGCAAATATGCAATATCTGTTGTTGTTGAAATATTTGTCTTTTTCCCATCTTTATACTTGTGACGAAGTTTAACGGGTACAAATAATTTTCTTAAATCAATATTTTCCTCGGCCATTTCAACCCCTTATAAATTTATTATAATATATTTTTATTCAAAAGTAAATACATTAAAAAACATCTATAATAAAAGTAAATAAAATAGTAGCATATAAATAAAATCATTTATAAATAATGGGAAATTGTAAAATGGTATTTTGTAAATTGAATAAAAATTGCCTATAAAACTTAAATAAAAAATCATCTATAAAAAAGCCAATCCGTTTGCAACAAGAGTGCCTAGATTGGCTTTTAAAAACTATTTTGTTTTATATTTTGACTTTTTCAGTTTAAACAAGCGGAAGATTATGCCAAGAAAGTATAAAACTAACGCCGCAATCAATAGCATTTGTCGCAAATCCTTAACTCGATGAATATTGCCATTTGGTTGAAAAATTTTCTCCGCATCATAAATGAATTTGCTGTATATTGTGCCATCACTTGGCTGTCGCGATGAAAGGGACGCAAGCAAATCTTGTCCTGTGGTGTATGGGTCAATTGTACTATCAAATTCCTTGGAATAGGAAAACGATCTGCGTAGTTCCATCGTCTCAACAAGCATATCTGAAGGAATATCCTCTGGGCTTAAAACTTCATCTTCCATAAAATCATAATTTGATTTTACTTTCATTACATAAATTTTATACGTGCCAACTTGAAGATTTTCAAATACAAATCGGCAACCGCTTGAAATTGGACCTAAATCATATTTTGTCGGTGGTTGCGACATGTCGGGCGATTGTACCATTGCCACAAGTTTTGTTTGTGGCTGCTCTTCCTGTTGCAAATTGAAAATATTGACTTGCGTGCGGAAATTATCTTCTATAACCATGCCCTCCATAGTTTCCTCTTTTGGCGGCTCAACATTCATAAGAAGAGAAAACATTATATTGCCAAGTATGGTTTTGCCGGTATCCGTGCTGATTAAATCATTCGACCATTTGCCCTCAAGGTCTATCAGAATGCTGCCAACTTTACCACTCCCATATTTCCATTCGGCGTATAGTGGTGCTCCATTTGCAAGCAAAGGAACACTTACATTTCTATCTATCTTTGCTCGGCTTATAAAGTATCCATCTAGTTTAAGATTTTGCAGTGCAAGCCCGGTAACATTTTCAAGTATCGGTGATTCCTCTCCCTTTTTTGGAGTGAAACTTTCATAACAAATATCTTCAAGTTGATCAAGCTTCAAATCCTTTCTAAATACAGGTGCTACAGAGTGATTTGTTATATCATCTTTTGTATGTGGCAAAAGCAAATTATGTCCGCCACCTATTCCCGCTAAAGTTTCCATATTGTCAACATTAATTTCCCACCCTTTAACATCATAGGAGTGGTTGAAGTAATATGGAACACCATCAATAATCTTTTTAATATGATAATATGTCACAACGGTGATATTTATCCCCTGTGTGTCGTGTGCCTCTTGCATCACCTGCCCATAAACAGGCAATTTGTCCTTTGGTCCACCATCTGAAAATAAGATTATGTGTTTTTTAGCAACTTCGGCGGGTGCATTTGAAAGTATTCGAGCCGCCTGCCCCAGTGCCGGTGCATATTCGGTTGAGGCATCCCAATCCCAAAAACTTTCAAGTTGAGTGATTGACTGCTTTATTTCTTCCTTCTTTGTAACCGAACTTAGAGGAGTTGTTTCTGCATATGATGATTGCAATGTAACTACACTTACATAATCCTTTGGCTCCAAAACATTATCCAAAATGTACCTTGCATCTTCGGCCGCTGTTACAATTGATGAGGCGGAACTGCCGGTCATTGATGTTGAGACGTCAAAAATAAACACAACAGCAACGGCTGGTTTATATGCTTGAATGTTTACAGGGAGCATATCTGCAAGAATAGACTCTTGCAAATCGCTTTCCCTGTAACTGTGCAAAACGGGAACTTCTTCTTCGGGGTTGCTATCTCTCGGCGTCGTTTTTATATTGCCCTGCTCGTCTTTTTCAAATCCCCCGACTGTAAACAGTCCACCACCTTTTTCATTAACATAAGTTTTCAATTCGCTTTGGAAATTCTCAGACAAGTCCTCAACTGCAAAATTGTATAAAATCACTTCACTATATTCACTCAATGTGTCTGCTGTCATTTCATTGGTGGCGGTTTTTATGTCCCTGATAACTATTTCGATATTGTTCTTTTGTCCAATTTCATCAAGTGCCGATTTCAATTGATTGGATTCACCTTGATAAGTTTCAAGTATAAGAATTTGTGTTTTTTCTTTCACTTCAAAATATGAGCAAAACACATTGTTTTCTTGCTTTTCATCATCGGAGACATTCAAATGAAATGTCAATTCGTGAAAACCCTCTTTATCAAATGAATGAGGCAAAGCTATTTGCTGAGTGCCCGCCTGCAATTCAATTGACATTTTGCTTTCTTTTACTTCGCCATCATCATTTTTATCACTGAATTCAAGAGTTGCACTTGCTTTATATGAACTCTTAACAACCACTGTTATATTTATTTTATTGCCCGCATAAATGGTGCTGTCAGGATATTTCACTTCAAGGATTGATGCGTCCGATTGATAACTGTCTGCATAAAATGATGTTTCAAGTTGAACGCCACTGCGTGTGAGTTCTTTCATTGCGCTTATAGCATCTCCGTCGGTTTCAAGTCCATCACTTAAAACAACAATTCTTGAATGTGCTGGATCAGAAATAAAATTGTGTGCATCTACTTGCGGTGTCCAGACAAATTTCAACGCAGATGCAATATCGGTTGCATTGTCTTTTGCAACTGCAAATGAAGTCTTATATTTTTGATATGCCTTTTCGGCGTCTTCAAAAGTTTTTAAATCGCTCATTTCAAGAGCAACCTCTTGCCCCTGACCAAATAGTACAACTCCGACTCTGCATTGCCCAACGCTCTGTTTTAAAATATCATGCACGAATTCATCCATATTTTCACGCTGAGTTTTTGCCGTGTAACTTGTATCAACAAGCACTGCAACCTCTTTCGGAAAATTTTGTTCATCATATTCAACCCTTATTCCTGAAATGGCAAATACAAAAAGTGACGCAACCAAACATTGAAAGAGTGCAGAAAAAATAAGGTTTGAACTTATCTTTCCCCTCTTTTTCCTTGCAAAAACGAGGGCAAGAATTGCCGCAAACACAGGCAACATAATAAAAAGCAGCCAAGGACTTGTTGAAAATGTGATGGATGCGTTCATTTCCCCTCCTTATAAAATATATTTAAATTGCAAATACCACTCTATCACCATAAGAATAAGTGATGCGACGGCAAGCCAAATAAAGAAATCTTTGCCCTCTTCACCGGCAAGTTCTTTATTGTTAAGCGTAATTTTAAACTCTGCACGCCTAAATAGATTGCTCTCTTGTGTGGACACATGCACATATGCCCGTCTAATCTCGTTTTCCCGCTCAATGCCAAATGTTGTTGTAAAAGTATAAGTTCCGATTTTGTCAAATGTGATTTGTGCAGGGAAATTTACAAACACAGTTTCATCTTCACCATGTTTAACTTCAACGGTGTCACCTTTACAATTTATTTGCACCTTTTCGCCCAGATTGAAATCATTGTTTGACAAGGTCACAGGCATGAAATAATTGATTAAGTTATATATAAAAATTTGAAATTGGTCGCCGTAAAAATCAGACATATTTATGCTGAACGGCATAACAACAAACTTTGCCGTTTGAGTGTTTTTTACAAGCAAAATCGGATTGTTGTCAATAAGCATCAATGGCTGAAACTTTGAATCTTGTTGAACTGTAACTTGACTGTACTTTGTAAGGTTTATTCTCTCCGCTTTCAAGTGTTGCGTGAGAGGATGTGCTGTCTCTATTTGGCAAGGCGTAAGTTTGTCAAGTGACACCACCTTGTCAAATGTAATGCCTATATCCGTTTGATTTATTGTCTCATCGGGGTCAACCAAAAGCACAACCCCATCTTTTGGAAGTCCGGCATCTAAAATTTCTTGCGGAATGGAATGCTCAAAAATGTAAAATTCAAAACCGCTGTTTTCCGCTTTCATATCCATATCGGTATATACTTCATGGAATGTTATTGCACGAGTTTTGTTCATATTGGTTGAAAGATTGTTAAAGGCAAGTTGCCAAAAACTGTTTGCATTATCACTCCAATATTCCACTTTGATTTTATCACGCAAGCCACTGTAAACAAAATATCTATCATCATCAGGAATAGAATCGTTAAGGTCGGGAATGAAAATTTCAACTTCATCATAAGTTTCAAAAAACCAATCTTCTTGCCCGCCATATTGTTCATTGGTCGCAACTATAGTCACACTTTGAGTTTGCTCAAGAGATGATGTTGTTTCACTTGAAGCAAATGCAACAGGCACGCTTAAATGTAAATTTCTTGGTCCACTTCCGTTGTCCGCCCCTTTTATGTCAAAAGACATGTTGCACTTTCGAGTTATGTCGCCATACGCACCTAGATGCACCTCAAAAGTATATTGATTGTCAACGATTGCGACATCGCACCCGAGAATGGCTATATTTTGTTCATTCGTTTTATCAGAAAGATTTATCACTTCAACCGCATCACCAAGGCTTGCAATCTCCGTGTCGGTGTAAATAAATATTTTTGCATAGGGATTGATTTCAACCCTTTTCCCGGCAAGATTTATTGCTTCCTCGAGGTCACTTTCCTCAAGTGTGCATTCTAAAGCATCTATTGCCGAAATCATTTCATCTTTGTCACTCTTTTTAATATCCGAAAGTAAATATGATGGGCTGGCATCGGCAATAATGAGTGATACAACCCCCTCTTCCGCCTGAGTGAAAAACTCATTGATTTCCTTTTTTATTTCATTTTTTGCCTTTTCAAAGCGGGCAACTTTATCATTAAGGGAAATTGCTCGCATACTTGCAGATGAGTCAAGAATTAACACCATTTCACTATCTGCAGCAATCACCGTCTCGGAATATAGACGCGGTTCGGCAAAGCCAACGGCAATTATCGCAAGCACAAGTGCCTGAACGAAGAATATTAACAAATTACTTAACGTTGGACGTGGCTTTTTGGTTTGAGAAACAACGCGTTTCCAAATTGTAGTGGCGGAAACACGTTTTTCTCTATATTGCGGCCTTAACAGATAAACGATGAGAAGTGCCCCAATCGCCACTAGGCCAACAAACCCAATGGGCAAAAGCCAACGTAAAATCAATTTATTCTCCTTTTCATTTGTATTAAGGTTTTAGTGAGCCGTAATAGTCCCCTAAAATATCCTTTAAATCATCTGGCAAATCACTGTCCGCAAGTTCATTTTCCAAACTTTCGCGGTCAAAATTGTCCTTGTAATCTTGCGTGCCATCAATCACATTGTTATTTTCATGGCCCACGCCTGTTTCTCCCCCTGAAATGCCGCCACCTTGTTGTCCTTGGTCACCGCCTTGACTTTCAGAGTCACTGCCGTCACCACCTTTATCAGGCTTCTCACTACCCTCACCCTCAGAAGTGTTATCACCATCTGTATCGTCATCGTTTGGCTCCTTTTCGCTAAAAAGTGCGTATATGGTTATATCTTCTTGCACGTTTATTTCAGTACGTGGATTTTTTTGATTGGCAAGATAATTTTTGTCTTTATCTACCCAAGCCACAAACCGGTAATTTTCTGCGGGTACGGCTGTCACCGCCTGTGTGTAATGCCCTTTCTCAACTTGCTGCGTAGTTTGCCCCTCAATCGTTCCTGTACCCTCTTCATACACCTTGTATGTTACAACAAATTTCTCAATCGTCTCGCTTGGAGATGTTGTTTCACTTTCAATTCCAGATGAGCCAACTATCCCAGAGCCATAAAGCACTGAACCTGTCGTTGCGCCTGCCGCAAAAACAAATCCAATCACCAATATTAAAACAACGGGAAGTGCAAGCGAAAACTTTAGGTTCTTTGGCGAAATGCCGGATATTTTTTTCTTTGCATCAGAGCGTTGCAACTTTGCCATGATTGACATATCATCTTGGCACTCATACATCGTGATGTAACGCTCATCTTGCCCGAGTGAATCGAGTTTTTTTGCAATCATTTCATTTGTAGGACGAAAGCGTTTGAAATAGAAAAGGAAAAAGGCAATCAAAAACGCAGTGATACCGACGCCAAGAGTTGTTGCAAGTGTCACAAAAATGGAAGTTTTTACTATCCATGTTATGCCGGCAGCAATTCCAACAGACACAAAAGCAAAGGAAAACGCAAGCATAATTGATTTAAATATGCCAATACGTTTCAATCTTTTTCGGTATGTTTCAAATATATCCATACGCCCTCCTTTTTAAAATTTATCTTACAATATCATATTGAGCAAGTTTGCCAAAAATCAACTTCTCAATGGCAATGTCAGTGCCGGTGGATAAAAATGCAACACTTCGTGAATCACAAAATTTTTTCATCTGGGCAATATAACTTGCAAGTTCTTTTTTATATGAAGCAATCATTGCTCGTGAAATGGACACTTGCACATTTTTGGAATCACCATTTCCCCCTCCCTCGCAATCCACTAAATTTAATTTTCCGCCATATGTCGGGGAAATTTCCTCTTTGTCGAGGACTTGACAAAGCACAACATGTTGTTTTCTGAAAAGAAAATAATCAACCGCTTTTTTCCACTTGTTTTCAGTGAGAAAATCAGATATTACAACCGCAAGTCCATCATTTGTGCTCATGTCGGGAATGTTTGGAATTGTATCGGCAAAATCCGCTTCGCCCCCAAAGGTTATGTCTTTCATCTTCCCGACCGCACTGTAAAATGCGTTTTTGCCAACAATCAACCCGAATGGATCTGTTGCACTTCCATCTTTAAGAATGTGAAATGAAACTTTGTCGTTGTTGCGAATCGCAAGATAGCCAAACGCCACCGCTAGCCCCAAAATATATTCCGCTTTTTCAGGATAAAAGCCCACCGATGCGGAGCAATCAATGTAAATCCGCACGTGCATTTGTCTTTCATCTGTGTACAACTTTAAAAAATACTTGCCTAACCTTGCAAACAAATTCCAATCTATCCTACGTATATCGTCTCCCGGTTGATATTCGCGGAAATCGGCAAATTCCACCGTTTGGCCATATTTGTTTATTTTATGTTTTCCGCCATAATACCCCGTAAGCGTGGTTGGCAAGTTTAGTGCAAGCCTTTCTAAGCGATCAAAGAATTCATCGGTGAAATATCGTCCTTTCATCTATTTCTCCCGAATTTGCCTTTTTTCTTTTTGTCAACATCTTCATCGTCGGAAACATCATTTATCTTATTCTCTTTCATTCCTGCAAGTTCATCAATGATCATCGTGATGATTTCATCAGGCGTAATGCGGGAAGAAATTGCCTCAAAGTTGAGTTTCACTCTATGGCGAAGTACGGGATAAGCCAATTTGTTTATATCTCCATAAGACACATTAAATCTGCCATTCATTAAAGCAAGCACCTTTGCTGAGGAAATAAGTGCCTGCCCGGCTCGCGGACTTACTCCAAATCGCAAATATTTCTTCGCTGCATTTGAAGCATATTTGCCATCAGGTTGAGTTGCCGAGCAAAGTTTTATTGCATAGTCCATAACGGAATTTGCAACAAGAATATTATTCGCAACGCGGCGCATTAAAAGAAGTTGTTCGCCCGTGCATGCCTGTTCTGCCACTTCGTCCATGGTTTTCTGTGTCATGTTGATGATTGCTTTCAATTCCTCTGGTTCTGGATTTGGAACAAGCAGTTTAAACATAAAACGGTCAAGTTGGGCTTCAGGCAAAGGATATGTTCCGTCCTGTTCTATCGGGTTTTGCGTTGCAAGAACAAAGAAAGGTTCATCTAGTTGTCGCGACACGCCCATAACGGTTACTTTATGTTCCTGCATGGCTTCAAGCAGTGCTGATTGAGTTTTTGGTGTGGCACGATTTATTTCGTCCGCAAGTATAATATTTGAAAAAATTGGACCCGGTTGAAATTGAAATGTCGAGTTTCCGTTTTCATCTTGCACGATAATGTTTGTTCCTGTCACATCGGCAGGCATTAGGTCTGGCGTAAATTGGATACGCGAAAAAGGCAGGTCAAACACCCTGCCAAGTGAGCGAACAAGTCTGGTTTTCCCGACACCTGGAACGCCCTCCAAGAGAACATTGCCACCTGCAATCATTGCAATTATTGTTTCTTCAATAACATCTTTTTGTCCGATAACATCGCGTTTTATCTGCTCAAAAATATTATTCATTAGTTCACTAAAACGATTTACATATTCTTCGACTTTCATTTTTCCTCCTGCCTATTATTTTATTAATGTTATTATACTATAAGTATATGGATAAATGCAAGTAAAAAATAAAATTCAATACAGCGTTTTATCCACTCTTATTAAAACCATAAAATAAAAAGGTGAATTATATTCACCCAGAGTGTAGACAAATTAACAGACTGAAGAAAAACAAGTGAGGCAAGGCTCGGAAAATGTCCCGAAGCAGGAGTAAAGCCAGCCTAAATGACTGTTTCGGCAAACTTAGTTTGCATCAAGGAAATTTTTCTTGAAGAAAACTTGCAAAATCGCCAAGCGTTAGGCTTGCAGTAAACGCAGCAAGCAAAATTTGTCAAATTTTTGCGGTCGCGCAGTTTTTCTTCAGTCTGAGGTGAACATTTTATTCACCCCTTAATTATTATTTGCATGATAATATTTTTTATTGCAATATAATTTATCTAAATTTTTAATACACATCTCTTTGCCCTTAATTTCGGCGGAGAGTTTTGTATTTTTTGTTGATTTTTTTAATTGTTTTATTCGCCCTTAATTTCGGCTAAACAAATTTTTATCTTTTTTTATTTTATTTGTTCGCCTTTAATTTTACAAAATTGATTTTTTGTAATATTTATTATTTGTCCGTTTTTAATTTCATCGAAATATTTATGAAATATGCTTAACCAATTTTGATGTTGCCTATCAGAACTACAAATGAACTGAAAACACAAAATGCAGTCAATATAATCGGGATTAATGCGGCAGTGATATATATCAATTTATTTCCTGTAAAACCTTTCTTATACCACACATGCCGTCTTGCAAACAATATAAGTGCAAATGCCCCCGTGTAAATATAGTAGATGATGAGGGTTAAAAGTATAAGATTGTTTATGCCCATTCCGGTTTGCCATTTTACCCAATAAGACAAACTTCCATATTGTGAAAGTGCAAGGGTGGCTATCATAATTACAGACAACACCAGCCCGACGGCGTAAAGTCCCCAGAAAATTCGCCTGAACTCCTTTGTCCTCTTTTCCTTTTTTTGCTCCCGCTCATACACATCATTATTCTTCTTTGCTTCCTGCGGTTGGCGGTTGCTTATGTTATCTAACTCTTCTGCAAGATTTATTTGTTTAACCTCTTGATTTTCATTCTCTCCCGTTTCTTGTTTTTCTTCACTGGTCTCATCTTTGCCCTGCTCATCGGTTTTGTCCTCATTAGAAATGTTTATTATATCGTTTGCAGGTTGAAATTCTGTATTATCCTTTTGCAGCACTTTTGAAATCTCGCGTGCCATGATGAAATCTTCATCTTTTGTTATATCCTTTCTTAAATTGTAAAGGTCCTCAGTTTTTTCACAATTGTTTTTCTTGAGAAGATTATCCATGCACGCGTGCATTTTCTTATCAAGTATTTCAATTATGTCCTCCCTCGCCTTCCCGCCAAGCCACTCCATTCTTGGCGTGTAGTTGTCCATAACATACTGCTTAACTCTCTTATCGGCAAGCAAAGTTTTTATCTCTTTCAATTCATCGTCAAACTGCATAAAATAATTTGGCTTGTTCGGATATTTTTCCGCATATGTGTTTACAGCAAGGCGGAAATCTTCATAATTATAAAGTGATTTGCAATCCAGCAATTCCAAAGGATTTTTAATCCTGTTTTCAATAAGCAATCTATTTACATAGCAATCATAATTGTATTTGTCCATCGCTATGAGGGCATTATTATATTTTTCGAGTTGTTCAAAATCTATATGCAATTGTCCGTTTTTCTTTTCCCCTTCAAACAACTTGTTTATCGCTTGTTTTAGATAACTTGAAAACGCATCATTTTTTGTCTTTGGAGTCATGCTTAATATAAGATCATAAATATTTCCCACCTGAGTGCTGTTTCCATTGTTTTGCGCAATTCGGGAAAGTTCATCGGCTGCAAACTTATTATATCCATATGAGAATAGTGCTGTTTCTATTGTTTCATGATTGGTTTTGTCACTGTAAAATGCAAGCACATCTTCATCATTCATCAGATTGTTTTCTAAATTGAAATTTTCATACAATGCCTCAGCATTTGCCGCGTCGACGCTTAAAATATTCTCATAATAAGGCTTTCTTTCCTCTTTTGGAAGATTTTTTAAAAAGCCAAAATTCATGTTTATATATTTCTTAACATTTTTTTCAACAGATATAAGCACGTCGAAAAGCTCTTTATCAACCTCTTTTTCCGCTTTTTCATACACGCAATCAACAACGCTTAAAAGGTCTTTGTCAGCGACCTCTGGAAGTGCAATATATTCCTCAAAAACATTCCTTTCACAACTTTTTAAAATACGCTGTTTTAAGGTGTTGTAATATTTGTTTCTTTCCTTTGTGTCACTCGTTGCCGAAACAGCCTTTTCAAGATTGGAAAAATCTGCAACCGGTGCTGTTGAATTTATAAACTCTTCTTCACTTTTGCAATTGTTTTCCGCCAAAAACAATGTCCAATAAGCTTTTCCATAAAACTTATTGCCCATCAATATTTCATTGCAGAAATTGCACACGTTTTCAAAATCACCTTTTTCTAGAAGCCTTTTTGCATTGCTTAATTTTGCCTCATCGGAAATTGAAACGGTTTCTGTTACACCTATATTTAAGTTACGCTTTTTTATATCTCTCTTTATCGTTCTCTTTTTTTGAACGCTTGTTTTTTCATACTCCTTTCTGTGAAAATCCAACAGTCTGTTTGAGCCAGCATATTTTTCAACAAAAGACATTATTTGATTTAACGCGTTAAACTTTGAAAAGTCAATCCCCTGTATTTTTCCTTGCACGCCCGGCAATTGTTCAATTGGATTGCCATTATAGATAAATGCAATGCTTCCCTTTTGTTTCTCGTTTTCCTCTAGGAGGCTGATATAACGTGTGTACTCATTTTTCACCCATTTTGTTTGCAGATAATCTTCATTGCTACAAATTATGAGCATGCTCCCGCTTGAATAAAGAGCGTAGAGAATGTTTGCCTCATAATCTTCTCCGACAAAACCTTTCAAAATTTCTTCTGAATAAAATGGTTTATAGCCGGCATCTTTGAGTTCATGAAAAATTTTCAGAGCATTCATGCTATCCTGAGTGTTGCCTCCATCTTCCTTTGTAACCTTTGTACAAATAAAAGTGTCGTAGTCGATATTTTTTTCTCTGAGTTCGAAAAACTTGCCTTTTATATCATCAATTTCCTTCCCTCTTTCCTCATATATCGCTTTCTGCGTAGGATTAGAAAGTTCCACTGCTTTAATGTAATTTTTATCGTCGGTGAATTTGCTGTTTGAAATTTCAAAACATATGGGTTGAAGCCTATCATTTATCAAATCTTTTAAATATTGAATTTTTGCTTTTGCAAGTGCTAGACCGAAATACGCTTCTGGCTCATTTGCATTTTCCTCTATCGCTTTGCCGAACATTACTGATGCTTCATCAAAACGACCAAGTTCAAGATTTTGATTTCCACTGCGCAAAAAAGTCTTTGCAGCAAGAGAAGAATCATCTCTTGGCAAAACCACTGTAGTTCGGCAATAAGGACAAGTCAAAACACCGTCTTTTGCCTTGCTTAAATCCAACTCTCCTTCGCAGTTTTTACATCTTAAATGTTCAATACTTTTCCCCATATATTCACCTTATTTAGGCATCTCCCTTTTGCACTTAAACATATTAAAGTGCCAAAATCATTTATTTTGCTTTCCTTTGTGCTTATTGTTTACGCTTTCTTCATGTGGCCTTTTATCTGATTTTTCTTCAGCAATCGGCAAGTCTTCAACCATAATCAGTTGCAATTGCTCATTTGTCGGATCGGGCAAGTTGACAACTCTTTTAGACTGAGATGTGACAACGTTTTCAAAGAAGTTTCGCACATCGCGTCCATTTCCGAAATTTTCACTTCTGTTTTCATAGAGTAGTTGGAAATATTCATGTAAAATAACCTGAGCAGGCTGCTCTATTATGTATTCATTTTCATCACAAAATTTTTGAAAAATATTGTAAAGTTGCTCTCCATTGTAATCATCAAAATGGAAGAAATTTTTAAATCTTGATTTTAGACCAGGATTGGAATTGATGAATTTTTCCATAGGTTCATCATAGCCCGCAACAATAACAACAAGATCATCTCTCTTGTCCTCCATCTCTTTTAAAATGGTTTCAATTGCTTCTTGACCAAAATCATTTGTGTTTCCATTTGCAAGCGAATATGCCTCATCAATAAAAAGCACACCACCATACGCCTTTTTGATTACATCTCGCGTTTTTACCGCCGTTTGTCCAATATAACCGGCAACAAGTCCGCCACGATCAACCTCAACAAGGTGCCCAGAACTCAAAATTCCAAGTGCACAATATATTTGTGCCATAAGTCTTGCAAGTGTGGTTTTTCCCGTTCCGGGATTTCCGGTAAACACCATATGATAGGAAATATCAGGAACAGACATGCCTCTTTCCTTTCTCATCTTAAACACTTTGATTTGATCAATCCAATCACATACTTGTTTCTTAACTTTTGTCAATCCCTCAAGTTTTGCAAGTCTGGAAAGTGCTTCTTCGAGAGAAATTTTCTCATTTTGAGAAACACTTATCTCTTCCTCTTTATCACTTGCTGAGATTGTTTTCTTTTCCGCCGTTATGCTTTGTGCCATTTCTATAAGACTTTTTGCCCTGCTGTATCTGGCTTTTTGAAGTTTGTTCTCACTGTTTTGAGCCATTTTCAGCATTTGCTCGGCGGCAAGAAAATAATCCTTTTTTGCCATACATTCCTTTGCTTTGCGATAATAAATTTCAAACATTTCATTCATAAAACTTACATCAGGCATAGTTCATCCAACCTTTCTAAGACATTTTTTTCTTGAGTTCCTCAAGTTCCTTTTCGATTTCGCCATCAACACCCTCGCCCATAGTTGCCTCATTGCTTATAAGCTCATCAAGCTCATTTTTCTCTTCTTCACTGCTGAAGTTGTTGCTGGAAAAAGTGGATTGAGCCTCATCCAAAAAGTCCTCCATTCTCTCTGTTTGAACTTCCATGCCAACCATCGCTTCAGAGAATTGTTTCTGAACCTTTTTAAATGCCGACTCTTTTGTCAATTTAAGCATATCTTTGCTTAGCGAACTCATTCCCGAAAGAAAATCTGAAGTCATTTTCGCCATATCTTTCATTTGCGAAGTGATTTCAAAATTGAGTTTCATTTCATAAACACGGCGTTGTTGACTTATGGTCATTTTAAGTCCAGACAATGCCAAATTATATTGTGCAGTAAGCCCCTTTTGTTTTGCCTGCTTGCCTGCATCAATATATGTCTTTTTTTGTGCCTCCAATTTTTGAATTTGTTTTTCCATTGCACTGATTGTTCTTTTAATTAACATTCTTTTTTCAATTTCTTTGTTTGTTGACATAATTTTTCTCCTTTATTCTCCTTGTCCTTCACTTAGTTTTTGTTCATCATTTGAAAACATTTCTTCTTCCTCTTTTATTTGATCTTCGGTTTCAAACATTGAAAGAAGTGCATCATCTTGCTCATTCACGCCATAAATGCTCTCATTTTTATCATACGATTCCTCTATTGTATGAAAAACTTCATCAGCTGAGGTAAGCACATCTTCCGCCCTTGTCCTTGTGCCAAGAGTTTTGTTCAAAAATTTGGCAAGTCCCTTTTGGTCGGTTAACATCTTATTAAGCGGCACCTTTCTTGACGTTTTGAAAAACTGATTATCGTCAATTGAGGTTTTAAGTTTGTTCATAAGTTGAATGTTGTACATTAGATACAGCGCCCTTTGAACATTTTGCTCTCTTTCCTGTTTGATTGCATTAATCTTTTTGGCATAAAAAAGTTTGACATCTTTGTTTTTCTCTTTTTTGCCCTTTTCCATAAGTTCATCAATTTCTTCCTGCGCTGAAGTCAACCCCTCTTCAATGGTTTTCTCTTCGTTTTCAAGTTTGCAAATTGCATCAACGACTTCCTCGCGGGTTAATTTTTCATATTTGCTTTTAAATATCCACATATCGTCACCCTTAAATCCTTGCGTTTCTATCCGCAATGGCAACTTTTATTTCAGCTAAAACAGAGCGGACTTTTCTGTTTGACTCGCCACGTGCTTCAACAAGTGCGATTTTCATATCATCGATAAGGTTTTTTATTCTCCTATCGTATTCATAAATTTTATCATCGACACTTGGGACAAGATATTTTACTTTTTCTTTTACAACTTTAAGGCTTGATTTCAATTCATCGTCTGCCTCACTCAAAATGATTAGAGTGGAAACTGCCTTTTCACACTCTTCAATCAAATTTCTATCCATTAAAAATTTTTCAGAATCTTTTTTTGCCATAACCTCTCCTTAACTCAACTTCTTTCCGCAGTAAACGCAGAAAAGCGCCTCTTTATCATTTCCCTTGCCACATGAAGAGCAAATGATTTTTTCGTTCATCACTTTGCCGCCGCACTTTGAACAGAATATATCACCCTCATCAATAGCTGCTCCGCAATGTGGACAAAATCCAACTTTATCCGTTCCTTTGTCTTCCTTGCTCTCTTCAAGTGCACTGCTGTCCTCATTTGATATGCCAATGTATTGAATGATGAAATTATTTAAACTTATTCCCCATTCATCTTCAAATTTTGTATTTAAAAGTCTGCCCGTTCTCTCTTGAATGCTTTTCTTGTTTGCATCAAACTTATCATATGTCAATTTAAGTTCTTCAGTTGCCTGAAAGAAATTTGCGGTGAATTCGCTTACAACATTTGCACTGAACCTATCTTGAAATTCTTTAAGACTAAACTCCTTTCTTGCACCTACAACCTTTCTGTAAAATTGTTCGGGATTTGAAATGGAAACATCAAAAACACCATGTGCCGCTACCCCGACAACCTTACCTGTAAGTTCATCGCGATATTTGATTTTTTCAGTAGTCCCCCACTTAATTGGAACATTAGGATCTTTTGGCATATAGATTATGTCAACCGACATGCCATTTTTCCAATTTTTAATTTCTTTGTTATCTTCAAAAACAGGATGAGTCCCGCTTTTGTAAACTCTACCATAGCCACCACCTTTTACAACATAGGCAATATGCGTCAAAGGCACTTCAAACACAGCATCGGCATCGGTTATCTGATCAGAAACGCGAACAAACAAAATATCATTATCGTCAATTTTGGCATTGCAAAGATTTTGTTCAAACTTGATCACCTGTCTTTTCTTTTTCGTAAACATTAATACCTCCTAGTATGCTTCCTGCAAAAAGATATACTTCTACTTAATAAGTATATCATTTTACGCCCCCAATTTGTCAAGGATTTAAACAATGTTTTGATAAAATATTATCAATATATATAATATTATTATTTAGTTTAAGGCTTATAATCTTGTGTAATATGCTCAAATATTTCATTTTACAAAGGAATTTTTGACCATTATATTGTAATTTGCGATAAAAAATTATATAATAAAAAAGTAATCATATTTTGATATTTAAGGTGAATATGGAAGAAAAAATTTCATGTATGGCAATTGTTGTTGCCGGAAAAAACAAGAAAAAAGCACTGCTGCTTAACAGTGAGGGCGAATGGGTGTTTCCAAAAGGCCATGTTGAAAATGGCGAAACTTATGTTAAAACTGCATTGCGTGAATTGTATGAAGAGGCAAAAATCAGCATAACAGAAAAAGATTGCATCGGACAAGTTGACGAGTTTTCTTTTTTCTTTGATGGAGAAAATGCAACAAAGATAATCAAAGTGTTTGGCTTTAAAATAGAAAAGCCGCAAAAAATTATGTATAACAAAGACGAATGTTTTATTGATGGGAAATGGGTGGACATTGAAAAAGTCTCTTCACTTCTTAAACACGATGATGCAAAAGCGGCCTTTGAAAAATTTTTAAAATTAATTTAAATTTATCACATTAATTTAAATTTAAAAAAAAACAGCAAAAATTGCTGTTTTTTGGTTATTTTTTGATTTTTTGTGTTTAATAATTGCCATTTGTCCACTCGCAAACAAAATTAATTCATTCTGCATACAATGATTATGGAGGAAATTCTCTATGGATTTACAAAAAATCACGGATATAATTCCTCTAATCGTTTCACTATTAATTTCCTTAATAGGTCTGATTTCCGCAATCATCAAAGTTGTAAAATCAAAAAATTGGAATGCAATCAAATCTGCCATATGCGACTTTATGATTCAAGCGGAATCTTTGGAAAATCACACCGGCGAAGAAAAGAAAAATGCAGTGCTTGGCTGGGTTAAGGACTTTTGCGAAAAGCAGGGTTACAAATTTAACCCCGACGAGGTATCTTCCGCAATTGAAACCTTGATTAATTTTTCAAAAAAAGTAAACAAACGTGACAAAGACTCAGAGGAAAAAGTATCTTCTTAAATAAAACGGCAACTTTGCTGTTTAAACAGAATAAAACATGTGTTGTAAATTTAATTTAGTTTTACAGCACATCTACAAAAAAGCCCCAAAGCAGTATTTAGCAATGCTTTACTGCTTTGGAGTTTTTCAAATTTCCTCACATTTTTCAGCCTAAATTTTAAATTCAGGACTGCAAATCTTTGAGATTTTTATATTTTTTATTAAAATTTTATGTTTTTTACGGTTTTTTATTAAAATTTTGCATTTTTTAACAATTTTTATCTTAATTATTATAATTCTGCTATTTTATCTTGTATCACCTTTAATGCTTTTGGTTCCTTTACAAGCACTGATAATTCGCTTAATAATTTAAGTTTTTCTGACACTATTTGCTCATGTCGCAAATTTTCCCCGTCTTCATTTAGCGGATTGCCACAGCGCGGACAAAAATTCTGCTTTTCAACATCAACTTTATTGTCACAATATGCACAGTAGTCACCATCTATTTTTGTTTTTATTCCGCCTATCATAACTCCTTTTCCTCCACTGCATTAAGATTTCTTGGCTTTTTACCCGCTATTCTTTTATCTGGTTGAGCTGGTCTGCCATAGTGCTTTGTCAATATTGATTCTGTATTTTCACCCTTCAAATTATCAAATTGTTGGTTTATTGAATCTATCAACATAATCTTTGCATAAGTGTTCTCGGCATTTATTTTTGCTATCTCTCTTATAATGTCAAAGTTAAGTTCAGAGCCTGGTTCTCTTCCAAAATTTTTAAATTCCTGACATATTTTATATGCTGGCTCACCAACATAATCATGTCCACGAACATTTCCCCTGTCTGGATTAGGAACAACAAACACGCGAATCATTCCGTTGTCTGTGTTTGCAGAACTAACATTTCTATTTGAAGCAAGGCGGTTTGGATAATCTCTGTATCCCCCCACTGATATGAAATAATATGGCCTCTTTAGCATTCGATTTCCATTATCAGCAACCAAGAATGCACGTCTTTCTATAAATAATTTGTTGTAGTGACTTGTGAAATAGAAATCCTTTCCGTTGATTTTGTCTTGCAATCCCTCCGTCTTGTTTGCAACGGTAGATGTTAAATTTGCTTGAAGAAATCCATGGTCAAACAGCATATGAACAGGCTGCGAGGTGTTGTTTGTCATTTCATTATTAAATATGAAGTCCACTTCAGCCATTTGTCCACAATATTTATCTGCAATGCCTAGTTCTTTCATAAGATTGTATGTCAAATTAACGCCATCTTTTTCAAAGATTTTTACTTCCTCAGTTCCATCATATGCTCCGACAATCTTATCTTTGATAGGCGCTAAAAGTTGCGCCATAATGTGTACTTGTTCCTCATAAGATGGAGAATAAGCTTTGCGGTAATTTGCACTTCCGCCTGGATAGTAAAATAAATCTCCTCCAAGCATAACCTGTGCTTCTGGATTTCTTGCGAGTTCCTCGATATGTGCTTTAAACTTCTGTATTCTGAAAGGTTTTTCCTCTTTTGCTGTTTTATGCTTTGCACCCGTAAGCCCAACCATTATATTTGAAAGAACACACATGTCAATTTGCTTTATGTTCTGAGGCAATTTTACAGTTAAATGCTTTGACCTAGGAAGTTTGTTTGTATTTTGCGGATAATCAGCAATTTCTTTTTCAAGGTCGTCGAGGGTGAACTCTTTTTGCTCAACTTCTTCGTCTTCTTCAATAATATCATCATCCTTGACATCAATCATATTATAAATCTCCTTTTTCCTCATCGTAGTAATCGTTTTTATCAAGTTCTTTCTTTGCTTTATTTTCGTTGTTATTTTTCCCTGCAACCTTGCGGCCAACTTTTCTAACTGCACTTTGTGCCGCTCTGTCTATTTTGCCCGGCAATTTTTCCGGAACTTTTACATCAAAGGAAGCAAGATCAATAAGTTCAAGTCTATCAAGGCTTATTGTA
>CANQHL010000020.1 GCA_947623775.1 uncultured Clostridia bacterium
GTTTGAATTTGTCCAATAGAAAGCACGGGACTTGCCGTTTGCGGCATCTTTTGTTGCGCTTACCCTTGTTCCACAAGCGACAGCAAGGTCAGATGCGCCCGCCGTTTGCAGGGAAGAGGTCAAACCATCGATATATCCAGACGGTTCAATTGCCACATATTCATGGGTTTTCAATCGTCCAATATCAAATTGCATATTCATTATTTTTAAAAAATCTCTTACATTCATAACAAATCCTTACTATGATAGTATAGCATATAAAATAACTTTTTTCAATAGTCAAGTGCAAAATTGTCAATAATTTGAGGAATGCTTAATTTAAAAAGAGTATTGACAAAAAGATGCTTATAGACTATAATTTTACTAGACAATAACTATAATAAAAGGTGAGATATGAGAATCGAAAACGGAGTGCTGGTGCAAGTTGCTCCTGAAGACATAGAATATGGGTTGTTTGTTGTCCCTGATAATGTAAAATCAATTGGGACGCTTGCTTTTTATGGAATTGATAAGTTAAAGGAAGTTGTAATAGGCAAAAATGTAAAAAAAATTGAAGATGGTGCATTTGAGGATTGTGATGGACTTAAAAAAGTAACCATCTTAGGCGATCTTGATTACATTGGCAAAAACGCTTTCTTTTTTTGCACAAACCTTGAACATGTGTTTATTGAGGGTTCGGTAAAAAAATTATGCAAGCATGCTTTTGACCAGTGTTTTTCGCTGACTTCAGTGCTTATTCCAAAGGGCTGCAAGCAGATTGAGGAATTTTGTTTTAGTCGCTGCGAAAATCTTTCAAAGATAGTTTTCCCTGACAGTTTGTCCTATATCGGCAACAATGCTTTTATGGGAACACTGATAAGTGATTTGGAACTTCCAAAAAATCTCAAATTTATGGGAGATGCCGCCTTTATAAATTGCAACTATTTGCATAGAGTAAAATTGCCGCAAACATTGGAGAAAGTGCCATCTCACGCCTTTTTCAATTGTGGCGCACTTGAAGAAATTGAATTTGGAGATAATTTGACATATATCGATGAAGCGGCATTTTCAAGAAGCAACATTAAGTCACTGAAATTTCCACCAAGCCTTGTTAAAATAGGCACAAACGCCTTTGCTTACACCTATTCACTTCATGATGTCGATTTTAATGATGGTCTTGTGGAAATTGATGAAAGTGCATTTCTCAGTTCGGGGTTGCAAAAACTTGAACTGCCTGCCTCCGTTGAATTTATTGGAGTAGGTGCTTTCAAAAACAATTCAAATCTTGAAGAGGTAAATCTTCCATCTCAAAATATAACAGTCAATTGGCTGGCATTTTCAAACTGCGATGCGCTGCGAAAGTTTTCAATGAAAGATGGAGAACTTGGCAAATATGCACTCCCCGACGTTTCAAATTTGCAGGAAGTGGAATTTGGAGAAAATTGCAGAATTACACAGATGAGCACACTTGCAAGCAAGTTTAAATATATCAACAAAACAGAAAACGGCTTTAGACTTGAAAACACACAGGGAAAAGACTTTATTTCAACCGACTTAATTAAAAATATCGACATTGGCGTAATCACAGACTGCTGGGATAAGCGGGAAAAAATAGCAGACGAGTGCAAAAATGCAAAAATAGCCATACTTTACAACACTTTGCATGAATATCTGCCTAAACAAAAATTTGTAGAATTTGTTGAGAACAAAAACATGAAGTTTTTCAATCAACTTTGCAAACTCAACCTCAACGACACCTCTTTTGCCACCCTTTGCAAACTGTTTTACAATCTTGGCGGATTTAAGGCGCCCGCTGTTGAAACCAGAAAAACAAAAAGCGGTCAAATTGTCACTTCAACGGTCAACTACGCCCAGATTGTGGGAGAATTTTTGAAAGAACAAATAACCAAAGGAACGCTCAATAATTTTTCAATCGAACTGCTTTTTGCAAATATGAACGTCAACGGATTTAAAAAAGATTTCACTAAATTTTTCATAAAAGAGTTTGACAACCTGCTTGCAGAACAATCCACATATCGCTCAAAAGATGGCGAAAGTTTTGTGGCAAGATGTTACAATGATTTTGACGCTGTTCAACGCTTTAACACTTCCAATAAAGGAAGCCAAAGACAACTTGCACCGACAATTGAGAAATTTAAAGAATACTTCAACTTCTCAAACTTTATCGGCGTGAATGAAGAAAACTTCGAAATTTCAAAAGCAATTTCACCTTTCTTTAAAACGCAAGAGGCGTTCAATCTTGCCGTTAAACTTTTTGACGAACGCAAAAAACTCAAAATTCAAGACCATATTTTAAATGTTCCCCTCTCAGAGCACCCATTTAAAAAAATTGACAGGCTTTCAAAGGACATCAAAAAGGTAAGTTCTGAAACCGTGCAAACTATGGCAGATTGTGCCGAAAATGCGTTTACTTATGAATGGCTTTCTAAAAACGACCCTCAAAACCTTATACTTGGAAAATTGTGCAATTGTTGTGCGCATATCGAGGGCGTAGGATATGGAATAGTGCATGCCTCCCTTGTTCACCCAAGCGTTCAAAATCTTGTTGTAAGAAACAAGCATGGCGAAATTGTGGCAAAGGCGACATTATATGTAAACAGGAAAAAGGGCTATGGCGTTTTCAACACATTTAAAGTACAGCCCGGATACAGTGGCCAAAAAGATGAAATTTTTGCCAAACTAATCAAGGGTGCAAAGGCCTTTATAAGGGAATATAACAAAGAGAATAAAGATAACCCACTGAAAAAAGTCACAGTGGGAACAGACTTCAACGACTTTATCGACCTTATTTCTGAAAAATATAAACAGCCAGAACAACTTCTCACCCCAATAGATTACAGCCGCTTTGGAATTGACGACAAATACTATGCTGGAGACAGTTTTAAAGAGCAGTACACCATCTGGGAAGATAAAAAAGAAAGAACATAAAATTTTCGTTTGAACTAAATAACATAAAAATCTAATTTAAACTTGTAAAAATCTTGTTTGAATTATATCCTTTTGCTTGAAGAAACTTGCAATATTCGCCAAGCATTAGGCGTGCAGTAAACGCATCAAGCAAAATTTGTTTAATTTTGCGGTCACGCAGTTTTTCTTCAGTCTAAAAAGAGTTGAGATGTAACATCTCAACTCTTTTTTTCTCCGCTTTACATCGGCTGAAAAAAGCATTATGCTCTATAATAAAAAATCATCTTTTTCCATGCTGCAAAAAGAATCTTTAATTTTTTGAAATCTTTCCAGCATCTCCCTTTCTAAGGCGGCATTTTTTGTGTTATAACAGCATAAAGAATCTTCAAAATCCACAATTTGTATTTCTTTGTTATTTGTTGTTAAATTTAATATTTTCATACCTATAGCATATCACAAAAAACATTAAAAATCAATAGTGTAAAACTCAATAATCTCCCCTTTCAAAATAAACTTGCCGCTTTTTATAACCTTTCAAAAATTGGAAGTAAATCTTTGAAGTTTGAAGATTTTTCAATCAAAAAGTGCCATTTCTCTTTGTCTTGATAATCCGCCTTGTTTGGATTGAGACAAATTGTATGACAACCAGATTGAAAGACAAAATCGTCGTTATCATCATTTCCGACAAAAACAATATCCTCAGGCAAAACATCAAATTTGTCACAAAGCATTTTGATATATTCCGCTTTGCCAACATAATCAAATTTTGTTGAAAGGATTTCTTCAACTATGCCGTCTTTATCAAATATCATAGTGTTTGCACAAATGTTATCAAAGTATTTTTCACTCTCTCCTAGAGCGGCTTTTATGCCCTCAATAATGCTTCCGCTTAAAATATGCAGTTTCACTCCTCGCCCTTTCAAATATTTGACCGTCTCTTCTAAACCATCAATAATGTTGAAGTTTTTTGCCAACTGCAAAAGTTTGTCGTGACTGAAATTTCTTTCACGAAAAAGCGTGCAAGTTTTATCGCACCACTCTTTATAATCATATTTGCCCGCTTTATAGTCTTTGTAATATTTCTCATAAATTGAACCGGCACCCACATCAAACCCGCAAGATGTCCATATGGCTTTCCACAAATTCGGACTTTTGTAGGTTATCGTTCCGTCAAAGTCAAACACCACTATTTTCATCTTGTCTCTTCCTCGTTATCATCGGCAAAAAGCAGAACATAATATTTTAAAAATTGTTGATACATGTCTGTGCCTTTCAATTCCTTAAACGCCTCAAGTGAGTGATAATAATGCAGTCTTATATTTTCCTTTGTGGAATTAAACTTGCTCCAAGTGTCTTTTTGATAAACGGTGTCAAGATAAGTTGACCTTATATTTGAAAGACAATCTGCACATTTGACCATTTTTACTTTTAATGGTGCATTTCTCAATCTGCTTATATGCTCATTTTTTCTTTCGACATAAGGTAAGCTTTTGTTTTCCGACAATAAATCAACCATATAGGCAATGTTTTTGCCAAACCTCTCTTCCACATCTTGTAATGTGGTGTTTGTGTCCTCAACAACATCATGTAAAATGGCGGCAATCAAAGTTTCCTCATCGGCGCCGTTTAATTTCAAAATTTGCTCCACTTCATAAATATGGACAATGTAAGGAACGGGAGTTGCTTTCCTAAATTGTCCTGTATGCTTTTTTGTGGCATATCTGTACGCATCAAAATATTTTTCAGTCATATTTCACCTCTATGAATGTATTATATCACAAAATATTTTATAAGTAAAATATATAAAACTTATATTTTTGATAAGGTGAGATTATGGATAAAAATAACATCTCCCAACTGCAATTTTGATTTGTCCGACTGAAATTTGAAATATCACCAGACCGCAAATTTTAAAGTCTTTAACACCCCCCTCAACCTTTAAGTGCCCACACTCCAATTTGCAAATCTTTCCCGAATGCAAAAGAATTTATTCAGTCTGCTAGTTTGTCGCCGCTCCGATTTATTAATTATTTAATTAATAACACTATTGACAAACATCTTTAAAAATGGTAAAATGATTTTATAATTTTGGAGGATATTGTGAGAAGAAAACAATTAATAGAAAAACTTAACGAAGTATATAGTGCCTTTGAAGCACTTAAAGCAGAAGTGACACTTTTGCGTGCGCAAGCTGCACAACCAAAGAAAGAAGGTGCAGAAGAAAATGCTCCCGTCACAACAAGGAAGCAAATTCAAGACCAAGCGGAGTTATATCAAAAAATCGAGGATCTTGCAAAACTTGCCGACACCTTTGTTAAACAGGCAGAAAATGTAAGATATGCCAATCCGCAGGTTGTAACCTCGGCACTTGGCTCTAGATTTCAAGGGGAATTTGTTCAAATGGCACAAGAACTATCAAGTGGAATTTCTTCATTACGTTCCACTCTTCTTGACCAAGTTGATTTGTCTCAAGTCTCGGGCACAAACAAATCGGACCGCGTAAGAGAAGTTTCTTCGCTTCCTAAACATGAACAATATTCAAAACTTGAAGCGACTTTGCGTGCTGGTTTGATGCCAATGCTTGTTGGCCCTGCAGGAACAGGTAAGAGTACAGCCGTTGAACAAGCCGCATATGCACTTGGACTTGATTTTTACACTGCAAACAGAGTTCAACTTGCTCATGAACTTACCGGTTACAAAAATGCAATGGGCGAATATCAACCAACTCAATTCTATCACGCATACAAAAATGGTGGCGTATTTTTCCTTGATGAAATAGACGGTTCATCTCCGGAAGCACTTGTAACAATCAACACTGCTCTTGCACAGGGATACATGAACTTTCCAAATGGAAGAGTTTATATGCACAGAGATTTTAGACTTGCCGCAGCAGGAAACACATATGGCACAGGTGCCGATGCACAATATGTTGGAAGAAATGAACTTGACGCCGCAACCCTTGACCGATTTGTTATGATTCACTGGGACTATGATAGAAAACTTGAGCAAGACATTATCAAAGATGGTGATTTGCTTGATTTTGCATGGGATTTAAGAAGAGTTGTCGCAAAATTGAATTTGCCTATAATCATCTCCACAAGAGGACTTATAAACACATATAAAATAACACAATCACAGGCATTCTCCAAGGCAGACGCACTTGAAAGCGTGCTGCTTGAGGGATTGACGGCACAAGATGTTTTAACTCTCCGCCGTGAACTTAAATGCCATAACAGTTGGGCAAGTGCATTAAACACTTTATACAAAAATCTTGAAAGCGAAGAATTGTCAAAAAGTTAGGTTGTGAGGTATAATGGAAGAAAAAACATACTCCAAAAACGGAATAACATTACACAATGTACATTTCTCAAGTGTGCTTGAATTTTTACATTATATTGAAGAGGCACCCGCTATAACTCCTTCAAACTCCAGCCGTGAGGGAAGCTATAACTTCACAGGTACAAGTTGCTACCCAGATGCGTTTGACATGTGCAAAAACGGATATTTTGATGAGAACGTTAAAAATTTTCAACAAAGATTTGTAAAAATCCAAAAGCAATTTGAGAAGAAAACAAACCTTTCAAAGACAAAACATGATCTTCAAGGTTTTGTACCCGACGTTCCGCAATATCTCACAGGCAATCCGATGAACATGATTAATGCAGAGCTTGCTCCAAACGGAAAAAAGCCGGCAACTGTTGTAATAAACTACAATGTTGCAACACGCGCCTACGAAGAACGTTCAACCATGGAAAGGCGAGGACTTGCTGCATTAGTGTTATATCAAATTTTATCCAATCTTAAATTTAATGTTAAATTTACAAACACTCAACTTGTCACCAATGGAGACGCATATGTGAAAATTGACATTGATTTAATAAAACGAGGTGAAATGTTGAACCTTTCAAAAATATATTTTCCTCTTGTTCACCCATCATTCTTGCGCCGTTTAATTTTCGCATTTGAGGAAAGAGACCCATTTTTGAAAAACAGACAAGATTTCTTTTTCGGCTACGGCATGCCCACTCCCCTCCGTGAATACCCTGAGCCGATTGCCAATCTTAATGAAAACACCTATTCGATAAACACAGACGAATTTAACTATTCTTCATCGGATTTAAAATCCATTGTCAAAAGCATGATAATCAAACTTGGGAAAGATGGCCTTTTTAAAGATAACACCGGAAAACTTTTGTCCATTATTGATGAGATTGATTTTTCAATGCCTGAATCAATAATAGACGATGAAAATGATTATTGAGGTTGAATGGAAACAAAAACATTTAAAGGAATAAACAAAAATGATATTAACGAAACACATTTTGATAGTGTTTTGGAGTTTTTGTCGTACATTGAACGCAACCAGCCCATCACCAGCGTTGAGAAGAGCAAAACAAGCAGTGCCAACTTCACTTTAACCGACAGTTTTGACCAGGCATTTGACATGTGTAAAAATGGCTATTTTGATGAGGACGTTGCGAAATTTCAAACGTATTTCATCAAAATACAAAAAATTCTTGATCAGAAACTTGTCCACTTAAAAACAAAACATGATATTGTTGGATTTGTTCCCGATATACCAGAATATTTAAGGGGAAACCCATTAAACATGATAAATGTTCCACCGGCAAAAAAAGACGCAAAACCGAAAAGCATCACTTTTTCAGTGAACTGTGCAACCCAGAGCAATGAAAAACTCAGCACTATGGCAAAAAGAGGACTTGCATTTTTGACGATGTATTACATTCTTGAAAAATTAAATTTCAACATAAAATGCGACTTAACAAACATTTCATCACGCAAAATGGCTTATCCATTTGTAACAGATGATAATTTCTTAATGAAATACACTGTAAACCTGATAAAACGCGGTGAAAAAATAAATATATCAAAATTATTTTTCCCACTTGTGCACCCCTCTTTTGCAAGAAGAATTTGCTTTGCCTTTGATGAGCGAAATCCTTTTCTGAAAAAAAGGCAAGAATACTTCAAAAATTACGGTTATGTGCTGAGTGATGAAGAATATATGAAAAATGCCGGACAAGAGAAGAAAAAAGATGAAATAATTCTCTACTCTGATGACTTGGATTTTCACAAGCCATTTTCTGAAATTTTGGGTGCAATGGTGAAAAAACTCGGTCTGCTTGGACTTCCTGAAAATTCCGTTAAAACCATTCTTGACATGATGAAAAATCTTGATTTCAGCGAAATTGACGAATATATAAATGATATAGCACAATCAGAACAATCTGACGAACGTGAACTAATTTAAAGCGATATTGCAATTTTTTCAGTTTGCAAGCAACATCGCTTTTTTATTTGACAAAACACCTTTTATGTGAGATAATGGAGAAATGATAACGAAAGAAATTCAAGTAAAAGACTATTTATCAAAATCGAAAATAGGCACCTATGCCATCAATCCATACATAGGTTGCCCGCATGCCTGCAAATATTGTTACGCATGCTTTATGAGAAGATTTACATTGCACAGTGAAAAATGGGGAGACTTCGTAGATGTAAAATTATGTCAAACCCCGATAAACCTTGAAAAAATAAAGGGAAAAGAAGTTTTTATTTCAAGCGTCACCGACTGCTACAACTCTCTTGAAGAGAGATATAAAATAACAAGAAATATTCTTTCTCAACTTGTCGAAAGTGACTGCTACATTCAAATTTCCACAAAAAGCAAATTGATTTTGAGAGATTTGGATATTTTAAAAAAGTTGAAGCACCTAGAAGTTGCAATGTCGGTAAACACGCTTGACGAAAATTTTAAAAATGATATGGATAAGGCAAGCAGTATTGCCGACCGACTGAAAACGCTCAAAACTCTTCATGAAAACGGAATTTTCACCGTTCTTTTTATGTCCCCCATCTTTATAGGTATAACTGATTATAAAAAAATCATCGAGGAGACAAAAGATTACATTGATGAATTTTGGTTTGAGGACTTAAATTTACGCGGCGGCTATAAGAAAGTGATTTTGGCTTACATTAAAGAAAAGTATCCCGACCTTTATCCTTTGTATGAGGACATTTACATAAAAAATAAAAAAGAAAGTTTATATGCAAACGACAAGGAAATTGTAAAGTTTTGTCAAGAAAACAATATAAACTTCAAAGCTTATTTTCACCATGAGGAGGTTATGAAAAGCAAAGAAAAAGTGCAAGGACACGGCAAAAATAAATTTGTGCAAACTTCTTTGTTTTAATCTAGACTACATATGAAAAAAGAAAATGTTTTTGTTAGGCTATGGAAATTTTACACTCCATATGAAAAAATCTGGTTTTTAAGCATCACCGTACTCGCTTTCCTTTTCGCTTTTCTCTTCCCCGAAGAAGATGTCGGCGGAATTAATGGAAAAGTAATTATGGCTTTATATCTTGTAGATATATTTTCCAACATTCTTTGCGAACTTTTAATTTCAAAACAAAGCAAATGGAATTTTTTGGTTTCACTTGTAGTTGAGGCAACTGAAATTGCAATTTGCATTGTGTGTGCCTATCGGTTTGCCACAATGGCAACAACCATCTTCTTTTGGATTCCCGTTGACATAATAAGTTTCTTTGTTTGGAACAAACACCCCGACAAGGAAAAAAGTGAATTGACCGAAGTGCGAAAGTTGAATGGCTGGGAGGAAATTGCGGTTATACTCGGCATTGTTATGTGGACAATTGTTATGGGCTACCTCTTTTCGCTTGTCGATGTTGAAAACAGCATATTAGGAGACAACGAGGTTATTATAAAAGTGGTTTGTTATGTTGACGCCTGTTGCAGTGCCGTGGGAATGGCAAACGGACTTTTCATTTTGTTTAGATATGAGGAACAATGGATTGCATGGTATATATCCACATTTTTGGAAATTGCAATCAACATTATGTCGGGACAATGGGTGCTTCTAGTGCTTAAAGCGGGATATTTGACAAACACAACATATGGTTATATCAAATGGAATAAATACATAAAAGAAAACAATATAAAAATCCAAGTTGCAAAGCGTGCAAAGAAATCGCAAGCAACAAAATAATCCTTTTTAACTTGAGTAATTTGACATATTTACAACCCAAGCAATTTAACACAATTGCAAATTGATAAATTTGACACAATTGCAAATGATAAAATTTAACACAATCGCAAAATGTTTGATACAATTGCAATTTATAATTTTGCACTTGCAAATTGATTTATTATAAATTTTGAATTTAATTGAATTCAATTTGCGATTTAAAATCGGACTATATATGAAAAAATATGAAAAAATCTGTTTAACCTTATGGCTAAACAGACTTTTTTTATTCATATCCTCTTCTCTTTTTTAAATGTTTGCAAACAAAGATGCTTGCAACAATGGCGGAAGTGACAACCACAACGGCAGTGACAACGTAGGCAATCCAGACATAACTTGTTTTTTCTCTTACAATCAAAATACATCTTGTTTTGCTTATGTCAAAAAACAGTGCGCTTTCCGTCCATTCAAAGTCAATTTTTTCAAATGTTTCCCCGATAAGCCCGGACAATAGTATTGCTTTTTCCACACGGCGAGAGTTTCGAAGAATAACTCGAACAGGTTCCACCATCTCACATTCAACATCGTTGATGAAGAGTGAAATAATGAAGCCATCGGCAAAAGTATATTTTTTTCCCATATCGAATGGATTTATGTAGCGAACAGTCACGTCAAGTGTTCCATCTTCAAGTGCGGCAATATTGTTTTTGTTTATATATAATTCAAAATACATAATCACCACTTTCAGATTTTTTGTCCTGTCAAGTTCGTCAGTCTTAATTCTAACTTTTGATGTAATTAAATTTTTCGACTCCACATAATCAAGTGTTTGGTCTATGTGCTTTATAGTGTTGATTTCATCAAAAATAGGTTTTATTTTGACATCTTCAACAAGCACGCCCTCAAAATCCCACTTTTTAAAAATGTAATGGCAATTTTCTATTTCATCAATGGTTGGAAAAGCATATCTTTGTGAATTGAAAAGTGGCGTTGTGCCATATTCAAGAATTTCTTGATAAATTATCCCCCCTGTGCCGTCAAGCCATGTGACGCGATAACTTTTTATCCCTTCTGAAAATTGTGCCGTAAAAGTTGTATCCCCTGTAATTGGCAAAATCTCAGGTTCCCAGCCTATAAACTGATAGGAATATTGATTTGTCTCATCTTTTTTTGGAGTGCCATAAATGTCTATCTTGTAAGTTGGCGTTTGCCCATATTGATATTTTTCTTTGTAGATTTCATCTCCATTTCCGTCTTTCCAGATTACCGAATATTCAACAGGAGTTTCATAATATAAGGCATAAAGTTTCAATTTCAATTCATCATCAAATTCATCAGCAATGTCACTTATATAAATTCCACGATAATTTCTGTTCCAACTTTGAAAATCATATTGCATTCCATCTTTTTGATAAGAGTGGTTAAATTCCGGATAGAAAATTTGACTATTCAAATTAAATTCTTCAAAAGTGAAAATATCTCCATCATTTCCAACAACGCCATTGCCATCGTAATCATATCCATAATAGAAGTAAATTCTATAAATAATGGCTTCTTGTTTGTATTTAGGCGAATAACTTACATCACCCGTCACCTCATGCACGTCTCCCCAGCCCGCAAAGGTGTAAAGATATGCTTCATCTTTGTACGCCCTTGGCAAGCCATGCGATTCATCATAACTTGGCACTGTTCCATATTCGACATCTTCGCTGTAAATAAGCCGACCATCTCTATCAAACCATGAAACTTTATATTTTCTTTTAGCTTCCAGATATTTTGCAATGATAGAGCAGTCTCCCTCAATGATTGAATTGTCGTCAAGCAAAACTCCGTCAATTGTCCAGCCTTGAAAAACATATTCAAATTCAACCGACTGTTCTCGCTGAGGATTTTGCTCTGGAAACACAAATTTTTCTCCTCTTTCCGCTTTCAATCTGATAAAGATGTCACCTTCATCATTGACTTCCCCCGAGTTGTCAAAATCATAGCCATAGTAATAGGTAAGCATGTAAGAATTTTTTTGTGATGTAAACTTCCTTACAATATATGTTGCATCACGGCTAGGCGTGGTTATATCGGTTGGATCAAGCGTGAGAATGTCACCCTCCATATACCAATTTTGGAGTGTGTAGGTGTTGTAACCATCTTGATACATTTTCGGCACGATTATCGTATCATTAATGTTGTAAACATCTTGAGAAATGATAATCGGCACTTCTGATACGGCAAATTTAAATGTGATTATGTACGCTTGCACACGTGTCAACACTTTAAATTCATTAAATTCCTTTACATAATAGGAAGATGCAACAGACATATTTTTATCTATATAAATGTAGCCCACTTGCGGGAAGTTTTCATTTAGCAACTTTATGTTTTGGCGAAGATAAACTCTCAAACTTCCATCATTACTAATTCCGCCCGCTTCAAGTACGTCCACTTTTGACAGGTCCACCCTGCCAAGTTCAAAACAGGTGTCAAACGCCTTGGTGCGTATAACTTTTGTTTTGCTTAAATCAATGTTTGAAAGACTTACACAAAATGCGAAAGCGTTTTTCGGCACAACTTCAACTGAAAAGTTTTTGACTTCACTCAAAGACAAGCAATTTTGAAATTGACCGCCACCTGCGGCAAATTCTTTACAACTTGCAAGGTTGATTGTTTGAAATCCGCACCCATAAAAGGCTTCACTGCCTATGCTTAACGTTGACGATAAATCAATAGATGTAAGTGAAGAGCAGCCGTAGAAAGTTTTATCAGGTATATTTAACGCCTTAAATCCGGTGACTTTTTCAAGTCCGCTGCAATCAATAAAGACTTGCTCGCCAAGTGTTTTCAAAGATTTTAAATTTAAATTTACAAATGCAAAGCAATTATAGAACGCACTAGAACCTATTTCTTCGCACTCACTCAAATCAATGGAATTCAATTTTTGACAATTTCTAAACGCACTGTCGGCAACTTTTGTAATTCGCCCTATCGAAACACGTTCCAGACTTGTGCAATTGAAAAAGGCATTGTTTTTAATTTCAATATCTCGAACATCGTCCTCAAATTCCATGCTTATACTTTTTATGTTGCTTTTGCCAAAGAAACAATTTGCATCAATAAATGAAATTCTGTATCTTTGGCCATTTAAAACATAGTATTGAGGGATATAAATGTATTCTTCATTTCCCTGATAACTCCCAAGCCCGATTTTACCTTCACCGCCCGAGACGAAACTGAAATCTTTAAGTTTAGGATACAAAAAGTAGGCTACAACTTCAATGTCACAACATGGCATTGTGAAAAATTCTTTTTGGCTTATCTCAACCATAAGCCCGCTTGACATATAGTAGGCACTATCAAGATAATATCCATCACCGGGCAAATATTGCACTTTCACCTGCATTCCATAAGATGCCTCAGTGATTTCGGCGCCGTTTGCGTCTAATATTTTTATTGCACCCTCGCCCTCAACTCTGCTTGTGATATGATAGATAATTTGAGAATATTCAACGTTTATTTCCACATCATGCTCGGGCATATTAAAACAATATCTCCCATTTTCCGATGTGAGCGGTTGACCATCTATGGAAACTCCTTTAAGTTCATATCCGTCAAGCCCGTGATTTACAATCATGACCTCTTCATCGGCATAATAAAATGTTTTTGGCGTAATAAGTCCGCATTGCCCGACATTAGAAACAAAAGTTATGTGATATTGTTGTTTTTGTTCGTAAGAATATTGAGCAGGCAAAAGTGCCGAGTTGCCATATCTATCAAAAATTTTAAAAATATAGCAATAGTTTCCAACATACAATTCATCGCACACATAATTTATTTCCATGCTTATGCCCGCAAAAGTTTGATTTTGAATAAGTAAATCCGATTGATCCAAAATTTCATCATCAGAGCGGTAGACTTCAAGACGCAAATCATATCCCGTCAAATTCACCTGCAAATTTGGAGCGTCAATTTTTAATATTTTAGGTGCAAGTGAAACAACGTTAAACTTAGAAATTTGTTCCATTCCTGTGTCGTAGCAGTAAACGGTCATATTGGATTTTGTAGGAAAAGCAAAACTTGCTATTTTTGAAATGTTTGGTCCGAGCATTAAAATTCTCAAATTGTCAGCACCGCTGATAAACCATATGCCTAAATTCACCACATCGGGCAACTGCAAAGAAATCAAATTTTTGCAATTTTGAAAAACACTTCCTTCCAGCGTCTCAACACCCTTGCCGACAAATCCGACAATGCCACTTTCGGCAAAAGCGGATTCGCCAATGCTTTTAACTGAAAAAGTTGTTATGCTTTCTTGATATGCTTTTGTATAGTGAAAAGCATACGCTTCAATGTTTTTCAAGTTTTCCCAATCAAGCACAACTTCTTGCAACTTCTCATAGCCAGAAAAGGCGTATGCGGACACTGTTCTAAGAGATGAAAGGTCAACTTTTTTGAGATTGAAACTTTTCCAGAATGTTTCACTTCCATTATAGCCAAATGAAAAACTTGAATATTTCCCAGTTGGCGATGAGAGTATTGCCGTCAATTTCGGCAAATACAATTCTTCGAGTGCGTAACAATATTTTGTTATTTTTTGTGCGTTTTTTGAGCCAAGATAAAGATATTTCATTTCAGAATTTGACACAAAAGGAAATTCATCGCAAGCAATGTCAAATTCGCATGTAAAACTTTTTATCGACAAGCCATAAAACAAATTTTTGGCAAGTTTTTTGACTTCAATTCCATTTATCGTTTGTGGCAAAACAATTTCATCAAGTCCGCTTGAATAACTTGTAACAACGCCGTCACTTGTAATCGTGAAACCCAAACCATTATCGTTGTTCAAATGCCCTTTTTCAAGATATTGGACTTCATATAAAGGGCTCATATCGACAGGTCTTGAATTTTCATCAAGTTTATACACAATCATTTTTATCTTTGTTGAAGATGATATGTAAAGCGAGCCATTCACCGCTTGCAAGTTATCAAATGTTGGAATTGACCCGTCAAGTGAATAAGATATGCAATATTGCTGTTGTGGATAACTTATATTAAGCGTAAAGGCACTTTCAAATTCAACACTTTCCCCGATTTGTCCGAAACTTAAATCAGGTTGCTCAAAACTTTCATTCTCTATGCTTGCAACAATGTATGGAATGCCATAGCCAAACAACCCGTCTTTTCCTCTTTCGCCAAAATCATATGTGTTTTCTTTCAGCATGCTTTCCGCCTTAGCCGCCGTGAAATCATCTTCCATCTCAGTGGCAAGAAGAGCAATAAGTGCCGAAGCGTGAGGAGTTGCCATAGAAGTTCCGTTTAAAACTGAATAATTATATCCATCAGCCGATGTCAAACTTACATCATAACTGCATTCATTCGGCACACAACTTAAAATTCCTGAACCAGGCAAACAGAGATCGACATTTGAACCATAATTTGAATATTCGGCAAAAACAGGGAATTTTTTATACAGGGCATTTTGTTTAAAGGCGGAAATTGTTAGCGCCCTTTCAGCAGATGCCGGAAACTCATTTTCCGCATAATATCCCGAATTGCCCGCCGCAACAACAACCAAAATATTGTTTGTGTAGGCATTATCTATCATATCTCGCATTTTTTGGTCTGTTTCGCCCTTTCCGGACAAACTTAAATTTGTTGCAACAACATTCAATTTTTTGTCTGTTTTCAAAAATATAGCATACTCAATTCCCGACATTATACTTGACTTTGAGCCGTTGCCCGATGAATTTAACACTTTCACGGGAATAATTTTAACGTTGTCGAGAGTTAGGTCAACAATAGTCCCCGCAACATGTGTTCCATGCCCAACATCGTCCTCAAAATTATATTCACTTGAATTGTTTGTGCTGGTGTAAAAACTTTTTCCATCTTCAATGTCAATTCGCCCACGCAAAAATTCGTGGTCGGTGTCAATGCCGGTATCAAGGACAACCACATAAACGGGTTTTAAAGGTTTGTTTTTTGCAAGAAGATGGTTTTGATAATCTTCAATCCCAAGTATATCACTTCCCCATGAGAGAAATTTGCTGTTTTGCTGCTTTGCGGGCACCGCCATGAATGAAAGCTGGCTGTTTTGCTGCTTTGCGGGCACCGCCATGAATGAAAGCCAGCTGTTTTGCTGCTTTGCGGCTCCCGTATGAGAGCGGCCGGCAGCAGCCGGAATAAGAGATGGCGGCAGGGAAGAATCGGTTTGGAAAAATATTGGGAAGACATGAGGAAGAAAGTATGGCAAGATTATATTTCAGGCATGGCGCGATGGGAAGCTCCAAGACGGCCAATGCCCTGATGGTGGAATACAATTATTATGAGCGGGGAAAGAAAGCGCTTCTTGTAAAGCCGCGGATCGATACGCGGGACGGAGATTCGGTTATCAGAAGCAGGATCGGGCTTGAGCATACCTGCAGGTTTGTGGATGAGCTGACAGAAATGGGGGATGATGAGATCGCGGAATATGACTGTGTGATCGTCGACGAGGCGCAGTTCTGCGAAAAGAGCGATGTTGAATTTTTTGTGCACATCGTGGACGATCTGGACATTCCGGTGATCTGCTACGGTCTGAGGACGGATTTTCAGAGAAATCTGTTCGAGGGGTCGAAATGGCTGCTGGCCTGGGCGGATGTGATCGAGGAGCTCAAGACCGTCTGCTGGTGCGGACGCGCGGCGAGCTGCAACACACGTATCTGCCGGGGAAAGATCGTAAAACACGGCGAACAGGTGTTTCTTGGCGGCAATGAGAGCTATGTGGCGCTGTGCAGAAAACATTATAAAGAAGAAAACCTTGGATGAAGGCTTGCGAAACAGGTCGGAAAATGTTATACTGTAGGTTACCTTTTTAAAGTGGAAGTTTTGTTTTTATGTAAGGGCGGTCTGCCAGGCTGATTATGCATAAGAGACGAGGGCTGAAACAAAAAAGGCGGTAATTTTACGTCAGATGTATGAAAGACAGAGGAGGGGGAAAAATGAAGAAGATTGAAGAGTACGTAAGAAGCATTCCGGATTTCCCGGAGCCGGGGATTATTTTCAGAGATGTGACGAGTATCCTGCAGGATGCCGACGGCCTGAAGCTCTCGATCGATCTGATCCAGGAGAAGCTTGCAGGTCTCGATTTTGATGTGGTGGCGGGTACGGAGTCGCGCGGATTCATTTTCGGGGTTCCGGTAGCGTATAATCTCCATAAGCCGTTTGTCCCTGTCAGGAAAAAGGGCAAGCTGCCCTGCGAGACCGTCTCAAAGGAGTATGCGCTTGAGTATGGCACGGCGGCGATCGAGATGCACAAGGACGCCATAAAGCCGGGACAGAGAGTCGTTCTGATCGATGATCTGATCGCGACGGGAGGGACGATTGAGGCGGCCGCGCAGCTGGTTGAGGAGCTCGGCGGGAAAGTTGTAAAGATCGTGTTTCTGATGGAACTTGCGGGTCTGAAGGGCCGGGAGAAGCTTGCGGGCTACGATGTGGAATCTGTAATCTGTTATGAAGGAAAGTAACAGGCCGGGAAACCGGCTGGAAGCAGGGTGGTGATCAGATGCCTTTGGATACGAAGACAGAACAGGAACGAATCGATGAGATTAAGAAAGTAGATGCAAATGTAAAGACGATGGAAGACTTTACGAGCCCTGATGTCCTGTATGACGAGTTGATCGCGGGTGTCAGGAAATACCATCCGTCTGATGATATATCCATGATCGAAAAAGCGTACCGGATCGCTTACGAGGCTCACAAGGATCAGCGCAGGAAATCGGGAGAGCCGTATATCATTCATCCGCTCTGCGTCGGGATCATCCTGGCGGATCTCGAGCTCGACAAGGAGACAATCGTGGCCGGTCTGCTGCATGACGTGGTGGAGGATACGGTCATGACTTCCGAGGAGCTGCGGCAGGAGTTCGGCAGCGAGGTGGAGCTTCTGGTGGACGGGGTCACAAAGCTGGGCCAGCTGTCCTATTCGGCGGACAAAGTGGAGGTGCAGGCTGAAAATCTCCGGAAGATGTTCCTTGCCATGGCAAAGGATATCCGCGTGATCCTGATCAAGCTTGCGGA
>CANQHL010000021.1 GCA_947623775.1 uncultured Clostridia bacterium
ACAGTATTAAACGGCATGTATGTTCCAAGTGAATTATATTGGATTGCCTAACGAGCCAAATGCTCGGCGATTAGCGAATGATGTGATATTTGAAACCTTTGATTTAGTTGTCTTTTCAACAACGCTTTTAAATATCGCTAAACGCAGTGAACAAAAAGTGCATAATGCACACGCAGTGAACAAAATGCGTCTAAGACGTAAATAATACACAAGCATAAAAAAATACTTTCATTTGGAATATCCATTTGAAAGTATTTTTTTGTTATAATTCTGTTTCCTCTTCGGTTTCAAAATTCTTAATGTCAAATTGTTCTGCTTTTTCATTGAAAATTCTTGGTGATTCAAGATTATTTTTGTTATGCTCAACATATTGTAGTGCATCGTCTAAGTTTGTGAAAGCAGCATGCCAATAATCATAATCATCATGTATGTTTGCCCATCTTACACCAATAACTGCAAAATATTTATTTGTCAAAGGTGCGGCGTCTAGTGCAGCTTTTTGTTTTTTGGCAACGTCTTTTTGGTTCCAATTATTATATTCTTGCTCTTCTTTAAGATTTTCAAATACAGGGAATTTTTCATCTCCGCCCATATTCAAGATTGCAAGTCCGGCTTTTGAATTTAAGCCATCTTCATATTTTCTAATAGATTTCATAATATCTCTCCTTATATTTTTATTATACCCCACATTATTTTATTTGTCAACACCTTTTTGTTGAGCAAAAGCAGATTTTAAGTCAAATGATTGATGTTTGTGTTTAAATGATTTTGAAAAATGAAGTTTTTGTGCTAATATATTCACATGAGTGATGTCTTACAAGATATAGTCTTATCATCAAATGAATTTAAAATGCTTGTAAATGAGCATAGAAAAGGGAAATTGGCAAAATCTATTCTTCTTATTTCAAAGGACGAAAAATATAGTTTTCAATTTGCCAAACTTTTGTCTTGTCTTTTGTTTGACGGGGAAATAAATGCAAGCAGTGAGAATTTTTTGAAAGTTTCATCAGGTTCGCACCCTGATTTAAAGATTTATCCAACAAAGGATAAATTGCTTGTTGCCGATAGTGAAGACATTGTTTTTGAAAGTGCTGTTAAGCCCATTTTCTCGGACAAAAAAATATTTATAATAACAAATATTGACGAAAGTCAAGACGCACCGCAAAATAAATTGTTAAAAACACTTGAAGAGCCGCAAAAAAATGTGTATTTTATCCTCACCACAAAGGTTATCGGACAGGTTTTGCCGACAATAAGGTCAAGATGTTCTAAGATTGAACTTGGGAAAATAGCCAATTTGGACAAATTTCTTCCAAACACCGAAAGAACCGCCCTTGCACTTTCATTAAGCGAGGGATACATTGGCTTTGCACAAAAGTACGAAAGCATGGAAAATATTGAAGAGATATTTAAAAGAACGCTTGACGTGGTTGTCAATCTAAAACGCAGCAAGGACCTTTTAAAATATTCCAAACCGCTGATAGATTTTGCCGGTGAACAAGATTTGATTTTTAAAATATTTTCACTTATATTTGAGGATCTTCTATATATAAGAAGTGGCAAAAACAATTTGACAAAATTGAAAGTTTGTAAAAGCGAACTTGAAAGCGTTAGTATCGAATATTCTATAAAAGCACTTTCGGAAATCAGAAAACTGCTTGACAAGGCTATAATGGAAATAAGTTATAATTGCAATTTCAATGTGGTGCTGGAAAATTTCATTTTAAACATTTTGGAGGTTAAGTATATATGCAAGTAAAAGTTGTAAATGCAAGGTTTAGAAATGGTGTACATGATTATTCTTTCAGTCCAAACGATTTGGATTTGAAAGTTGGGGATTATGTGATTGTCGAAACTGAAAAGGGAAGAGATGTTGTAAAAATCACAAGAAGTGTCACTTATGTTGAAGAGGAATCGTTGGCGGAACCATTAAAAAATGTTATTAAGGTGGCTGATGAAAGCGATTTGCGTTTGGCACAAGAAAACTACAAGCGTGCCGACGGACTTTTGGATGAAGTCAAACAAATTGTAATGGGTGAAAATCTTGAAATGAAGGTGATTTCGGTTGAATGCAACTATGATTTTTCTCGTCTTACAATAAACTTCACTGCTGATAACAGAGTGGATTTTCGTGACCTTGTCAAAAAACTTGCCGAAAAATATAAGGTAAGAATTGAACTGCGTCAAATTGGTCCACGTGATGCAACTCGTATTCTTGGCGGGCTTGGTGTTTGCGGAAAGGAATGTTGTTGCAAGCAGGGATTTGGCTTGAACGACCATGTTTCAATAAAAATGGCAAAAAATCAAAATTTATCGTTAAATCCAACAAACATAAGTGGTTTATGTGGCAAACTTTTGTGTTGCCTAGTGTATGAAAATCCATATTATGAGGAAGTTTTGAAAATTATGCCAAAACTAAATTCCAAAGTTTCCACACCAGACGGAGAGGGCGTGGTGATGTATAACGACCTTTTAAAACAAACGGTTTCTGTGAAATTCTCAACTGAGAATGATAGTGAAATAAAAGATTATCCCGTTGCCGACATTAAGTTTAGCAAAGATGGGAGAGAAAAATGATTTTGGAAGAGGGCGAAAGGCTTGAAGATTTGCAATGTAACGGTCTCAAAATCATTCAAAACAAAAATTTATATACTTTCACATGCGACTCTACAATACTTGCAAACTTTATATCTATAAAAAGAAATGAAGTAGGATTGGAGATAGGCACGGGTTGTGGGGTTATTTCAATTTTGCTGTACGGAAAGAAGAAATTTAAAAAAATCTATGGTGTTGAAATTCAACCGCAAATGGCGGAACTTGCCAAAAAGAATGTTTTGCTCAACAATTTGGAAGAAAAAATCCAAATAATAAACGATGATATTTCGGAGTTTGAAAAATATTTTAAAAAAGGGCAGTTTGACGTTGTGTTTTCAAACCCGCCATACATGCTTTCAACGGGCGATAAAAATGAAAACGAAGTCCGCAATATATCAAGACATGATTTCTCTTTGCCTATTGAAAAATTTTGTAAAATTTCAAGTTCGTTGCTGAGGGAGGGTGGCAGGCTTTATGTAGTTTACACCGCCACGCGTACGGCGGAACTTATATATTGCTTAAAGAATGAAAAACTTGAACCAAAACAAATGTTTTTCACGCAAAATGGAAAGGGAAAAATAAAACTTGTTATCATAGAGGCGGTCAAAGGTGGGCGTCAAGGGGTTAAGATTTTGCCCGAATTTGTGACAAATAATGAAAATGGAGAATTTTATTGCCGCTCTTTTAGTGGCGAATGAAATTTTAAATGGAATATATTGTGCTTTTTTAGTGGCATTTATATGTCTTAATAATGTGAAATTTTTTAGTTTTCATTGACTTTTTGTAAATATTATTGTATAATCGATTAGTTTTATGTGAGGATTACTATGATTAATGAAAAAATTAGGAATATTGCGATTATTGCCCATGTCGACCACGGCAAAACATCGCTTGTTAATGAATTGTTAAAACAGGGAAGCGTATTTCGGGACAACCAAGTTGTGGAAGACCGAGTTATGGACTCCAACGCCCTTGAAAGAGAAAGAGGAATTACTATTTTATCCAAAAATTGCTCATGTATTTATAATGGCGTAAAAATAAACATTATTGACACACCGGGACATGCCGATTTCGGTGGCGAAGTTGAACGTGTGCTAAAAATGGTGGACGGCGTTTTGCTTGTTGTAGATGCCTTTGAGGGACCAATGCCACAAACACGTTTTGTACTTGAAAAGGCTTTGGCATTGAAATTAAAAGTTATCGTTGTGATAAACAAGATAGACAGAGCGGATTCACGTGTGAATGAGGTGATTGATGAGGTTCTTGATTTATTCCTTGAACTTGACGCTGATGAAGAGCAACTTAATTCTCCATTTATTTTTGCATCGGCAAGAGAGGGAATAGCAAGCGAAGATGAAAAAAATCCGGGACAAGATATGAAACCACTTTTTCAGAAAATTATTGATTATATTCCAGCACCCGAGGGTGATGAAAATGCACCTTTGCAAATGCTTGTTTCTTCGGCTGAGCATAATGATTATGTTGGCAAACTTGCGGTTGGCAAAATTTCGCGTGGCGGCATAAGTGTCGGGCAAAATGTTTCTCTTTGCAACTATCATGATTCTACAAAAAGTATAAAGTCAAAAGTTGTAAGCCTTTTTGTTTTTGAGGGACTTAAAAAAGTGCCGGTTGAAAAGGCGGGAATAGGTGAAATTGTTTGTGTTGCCGGACTTGAGGGCATACAAATTGGTGATACAATTTGCGACAACTCTCTGATTGAACCTGTTGAATTTGTGAAGATTGCCGAGCCAAGTGTGGAAATGACATTTATGGTCAACGATAGCCCATTTGCTGGGAAAGAGGGAAAATTTGTCACTTCAAGACATTTGCGAGATAGACTTTACAAAGAAGCGGTGAAAGATTTGTCTTTAAGAGTGCAAGATGGGCAAACCGCCGAACAATTTATTGTAAGCGGCCGAGGGGAAATGCACCTATCCATTTTGATTGAAAATATGAGACGTGATGGATATGAATTTCAAGTTTCAATGCCGAAAGTGCTTATCAAAGAAATTGACGGGGTTAAGTGTGAGCCTGTTGATGAACTTATACTAGATGTTCCTGAGGATTGCACCGGAGTTGTTATGCAAAAAATGGGGATAAGAAAAGGTGAACTTGTACAAATGACACCGCATGGCAGCAGAATCAAAATGGAATTTCATATTCCGTCAAGAGGATTGTTTGGATTTAAAAGTGAACTTTTAACAGATACACGAGGTGAAGGCGTTATCAATTCGGTATTTTATGATTATGAGCCATGGAAAGGCGAGATAAAAAGAAGAGAATCTGGTTCACTTATCGCCCATGAGGACGGCGAAACAATTGTTTATGGTTTATACAATGCACAAGAGCGAGGAGACTTGTTTGTCGGACCGGGCGTCAATGTGTACGCTGGAATGGTTGTTGGCTCAAATCCAAAAGGCGGAGATATTGTTGTAAATGTTTGCAAGAAAAAACACCTTTCAAATATGCGTGCTGCGGGTTCAGATGAAGCGTTGAGACTTACACCACCAAGAAAGATGAGCCTAGAGGACGATATTGAATTTTTGGCAGACGATGAAATTTTGGAAGTCACCCCAAAGAGCCTGCGTATAAGAAAAATTATTCTTGACCACAATTTGCGTAATCGTGAACGTGGCAAATTGTTGAGAGGGGAGATATAACAAATTAAGGCAAAGATAAAAACCATGTCTTTGCTTTTTTTGTATCTGGGAGAGGACGAATTTTTAATTTGCACCTACTTTATTTAAGACAAAATTCGTTATATGAAAAGTTTTATTGTCAAATTTATTTTTATAATATTGACTTTTTGATTGAAAAATATTATTATATTTATATAAATAGTGGTATAATCCCTATAAAGGAGCAGACAATGATAATAAATCCCAAGGAAAAACGAGATTTAAAGAAAACTTGTAAGCGTCTAGCAATCTTTTTGGTGTTTGCCTTTATCTTTGATGGATTTATTGCATTTCTGTTTTATTCTTACACAAAAATAAGTGATGTGCTATGTGGATTTATCATTATTGTAATAACTAGCGTTTTATACTTGCTCTTTTATTTGATTTGTGCTAAAATTGATAAAAAGAAAGCGGAAAGGATTGCCCGAGAAAACAAAAGGGACCCTTTCTCGAAAAACTGATGAAGTTTTACAAACGCAAAAGGAGAGAATATGGCCGAATATAAGATTATGCCGCATAATTTAGAAGCTGAACAATCTGTGCTTGGCTCTATTCTTATTGACCTGCAAGCACAAGCGGACATTTTGGCAATCATCAAAGAGGACGACTTTTATTCAGAGGCTCACAGACGAATTTACTCATCAATGTTGAAAATCTATGCAAAGTCAGTGCCTATAGATTTCGTTACACTCACAGACCAACTTGACAAAGACAAGATTCTTGACAAGATTGGTGGCATTGATTATATAACCGTGCTTTCCAATGTTGTGCCATCAGCGGCAAACTACAAATACTATTGCGACATTGTAAAACAGGACTCAACAAGAAGAAAACTTATTGAGGCCGGCCAGCAAATTATCAAGGATTCTTATGAGGGAGATGATCAAGAAGCACTTCTTCAAAAGTCTGAAACATTGATATTTGATATTTCCGAAAAAGGTTCAGCCTCGGCACTAGAACATGTTGGCGGTCCTGATGGAGCAATAAAACATGTTATAGACAAATTCGATAAAATTGCAAGAGACCCGACATCAATAAATGGTATACCAACCGGATTTAAAGATTTTGATGCAATAACAAATGGACTTCAAAACAGTGACATCATCATGCTTGCGGCAAGACCAGGTGTTGGAAAAACTTCCTTTTCGATGAACATTGTTGTAAATGCAGCAGTGGAGCATGGAAAAAAGTGTGCAGTATTCTCGCTTGAAATGAGCAAAGAACAACTTATGCAAAGGGCAATATGCTCACTTGCGAGAGTAAGTATGGCAAAAGCACTTAAAGGCGAAATGGACGCCGATGAATGGAAAAGAATTTGGACGGCAACAAAGAAACTTGAACAAAGTGGACTTTACGTAGACCAATCGTCCCTGACCACTCCTGCCGATGTGCTTACAAAGTGCAGACGCTTGAAAGCAAAAGAGGGACTTGACCTTGTTATGATTGACTATATCCAACTTATGAAAGGTTCAGCGGTGAAATCCACTGACAACAGACAAACTGAAGTCACCGCCATTTCAAGAGATTTGAAGGTGGCGGCAAAGGAACTTAATGTTCCGATAATTGTACTTTCGCAGTTGTCAAGAAGCGTTGAAAGCAGACAAGGTGATCACAGACCTATGCTCAGTGACCTGAGAGATTCGGGTGCAATTGAGCAAGATGCCGATATTGTGCTATTCCTTTACAACCCAGACAAATACAATGATGTTGAGCAAATAGGAGACCCCGGCACAGTTGAACTTATCGTTGCAAAGCACAGAAACGGAAGCACGGGGACAGTTAAATTGCGATGGGTTGGCGAATATACTTCTTTCTTCAATATAAATGAAAAAGTTGAGGGCGTAAAGAAGCATATTGACGTGAATAAAATCGAAGAAAAACCTATTCAAAATAGTGAAAATATCGATGTTTTTGATGATTAAAAGGAGGTAATCATGTCAGACAAAGGATATTCAACAGGTGGAAAAAAATGGTTGATAATCATAGGCGGCGTTGCATTCGTCGCTGTGCTTGTCGTCATTATTTTAATGGCAATTCCACCAAACACTTACAATGCAGTGCAAATGCTTTACAGAACAACAGATTCGTCTTTTCTTGTGAAAGATAGTGAGTCTATTGCTTACAAAAAATACACCGATAAGGTAAACAAAAATCCATGGGTAAACGTTTACACCACTGAAACAAGCGACATTGAACTGCTTGCCGAGGTTGTGTATGAGGACCTTGATTTTTATGCTGATTATCTCACTTTTGCAGATAACAACAAAAACTTGAAGAAAAATTATAAGGTTATCAAAAACAATCTCAGTGATGTTGCAGAACACAAGGAAAACCTTTTGGCACTTATCAATGAGGCAAATGGGCTTGATGATAATTCAGAAACTTATATGAGAAGTATGATTATTAAGATAAGAGCAGAATTTATAGAATGGCTTAAGTCCAATTCAAAAGCCATGGAAGGGTTGAGAAATGCTTGTGTTGGCTCACTTGGACAAACAAGTGAAAATCATCTTGCTTTTCAAATCATCACATCAGCAATGGAAGATGCTTTAAATGTGATAATTGAGGATTATGAAACCCTTGCAAATCTTGACAATGTAAACGCTGTGACCGGTGTATATAGTTACGACATCACCAGCAAGATTGTTTATTACAGAGGACTTTCAGAAAAATATATCCTGTCACCAGACGATATCAAAAATTATTATTTCAACAATGCCTTAGTTGAGAAGTATGATCTTATTTATAAATTTTATGAAGTTTACAATGAAGAAAACTTTAAAAACGTTATTGCCTCTGTCCGCTCTATAGGCGGTGGTCAATATGCGTTCGATAAAGTTTATGAAAATGTAAATGATGAACTTGGCGTCTATGATGCGGTTAAAGCATTCTTAAACGGAGGTAACTAAAATGAAAGTAAAGAAAATATTAACATCTTGCCTTTTGGCAATAATGTTGTTCATTTCTTCGGTGACACTTTTTGCCTGCGGAAATAAGGCGACCAGCGAAAGCGTTTATAAGGCATTCAATGAAATGTTCTTAATATTCAGAGAAGATTCAAAGATTTTCAGAACAAACACATTGTTTAATATTAATTCAAGTTATTATATTGATGAATTGTGTTACAAAACAAGTTCAAATGAAAAAGTATACGCATACACCGTGCAAAATTGCATTTCGGCAATATCATTAAACTTCATATCCAAATATTATGGTTTTCTGCAAAACTATGATGGAAAAGCCAGCGTAAAAGAACTTGGCAGTGATGTTGAAGATATGTCTGATGAATATTTTGAAATGAAAGGCGAGCAGGACAGACTTCTTGCATTGCCAAATGGTGGTACACATGGTGCAAATTATGTTGTTTACAATGGCCATTTTGCAAGATTTAGAGTGGAATTCAATGATTTTGTTGCTGCATCATATAAAACAGCAAAAGCACTTGCCACATTCATTGATGAAGCGGGACTTATCAGCAGCGTTGGCAGTGACGAAGTAAAACAAGAAGAACTTGAAATTTATGTTGACATTCAAAAACTCAACATTGCTGCGGATTATGAAAGATTTTTCTTCGACAGTTGCAATGGTTTAAATGTGGAATGCTCAGAATTCCAAAGTGCAATAAACGGATTTACTCATGCTACGGGAAATATGATAAGCAAAAACATTAAATCACTCACAAGCGACCAAGCAAAATCACTTAAAAGTTTGTTTGAAAAAATTGACAATTCAAGAGGTGATTATCAACAGGCAATTGACGGATTTTCTTTCCATGAATATGTAAAGATGGATTCATCACTTGACGCATATTTAAAAGAAGAGGATAATGCAGAGGCTTACTACAATAAGATATGTGATTATCTGTGGGGACAACAGGGGATTGTTTCACAGATTGTGAAATATTTTGGAACAAATGTAGTGGCTTAATGATTAAAAAAAGTGCCACAAACACTTCGTGCTGAAAAAACTTAGTGACCATAAAATTAAGATAATTTTACTTGCTGCGTTTATTGAAACATGCCCCGGAACAGTTATTTAGGAAACTAAACTCCTGCTCTGGGGCTTATTTCTAGATTTGTCTCACTTGTTTTTGTTTAGTATGAAATTTCAACACTCTACGTGCCTCAGTCGGGCACTTTTTATTTGGAATACATGTATAAATTAGTTTAAGGAGAATTTATGAATAACAAAGATATAGCAGATTTAATTTTCCCGGACGTCACGCTCACGCCCGAAGAAATTTTTAAAAGATACCCGAAGAGAAATTTACAAAAGGACCAATATGTGACGCGATTTGCTCCAAGCCCGACCGGACTTGTTCATATTGGCAACTTTTTTCAAGCGTTTATAAGTTACAATTTGGCAAGAAATTCAAATGGCGTGCTTTTTTTGAGAGTTGAGGATACAGACCGAAAGCGTGAAAAGGCTGAGGCAAAAAAAGTGTTATATGATGTGCTTGGAAGGTTTGGACTTGATTTTGATGAATATCAAACATTAGATGGCAAGGATATTGGTGATTATGGACCATATGTTCAAAGCCAAAGAAATGATATTTACAAAGTTTTTGCCAAAAAATTGGTGGAAGAGGGAAAAGCATTTCCATGCTTCTGCAAAAAAACAGAGGGCAAAGAAGATGTATTAAAATTAAGAGAAAGCAAGTTTGATGAAAATGATGAACGCGAGTATGATCCTTGCCGAGACTTGACTTATGAGGAAGTCAAAAAGCATTTAGACAATGGTGAAACCTTTGCAATAAGATTTAAAACAAAAAATAAGGGTGACGAGAGAATCAAATTTAAGGATATTATAAAGGGTGAGTTGGAGGCCAAGGCAAATGCCAAAGACTTTATTATTTTGAAAAGCGATGGCACGCCACCTTACGCGTTTGCACATGCCATTGACGACACTCTTATGGGCACAACAATTGTGGTGCGAGGTGAGGAATACATTGCGTCTGCTCCCGCACATATAGAATTGTTTGAGGCGCTCGGGTTTAAACTTATAGATTATTGCCACAATCCTCTTATTTACAAATTGAATGAGCAAGGCAATCGCCGAAAAATTTCAAAGAGATATGATCCTGAATCCAATATGATGTTCTTTATTGAAAATGGCTATCCAAATGATGCTGTATTTGAATATTTGCTCAATATGATAAGTTCTCATTTTGAAATTTGGAGAAAAAATAATCCAACCTTAAATTGGCGTGAATTTAAATTTAAGCCAAATGAAATCACAGCCGTGACGCCTATATTTGACCTTGTGAAACTTAATGATATATCAAAAAACGTTATTGCCACATACAGCGGTGAACAATTGTATAACAACTGGGTTAAATGGGCGGAAGAATTTGATGCACCTCTTGCCGAAGTGTTAAAAGGTGACCGCGAGAAGTATACAAAAGTTTGCAGCATGGACAGAGATGGCAGACCAAAACCTAGAAAGGATATTTACAATTATAAGATGATGAAAGACAAGTTCCACTATATATTTGAAAGACCAGTTTCTAACTTTGAAGAAAAGGAAAAAGCAAAGGAACTTTTAGATGCCTATCTTCAAAATTTTAAAATGCCAACATCAAACGAGGAGTGGTTTGAAGATGTCAAACAGGTTGCCGGCAAGTTAGGCTATGCCACGGACAACAAACTTTACAAAGAGAACCCTGATGCCTTTAAGGGCAATATTGCCAAGGCGTGTGAGTTTATACGAATTGCAATCACAGGCGAAAAAGATTCTCCAACGCTTTTCAATATCATTGAAATACTTGGCGAAGAGGAAACAAGAAAAAGACTTTCTATATAAACAAAAACCTAAACCACATGGTTTAGGTTTTTTGATGTCAAACAAACCGATAAAAATGTTTATCCATATTCACTTTATTTTCATTAAAAGTCACGCCCTCACAGGCAAGCAATTGCCTTTGTTTGTTTTCCCCGCCAAAAGCAAAAGCGGGTGAAAGAGAACCATCGGCAAAAACAACGCGGTGGCAAGGCACGACAATTGGGCTTTGATTGTTATGCAGTGCCCAGCCCACTTGTCTTGCACATTTAGGGCGGGATAAAAATTTCGCAATTTCTCCATACGTTGTCACCTTTCCGCATGGGATAAGTTTCACAACTTCATATACTTGTTCAAAAAAGTTGTTTTCATTTGTGCGTTTCTTTATTTCCATTTTTTTCCTCACAGTTATTTTAGCACAAAAACTAGCAAAACAAAAATCTTATTCATAAATATTTTTATGGGAAAAATAAATTTATCCGGCCCCGAATTAATTGCCCTTGCATCAAGTTTGGCAATAGCAATATATGATAAGTTTGACAAGGAAGATGTACGAAAAATAAAGTGCTTACTTGCCAACATTTCAGGCAATCTCACAGTGATTGAAATAGAGGGGAGACATAGAAAAAATAATGATGGGTGCCCGCATTTTACTAAATAACTTTACATATAAGGCAGGCAATAACCGAACCAAACACAGATGCAACCAGGGCAATAGGTATGGCATATAAAAGTTTTTTGACTTTTGTTTGCGATGTATAAACAGTTGTTACATAAAAGATGGTTTCGCTGCAACCTAAAATTACGCTTGCACATCTTGATATGTATGAGTCTGCTCCATATTGAGTAAAAACATCATCTAAGAGGGCGTAACTACCCGAACCAGTGAAAGGTCTAAGCAGCACAAGTTCAATCAGTTCTTTTGGAATGCCTAAAAGTTTGAAAAGCGGGGAGAATATTGTGGCAAGAATTTCTGTTGCACCGCTAGCCCGAAGAAGTGCAACTGCAATCATTATTGTGGCAATGTATGGGAAAATATCGATAACAAGCGGAATTGATTTTTTAGCACCCTTCACAAATGTATCATAAGTGTTTACTTTTTTTAGTTTGCTATAACAGAATATTGCAATAAATATTATTGGTAAAATATAACCACTCACCAGCATTTCTCCTTTTAGTTTTATCTATTTATTTTCCCCGCAAATAGGGCTAAATAAATGTTTTTAAAATAATTTATTAAATTTATTTAAAATTAGGATTTTATATTTTTTTTATTTTGTTTTTTTATTAAATATTTGCCATGCAGATGGTTTGCAAGTTTTGTCAAACTTACGCCTATTACACATGTGCAAATTGTTGCGATAAGGGTTGGCAAAATGATGTCAGCTGGACTCTGTGAGCCGGCAGAAGCACGTAGCCCGATAACAGTTGATGGCAGCAATTGAATTGATGTGGAGTTTAAAACAATAAGCATTATAACCGCATGATTTGCCACACCACTTTTATCATCAAGTTTTTTCATTGCGTTTATGCCCATCGGTGTTGCGGCATTTCCAAGTCCCAGCATGTTTGCAGACATGTTTAGTGCAATCATTTTCTCTGCTTCTTCATCTTTGATTTTAAACATCCAACGAATGAGCGGTCGCAGCAGTTTTGCAAGTTTTTCGCTCAGTCCACTTGCGTCAACAAGTTCAAGTATGCCAAGCCAAACGGCGTAAACCGCACATAATTCAATTGCAAGTGAAAAAGCTTCGCCCGATGCGTCAATCATTGTGGACAGCATTCCTGATGGGTCGTTAAACAACAGCAAACAAATTGAAAGCACCACCATTACAAACCAAATTCTATTCATAAAATAATCTATTCCTCACTGATAAATTTTAAAACTTTAATTGACTTTTACTTTTGTTTAAGGCAAAATATATAGTGAAAAAGGAGATATTATGTTTGTAGACACCCATGCTCATCTCACTGACAGTGCCTTTGATGCGGACCGAGATGATGTGATTCGCTTTTCAAAAGAATGCCTTGTAAACCGCATTATCACATCGGGATTCAATATTCCATCATCAAAAGAGGCGGTTAATCTCGCAAATAAAAATGATGGAATTTTTGCATCTGTGGGAGTTTATCCTGAGAATATATATGAAATTAACGATGATTTTGAGAGTGAAATTTCTCTTCTAACTAAAAATAAAAAAGTGATTGCAATGGGAGAAATCGGGTTGCAATACACCCAAGATATGCCACAAAAGGAAGCGCAAATTCAGGCATTTATCAGACAACTTGAACTTGCCGATAAACTGAATTTGCCTATTGTGATTCATTGCCGAGAGGCTTATGGTGATATAGTGTCATTGCTTAAGGAGCATAAAAACTTGTTAAATTGTGGCGGAACAATGCACTGCTACGGTGGAAGTGCTGAAGTTGCAAAAGAACTTATTAAACTCGGACTTTTTATATCCGTTGGCGGTGTCTCGACATTTAAAAACGCTCAAAGACTTAAAGATGTTTTAAAAGAGTTGCCACTGCAAAGGATGTTGCTTGAAACTGATTGTCCATATCTGGCTCCTCAACCATATCGCGGGAGAAGAAACAGTCCCGCATTTATTCCCACAATAGCACAAAATTTAGCGGATTTAAAAGGGGCGACGGTTGACGAGGTTGCTCGTATAACCACTCAAAATGCTGTGGAGGTGTTCAAATTATGCTGAACCATGTATTCAAGAAAAAATTCGGTCAAAATTTTATTTCCGACACAAATCTTCTTTCTGCCATTTGCGAAGATGCGAGTGTAGGCAAAAATGATAATGTTTTGGAAATCGGTGCCGGAGCGGGAAGTCTCACAGTGGAGCTAGCCAAAAGGGCGAAAATGGTGGTAAGTTATGAAATAGACAAAGACCTTGAAAGCCATTTAATGTCGTTAAACTTGCCAAACACCACTTTTGTGTTTGGTGATATAATGCAAGCGAAAACAGAAGAAATAGAAAAACAGTTTGACGGGGAGTATAAAATCATAGCAAATTTGCCTTACTATATAACATCACCAATAATTTTTAAATTTCTAAAGGAGAGCAAAAAACTTACTTCGTTAACAATTATGGTGCAAAAGGAAGTGGCACAAAGGATTGTTGCCACCAAAGGCAATGGTGATTATGGAGTTTTATCAATAATGGTAGCCTTTTATGGGGAGGCAAAAATCAAAAGAATTGTCTCAAAAAACATGTTTTACCCAAAACCCGATGTCGATTCTGCTCTAGTCACCATAAATATTAACAGAGATAAATATCAAGGTATAGACGGTGAAAAATTTTATGAGTTTATCTGTAAAGCATTTGCCATGAGAAGAAAAACTCTTAAAAACAACCTTATTCACGGCATGGCATCGGCTGAAAAAATATTTATCCTCGATGAAAATCTTCTAAAAAAACGACCTGAAGAGTTTTCGATTGAGGAATTTGTAGACATTTATTTAAAGATTTTTAAAGAAAATTAATGAGATTTTGTTGTAATTTGAATTTTTATTTGCTATAATGTAAATGATAAATAATGTAAATTTTCATTAAAAGGAGGCTCCATATGAATTATCTTTCAATGATGGGAGGTATTGTTGACTTCTTCTGGTGCGTGCTGGCAATTATTCCAAAAATAATATATTTCTTCTTCGCCGCATTTGTAAGTGCGATAGACGCTATGCAGGCCTTAATAAGAAAACTTGCCGGTCTTGATGTGTTCTATTTTAAAAACAGTATGGGCTTTGAATGGAAAGTTCAAGGGGACCCGATAAGAAACACCGACCCACTACAAGAGTTTATTTATGGAATCCTAGGCGTCGGGGAACGTGCCTATGCATATAGAGGATTAAATACAGTCTTTTGGTCACTTAGTATATTCTCGTTAATTATTCTTTTGGTAAGCACAATGGTTGCAATCATAAAATCACATTATAGCGAGGATTATGCAACAACCAATCCTTGGAAATATATTTACACAGCAATAAAAGCCGCCCTTACATATGCAATAATGCCTATTGTGGTTGTTATAGGTGTAGAACTTGCAACATTTATACTTCGAACACTCGACCACATAACCGCTGGCTATGCAACGGGTGATACTCTAAAAGGCATATACGGCACGGAGGCAATTGGAGAGCAAGGCTTATTTAAAGGCGGAGATGGTGATGATAGTAATGTCTACGGGCGGTACGACTACTTCGGCTATGGTACGCCGACCACTGCGACAACTTTCGGTGGAATGTTGTTCAAGGCGGCGGCATATTCTTCAAGTAGAGTGCGGCTAACAGGCAGCTCGTCAATCAGCGTCTCCCAGTGTCAGGAATTGAGAACAAATGGAAAAGTTTTGTTTGGAAGTACGCTATGCCAAGCATTCAATGCATTGACAACAGGCTCGGGCAGCACAGGCAGTAATGCACAAGCACAAGCAGAATATGTTGGTTATCAAATAGACTATGCTTTCCAAAACAACCTTACGTTAAATCAACCTATAAGCATGTCGGATTTACATAGTGCATTTAGCAGTGTACCATATATAAGTTGGGTTGATGCTCCAACATATAATAAAGAAATTGTAAGTTTTTCAAAATTCAATGTAAGTGCGATTTGGTTTTTTTATGATTTATGGCAATTTAACTTTATAGTAGCCTTTGGCGGTGCAGTAACATTGTTTGGCTTAGTAATATCAATAATATTAGGCTTGATGTCGAGACTTATAAAAGGTGCAGCATTATTCCTAATATATCCAACAATGCTGTCAATAGCACCACTAGATCAATTTAAAGCATTTAAAAACTGGGGACAACAATTTATGTCCCAAGTATTGATGGCAATAGGAAGTATAACTGCAGTAAACATAATTATGTTAATCTTGCCATACCTAAATTCATTTTCATTCTTTGGCATTGGATTAATAGATGCGATAGTAAATATGGTATTATTAATAGTCGGCATGGTAATGATAAAGGAATTTATTGGTATAGTAAGTGGATTCATTGGTGCAGCGAATGCAGCGGAAACAGGTAATAACTTGAAAGGTGAAGTTGCAGGAGCAATAAAGAGCGGTGCACAAATAACAGGAAAGATAGGAATGGGCATTGGCCGTTTTGCTGTTGGAGGTGCAAGGCTGGTAGGTTCTGCTATCAATGCTCCAATTCAAGCAGGACTCAAGGCAAGAAGACATAGAAAAGCACATGATCAGTTTGTAAAAGAAGCAAATGCTGCAGAAGCGGAGGCTACGGCTGCGGGTAAACAGGTTAGTGCCGCTGAAGGGGGATTAAACGCCGCTCAATCAGGATTAGCAGCAGCACAGGCAGCACAGGCAAGAGGTAATTCGTTAGTTGATATGAAAGCAGCCATGATGAAGGGGTTGAACGAAGGAACTTCATTTGAAGACCTTGGGATAGAAGATACTCAGGCTAACCGAGACGCATATAAACATATGAGAGATGCTACAAAAGGTAAGACAGGGTTGCAGGCTAAATTGGCGGCGGAAACTGCGTTTAATAGTACAGACCAAGGTAAGGAATTGATGGCGTTATCTGGTCAGGCAAGGGCAGAGGGCAAATCTGTCAAAGAAATGCTTGCAGGTAATGTTAATTCTGCTCAAACCACTGTAAATGCACAGCAAGCAAATCTTGACAAAGTTAAAGCAAAGACAAAGATAGAAGAAAAACAAGAGCGATTAAAACAAATTGAAGCTGATGCGAAAGAACATAATCACGAACTCAAGAGAGATCCGAAAGGCGGAAGATTTATGTACGCCGATCGAGAAAAATACGTGGCAAAAGAAGAAAAACGTATTGCTAAAGCAACAGGTGAATGGGCGGCAACTAAAAAGGCTAACAAAGAGGCTGCTAAGGCAGAAAGAAAAGCTGCTAAGGAAGAGGCTAAAATTGAAAGAATTAAGAGTGAAAAAGTCAGTGGGTTTAATAATCTTGTTAATAAGGCATTCAATCCAAAGAACGCTGGATTGCAGATGGCAGATTCGTTTGTTAAATCACTGAAAGCAATTCCTGATGCACTTGGATTTGATAAATTCTTGAAGGGATTTGCAGATATAATCAAAGGAGGATTGACCTTAAAAGGTGGTCCATTTGAGAAGTTTGGAAGTGCAAGAAATGCTGAGGGTGATAACCTGCAGAGACAAATGGGCGAGCAAAGGAAACAAGAATCTAGAGAGACTCAGGCATTGCTCAAACAAATTAGTGACAAACTCGACGCAAACAACAAAGCAATTCAAGAAGGCAACAAGAGTGCACAAAATTACTACGCAAAGAAGCCAGAGTGATTGTCGTAAAAAAGTAGGAAAGTTAATCTTTCCTATTTTTTTATTTAATTATATCAACTATCTAACTATATTAAATATAAGTAAATTTAAATATTACAAAATTGTGGATAACATATAATCTATATATATTATATATTTTAAAATACGATATATCAAAATTACAATTTTGACGACAATTTTGACGACAAAAATTAAAAACAATAAAAAATAGGAGCAAGATATTGTTTATCTAACACCTATTAAAATACAAGTGGTGGAAGTTATATCAAGAAAAAATATGCTTGCTTGCAATGGCATGTTTGACGCAGATATATCTCCACCAATGGCAATTGTAAATTGCATTTTTGTTTAAGAACAAAAAAATACGACCTAAAGGTCGTATTGATTGGTGGAAGTTATAGGGCTCGAACCTATGACCCTCTGCTTG
>CANQHL010000022.1 GCA_947623775.1 uncultured Clostridia bacterium
CTTGCCATATTTTTAATGGGAGTAGGCACTCCATAATAATCTATTGAAACTTTATCCAAAATATGAGGATTTGCCCGTCCAGCTCTTACAACCATATATTCGCTAATTTGATGATTTATTGATTTGTTAATATCATCTTTACAAGTTTGTTTGATTTCTAAAAACATTTCATTCATAAATTTACTCCTAAAAGTATTTTACTATAAAAGTAAAAATATTGCAAATGTTTTACAATTATATTATAAAATAATTTAACATAATATGTTTTCGACTTACAAATTTGCATAAAAAAACTTGCATAATGCAAGTTTTTTTAATTGTTTCCATTCATTTGTTTTGCAACTTCTTCTGCAAGATTATCATGTCGTTTTTCAAGACCTTCACCCATTTCAAATCTTACAAATCTTCTAATCGAAATTTTTTCTCCAAGTTGAAGAATTTTTTCATTGATATATTGTGCAATTGTCATGTCTGGATTTTTAACAAATGGTTGTTCAAGAAGACATACATCTTGATAATATTTTTTTACTCTTCCCTCGACCATTTTCTCGATAACCTGAGCAGGCTTTCCCTCGTTAAGAGCTTGATTTCTCAAAATTTCCTTTTCTTTTTCAAGTTCTTCTGTAGGAACATCCTCTATTCTTACATATTTTGGAGCAGATGCGGCAATTTGAAGTGCAACATCATGTCCAATCTCTTGAAATGCGTCTGTTTTTGCAACAAAATCAGTTTCACAGTTTACTTCAACTAATACACCAATTTTGCCACCCATATGAATATATGAAGCAACAATTCCTTCTGATGCAATTCTTGATTGTTTTTTGCTTGCTGCTGCAATTCCTTTTTCGCGCAACCATACAATAGCCTTTTCAAAGTCACCATCACTTTCTGTAAGTGCCTTTTTACAATCCATCATTCCGGCATTTGTTTTTGCTCTAAGCTCTGCCACGTCCTTTGCTGTAAAATTCATATTACTCGCCCTCCTCTTCGGATTTTGTTTCAGCTTTAACTTCTGGTTGAGTTTCTTCTTCATCCTTCTTATTTTCTGGTTTCTTTCTCAAAGGTTTTTTCTTTCCTTTTTTATTTGGATGTTCCTCACCTGCTTCTGCGATTTCAATATTTGGTTTTGTTTCAGTCAATGCCTTTTCAAGATCAATATCTTCATCTTCGCTGCTGTTATCTTTTTGCATTGAAACACCTTCTCTTGCCTCGATAACGGCGTCTGCAAGTGCTGCAATAATTAATTTTACAGAACGTATAGCATCATCGTTTCCAGGAATTACATAACTTATTCCCTCTGGATTTCCATTGGTATCTACAAGACCAACCATAGGAATGTTGAGCAATTTGCATTCATTAACGCAAATATGTTCACAATTTGGATCTACGACAACAACAGCACCTGGAAGTTCTCGCATTTCCTTAATTCCACCTAAATTCTTTTCAAGTTTTTCTCTTTCAGCCTTTAATAAGGTAACTTCTTTCTTAGGTAGCAAATCGAATTCCCCAACTTTTTCCATTTGATTAAGTTTGTTTAATCTTTCAATTCTTGATTTAATGGTTTTAAAGTTTGTTAGGCATCCGCCAAGCCAACGAGTGTTGATATAATACATACCACATCGCTCAGCTTCTTCTTTAACGGCTTCTTGCGCCTGTTTTTTTGTTCCTACAAATAGGATTTTCTTCCCTGCAGCGGCAACATCTCTGATAAATACGTATGCTTTATCCACTTGCTCAGAAGTTTTTTCAAGATTGATAATATGAATATCATTTCTTGCTGTGAAGATATATTTCTTCATCTTTGGATTCCACTTTCTGGTTTGATGTCCAAAATGAACACCGGCCTCAAGTAGTTGTTTCATTGAAATAACCGACATTTTAACTTTTTCCTCCTTTTGTTTTTGTCCTTCCCTATAGTTTTCTAACTCTTAATCACAACCTCAGATTTTAAATCTTCAATATCATGGCAATATTTATCTATTTTTAGATCTTCCACGATAAATTTAGGCAACCGCGATTAAAATATTCTATGAGTGCTATTTGTCCAATGACTTTGATATTATAGCAGAACAAAAGATTTTTGTCAAGCAATTTTACTTCATACGCAAACAAAAAATGCACAATTTTGTGCATTTAATTTGCTTTTTTACGTATTTTCATTCTCTTGGTTGTCGTCCACAGACCTGGCATAAGAAAATGTGATGTATACAACGTTGTTATAAGTCCGACAAGAACAGCAAGTGCCACATTTCTTATACCTGGAACAGGCAAGCATATAAAGATTATCGAAACAACTATTGCGGCTACATATCCCATCAATTTCTTAAATGATAATTCTTTTACCACTTTATCTGCAATTTCATTATCATTCATTGATTCAAACTTTCCTGTTCTTGCATCGTATTGCTGTTTGTTAATGAAAACAAAACAATTCAAAATTGAAATAACAAATATTGTAAATATTGCCACAAGTACACTGTAATCTACACAAATTCTGCAAATTGCCACTAAAGACATAGTTAATAACAAATCTAATGCAACCTGCATAATTACCAAAAATACAAATGAACGATATTTTCTAAGAAGCATATAAATTATTACCAAAACGAACCCTAAAACAATTCCCATGAATGCTTTTAACATAAATTGTGTTGGACTCTCCGCCTCGGTGAAATCAACAGACGTAAGTGCTAAATCATTTTCTTCATAACCAAATTCTACCAATAATTTTTCACGTAAATCTTGATTTTCATCCAATATTTCTTGATTTTTATTTGAATTATTTTTAAAAACAACTTCTATTGCTTGTCCATCATATACATCGTAATCATTTATTGTTATAGTAGAAGTTCTATACGATACAATTTTATATCCGTTGTCACAAAGCACATTTTCAACTTTTTCGTGTAATTTATTATAATCTTCTTTGTTATCCAAATTATAAACTTGACTTGCTATTTTGTCTTCATTATTTACATACATTTTGAAAGAACTATAACCTCTGAAATCAATTCCAAGATTCCAATTTATTGTGCAAACAAGTATTATTGCTATTGCCATTAATATGATTGGTGCAATTACGTAATAAGAAAAATTTTTACTAATATTTAATTTGCAATTTGTTAATTTCTGTTCTAATTTCTTAAACATTTTCCACCTCCTCTTGAGATGAAACGTCTTCCTTTATGATTTCCACTTCCTCATCCCTAATTTCTTTTACATTTTTGTTTCTTTGGAGATGCAGTTTTTTAGGTTTAGTACTATTGATTTTTAAATAAATACTTATAAACCATCTTAATATTAATAATGTTATGAATAAGGATAACACACATCCAAGAATTAATGTTAAAGCAAAGCATTTCAACGCAGATGGACCAATTGCCCACACAAAAATCATTGCCATAGAAATAATAACATGTGCATCAATTAAAGGGAATAATGCTTTTTTTTGTCCGCCCTTGCAAGACAGATGTATCTTCTTGCCTATTGCGTATTCATCCTTGATTTTTTCAAAAATAAACGCATGAGCAAAAATAACTACCAAGAATGCAAACATACTACCTACAACACCCGCCAAGTTCATTGTAATTAATGGTATTGCCTGCAAGAAGAAAGAGAACAAAATCAAATAAAATGTAAGTGACAAGTCAGCAAGCAAACCAAGATCACCATACCTGAGCCACATCAACACAAACGCAATTACAATTACGACAATAAATGCGATCCCAATGTAAAGCTTTGTATTTCTTCCAAGTAAGGCACTAATATTGCTAACCTCTTTTAAATCCAATTTTACATCTAACATACCGCCTGCAATATTATAAGCAAGTTCTCGAGCATCTGTATCGCTTTGAGTTGAATATGTTCCACTTGATGAAACAAAAATTTCATCTTCTTTCAAGTCTTTATAATCAAGCTCTACAAAGAGGTTATCGCTTTTAACCTCTTCTAAATAAATGTATATTTTTTTATCGGTTGTATTTTTAGACACTTCTTTAATATGATTTATTCTTTCTTTAGATGATGATAAAAATTCAACAGAAAGCCCTATAGTTGAGTTCTCATAATCATAATCAGGTGTAACTTGTTTTAAATCACTAGAATCAAGTAAAACTTCAGGGTTGGTTACATCATCACTTGCCCCCTCAGCGGTAAAATATACTTTTTTGGAATCTTCTACAAGTTCAAACACGTCATTTAAATATAATCCCGGTACTTCAGAATTTGAAGCAAGTAAATAAATTTTATTTCCCCCTTGTCTTCTTATAGATAACTCAGTAAAACGTTCATATTTTAATGCAGTTTGAAGTTTATCAAGAGATGAATCTATTGCATCTGATAAATTTTTGTTTGAACCATTTGGCAATGTGCATTCATAAATTGCAGATACACCCCCATTCAAATCGAGTGCTGACTTGGTTGCCTTCAAAAAACCATTAAAGTGGTTTGTTGAATAAGGTACACCAAAAGGGCACACACATAGAAGTATGCCCAATATAGCTATAATAGTTATAAAAATAAATTTTATGATTGCGTGTCTTTTTAACATTTTTGTCCTTTTAACTCTTTTTAAATATTCATTACTAATCTATTATAAAGAAATAAAAGGCTAATGTCAAATATTTTTAAGTTTAATTACTACTTTTTTTTATATTTACACAAATTATGCCGCAAATTGCTCCTATCACAGCTCCAAAAACAATGTCTGTTAATAACGAAATATTAAAATTGAATGAGCCGCTAAGTGCAGAAAACACTAAAAAAGCCAAAATTGTGTAAATAAATCCAATTAAAAGTCCACTTACAAGTCCAAGTTCTTTAGATTTTTTCAGACTTATAAATACACCTAAAAATACACTTACGCCTTTGATCACTTGATTTACAGGAAATATTGCACTATCAGGAATATTTGTAAATTTAAGAAGAAATGCAAATACCAATACAAGTACAAGTGAAATGCAAAGTGCAATAAGAGTGCCTTTGATTAGTAATCCTATAATATTTAATCCGGAAGACTCTTTTACTGAGTGTGTTTTTGCTTTCATTTTCATGATTGCCCCCTTTTAACAAAAATATACCTATTTTCTAAGGTAAAATATGAGGGCTAATTTAAAAAAATTACAATTCGACAAAAAAGTGAAGATTACTCTTCACCTTTTGTTCCATCATCATCTTCGTCTGAAGAATTATTGCTGCTATCTTCCTCGTTATCTTCTTGATTTTGACTTAATGATTCATCTGTTTGTTCTTCATCATTTTTGTTTTCATGTTCTTCTTCGATGTTTGCCCCTTGTTCTTCTTGCCCGGACTGTTCACTTGAGTTTGCATCTTCTTGTGGTGATAATGATTCATCTGGGAAAATTCTATAAATTGCAAAAGCATCTACTGCAACATAGCCCTTATTAGTTTCATCGCCCGTTTCAAGAATTACAACTTTTCTTTCATGTTCATCTTGAATGTTTACAATAGTTCCATAGATTCCATTTGTAGTTAAAACTTTATCACCATTCTTTAAAGAATTTGTTTGCTCCTGCATGCGTAAGTTTTCCTTTTTATTTCTTGAATATATAAGAATAGGATACAATACAATCAATAAAACTATAAAAACAATCAAAATAATTTGTGTTGCTTCCATTTTGTGCCTCCTTTTTATAAAAGTTTAGCATATCTTTATTTATTTTCCAAATATTTTATTTATATTTTTTTCGTTTTTATTTCATTTTCAAGCCTATCGGCAAATTCTGACAAAGTTAGCCCTGATTTATTCTCAAATCCACGTCCTCTGATTGAAATTGTGTTTGTTTTTTCCTCCTCATCTCCTACTATAATCAAATAAGGAATTTTTAAAGCAGATGCCTCACGAATTTTATAGCCAATCTTTTCATTTCTCAAGTCTTCATATACTCTAATGTTACGCTTTGCAAGTTCTTCCTTGATGGCATGAGCATAATCATTATTTCTTTCAGTTAATGAAAGCACTTTTACCTGCTCTGGTGCAAGCCACAGCGGAAAAGCTCCTGCATACTTTTCAATTAAATAGGCAAGTGTTCTTTCATAGCATCCAACACTTGATCTATGGATTATATAAGGATGTTTTTTTACGCCATCTTTATCAGTGTACTCCATTCCAAATTTTTCGGCCAACATCTGATCTATTTGAATCGTTATAAGCGTATCTTCTTTGCCGTAAACATTTTTTATCTGAATATCCAATTTAGGCCCATAAAAGGCGGCTTCACCTATTCCGACATAATAATTTACATTCAGATCATCAAGTATTTTTTTCATTGTTGATTGTGCTTCATCCCATTGCTGTTTTGTGCCAATATATTTTTCCCGATTATTTTCATCCCATTGCGAAAATCTATATGTTGCATCTTCATACAAACCTAATGTTTTCAACATAAAAATAGCAAGTTCAAGGCAGTTTTTAAACTCATCTTCAAGTTGCTCAGGCGTACACATCAAATGTCCCTCAGATAAAGTAAATTGCCTTATTCTGATAAGTCCATGCATTTCTCCACTTGCTTCATTTCTAAACAGTGTTGAAGTCTCATCATAACGTAAAGGCAAGTCTTTATAAGAGCGTACCTTATTTAAATATGCTTGATATTGAAAAGGACATGTCATAGGCCTTAAAGCATAAACTTCTTTGTCTTTTTTCTCATCACCAAGGACAAACATTCCCTCTTTGTAGTGATCCCAGTGTCCGGAAATTTTGTAAAGATCGCTTTTTGCCATAAATGGTGTTTTAGTTAATTGCCAGCCTCGTCTTTCCTCTTCATCCTCGACAAATCTTTCAAGAATTTGTATAACTTTTGCTCCTCTCGGTAGCAAAATTGGCAAACCTTGTCCAATGTAATCTACGGTTGTAAACAATTCAAGTTCCCTTCCAAGCTTATTATGATCCCGCTTTCTTGCCTCTTCAATTTTTGCAATATACTCACCAAGTTCTTTACTGCTTTTAAACGCATAGCAATAAATTCTCTGCAACATTTTATTCTTTTCGTTTCCACGCCAATAAGCACCATTTACGTCATGAATTTTATATGCCATGTTTTGTAAATTTTCAGTTGAATCAACATGCGGTCCACGACAGAGATCATAAAAGTCATCACCCGTATAATAAATTGAAATTTCCTGATCATCATCTATTTCTCGGATAATTTCTTGCTTATAAGGGTTATTCTCATATAGTTTAAGTGCTTCATCTTTTGTAAGAACTTTTCTTGTGAATTTTTCGCCCTTATTTATAATTTCTTTCATTTTTTTCTCAATTGCCGCATATTCATCTTGAGTGATTGAATGCTCCAAATCTATGTCATAATAAAAACCATCATCAAGTGCCGGACCGATAGTCAACTTTGCCTCGGGATAAATGCTCATTACAGCTTTTGCCAACACATGTGCAAGAGAATGCCTTGCCATTTCTAACTTTTCATCTTTAACATCTTTGATTTCCATATTACCTCCTAAATTATCGGCGTTATAAATAAAAAACGCCCTTCAAAATAAGGACGATTAATAACCGCGGTTCCACCTTAATTGCTTTGTTACAAGCCACTTAATTATACTCTTCATTGCCATAGTGGTTTCAAATTTATTCTATCTTAGTCTTTCACCAAACGACTTTTCTCTGGACGAATCAAATAAATTCTACTTGTCTACCGCTCTGAGTTTATTTATATTTTACGCTAAAAAAAATATATTGTCAATGGATTTTATTAATTTAATTTGAATTTTTTAATATTTTGCAGTGAATTTTGGTTTATTGTAATACGCTCTTCAAAAATTTTCTCCAATAAATTGATAGCATTGCTCGTTTCGCTAAAATACAAATTTATTTTTTGCGGAGATAGATCTATAACAGAAGAAACCATACTATCTTCGCTGATTAAATTTTTTGTAAATTCACATTCATCAGAAAAAATTCTATATCCGTCTTTTTCCTTAACTATAGAAATTTCATCTTCGCAAATATCTAAATTATCCACTAAAAATTTCAAAAGATCGATAAAGCTTTCTCTTGAAATTAGATATTCCTTATTTTCATTAGATAAACTAACAAGCTCTTCCCATTTGTCTTGAAGAGCACGCAATTTAAAATGATAAAAAGACTCAACGTATAAATTTTTCTCTAAAACCAAATTTTTTCTTATAATAAATTTATCTGTTTCTTTGTCAAAATTCAGCAGTGCTTTTTTAAACGCATATATACTTGCTTTATCTAATTCGGGTAAAACCAGCATTTTATTTAAAAAATCCGATTTAAATTTTGTACATATAATTTCTATAATAGCATTAATTAATATTAATTTAAGTTTTTCTTTATCTTTATCCTTTACCGCTATTAATAAAAAGATATGCCCATTTTCTTCATTCGATGTAACTACCCCATCTATTGAAGCAACATAATTTGCTAAAATATTGTAAACATACTTTGCCAAGTCGGCATTTTCACTCTTAAAATTAAGAGAAAATTCCCACATAAATAAACTCCTTACAAAGAATATTCTATGCAAGGTTATTAAAAATACACTTAGAAAATAAAAATTAAATTAAATAATTTGACAAATTATTGTGAATTGTTGATAATAATAATATAGTGAGGATGAAAATGAAAAAAAGTTATAAATATTTCTTTGCAATATGTTTATGTCCATTTTTGCTTACTGCCTGCACTCCACCACCTAGTTATAACATCAAGGCATATTCCAGTGATTTGTCTTTAGGTGCTGTAAAAGGTATTGCTAGCGAGGGAGAAGAAAAAGAAGAGGGAAGCAAATTGGCGCTAGAAGCAGTTGAAAATTTGCCTGAAAGCAATCCTTTCATAGGCTGGGCAAAAAATGGAAGAACAATTGTTTCGTTGGATAAAAAGATGGAGTTGACTTATGGCTCAGATACTGCAGGCTCATATGTTGCAATTTTTGAAGAAGGTAAAAATAATCCTAAAGCCATGTGTTATGCCGCTTTAAGCAAAGTTGATTGCCAGCCTGAAAATTATTCAAACTTCTCGTTTAATATTTCTATTTCAAATGTTTCAAGTGGGGCAACAACATATAATACCTTTATTGAAGGCAATATAAACAATGGTGAATACTTAACGGACAATAAAACTATATGCTACTTAGGTGGTTCTGAGGGAGTCATAATATATAAATTCCAGATTACTTTCAATTTTGAAACAAGCGACAAAACAGAAAAGGTTGTTTATGTTTTCAATAGCACCTTTTATGATGATTTATTTGGAAATAACTGGGAGTATGTTCTTACGGAACACTTTGATGATTTAAACACGGACATATCATTGACTTTTAATAAACTCACCTATTCTCTTCTTCATCAGCAATAAATTTACAATTATATTTGCTTCTTCTATACAAATAAAAAATCCATAAGCATGATTACTTATGGATTTTTTGGTTGAAAACTACTTGCAATTTTTTGCAGATGAGTTTGTTTTTGAACTGCAATTTTTTGCTTCGTTTGATGCTTCAACATTTTTTGTTCTTGAAGTCTTTGATTTTGCTTCACTTGATGCTTCAACATTTTTTGTTTTAGCACTTCTTACATTCTTAGTTGAAGATTTGCCGACCTTAGAGTTTTTACCAAACATAGTTTTCACCTCCTAAAATTCAAGGCTTTTCGCCTTGTATAATTAGATTGGCAAAATTTAACATTTTTATACATAATATTATATTATCAATTATGTTTTAATTAAAGTACATCTTTTATATAAAAAAGACAACTTACAAAAAGTTATCTTTTTATTTATTGCATAACAAAAGTATTCATCAATGAATTTTGATTTATACATACAACCTTTTGGTTATTTTTTACCTGCAGGCTTACCTTTTGTCTTTGGAGCAGCTTTCTTTGCTGCTTGTGCAGGCTCTTTTGCCTTTGCTTCCTTTTGTGCTTCTTCAAGAAGATCATAGTATTTATCAAAAACAGCAATAGCAATTTCCTCATCCTCTTCAATCTTAATTACAGTATTTCCGTTATCATCTGTGTCAACAAGGAATACGATTGCCTCGTCATCCCCAATTCCCTCAATATGATCAACAGGTTTTAATACGCAATAAAGTCTTCTTTCTTTTCTTACTTCGTAAGGAATAACTGCCACTTGCTCAAATGTCATTTGTTTTCCACTTTCATCCATTAATACAATTGGATCTTTGTTGTCTTGATCAAGCAGTACATCAAGTAAATCTACAGGTTTGTTGTTTTCATTTTCTCTTTCCATAAATTTAACCCCTTTTATTTTCTATGAATGTTTGCAAAATTATTTGTGCTGAAATTTTATCAATGAGTTCCTTTCGCTTTTCCCTTCGAACTCCGCTGGAAATCAAAATTTCTTCTGCTTCTGCCGAGGTTAAGCGCTCATCAATATAACACACTTTTACACCTGAAAGACTTTGTAGTTTCTCGCCGAACTCTTGATGCAGTTTAGCTCTTTCACCTATAGTTCCATCCATATTGAAAGGCATTCCCAAAGCAATCTCATCAACATCATATTCTTTAATCAATTTTATGATATGATTTATTGCATCATCAACTCCGACATTTTTGTAAACTTCCAATGGACTTGATATGATACAAAGGGCATCTGTCATAGCAATACCAATGCGTTTGTCACCATAATCAATTCCCATCTTTCTATGCTTTTGCATTACATCTCCAAATTCATTATATCCTATTACAATAAAATTAGTCAAACATTTTACAAAGATTTTTTCATTTTATTTACATTCATAAAGGTTTTTGCCAATTCCAATCGAGACTGTTAATGGCACCTTTAAAGTAACAACCCTTCCCATCTCTTCTTTTAAGATTTTCTCAACCTTAATCTCTTCACCTGGGAAAGTATCAACAATCAATTCATCGTGAATTTGTAAAATTAACTGGCTTTTCAAAGCTTCCTGATGAAGTCTTTTGTCAACCTTTAACATTGCAAGTTTAATTATATCAGATGCCGTGCCTTGCAAAGGCATATTCATCGCAACTCGCTCCCCAAACGTTCTTGTTTGATACTTTGAAGAAGATAACTCCGGAATAATTCGTATTCTTCCAAATTTTGTAATTGAATATCCATTTTCTTTTGCTTTTTCAACATTTGTTTCCATAAATTGTTTTACTTTTGGATATTTTGTAAAATAAGATTCAATATATTCTTTCGCCATTGCCCGTGTGCTTTTTATACTCTGGGATAATCCATAATCACTTATACCATAAATTATTCCAAAATTTACCGCTTTGGCATCTCTTCTTTCATTATCAGTCACATCGGCAATATCTTTATTAAAAATATGAGATGCGGTCAATCTATGAATATCCTCACCTTGTATAAATGAATCAATCAATTTTTCTTCACCGGACATATCCGCAAGCAATCTAAGTTCGATTTGGCTATAATCCGCAGAAATAATTTTTCCTCCATCAAATTTAGATTCAAAAATCTTTCTAAGAATTTTACCATCATCGTCCCTTGTAGGAATATTTTGTAAATTTGGTTCACTGCTTGAAAGTCTGCCGGTGCTTGTTAACGTTTGATTAAACGTTGTATGAATTATATCACCCGTTTCAATGCAAATGTTTTTGTAAACATCAACATATGTGCTCACCAATTTTGAATATTTTCTGTATGTTAGAATATTATCTACAATTGGAATAAATCTTAATTCATCCAGCACATTTGCATTGGTAGATTGCTTCTTGTTATTATACGATTTTATCCCTAATTTTTCAAAAAGGATATACGCTACTTGTTTTGGAGAATTTATATTAAATTCTTCACCAGCGTCAAAATATATTTTTTGAACCAACTCTTCTATTTTTTCTTGAAATTCTATTTTGATTTCATCTAGTTTATCTTCGTTAATTTTGAACCCTTGAACTTCCATATTAAATAGTAAATCTGTTAATGGCTTTTCAATTTCATTATAAACGAAAACCAAATTACGTTTGGTTAGTTCCTCACTCAATTCCTTATCTTTTTCAAAGTAATGCATCGGAGTCAAATTATCAGCTCCATTTTTCATTCCGGCTGTAACTAAGTAATTTTTAAGAGCAATATCAACATAACCTTTAAGATTTATACCTAGTTTACTTAAAAAGTGCATATCATCCTTTGCATGTAAAGTATATTTTGTTATATTTTCATTTTCAAAATAATTTTTAAGATATATGCAAACATCTTCAATACTCAGCGGCAGCTCAAAAATAGAAAAATTATTTTCTAAATAATACAATTTATCATTTATATAAAACTCAAGCTTTTGCAAATCATAACTAAAATAATTAGAAATAACATTTATATTGTTTAAAATTTCAGTAGTTAATTTTATTTTATTATTTTCAACAATTTTTTCATTAAATTTGTTAAACAATTTTTCATTTTTAACTAACGAAGAAAAATCCCATTCCGTAAAAAAGTTATACACTTTTTCATCAAATGGAAATTTGTATTGACAATCGTCTTTATTTAAATCAATATTGCATTCTCTATTTATTGTGGCAAGTGTTTTTGATGTAAATGCCATTTCTTTCCCATCAATAAGCTTTTCTTTTACTTTGCCTTTTATATTTTCTATATTTTCATATATATTTGTTATATTACTATAACTTTCTAGAAGCGTTAAAGCGGTTTTTTCACCAATACCTTTTACTCCAGGGATATTATCTGAAGTATCACCCATAAGCCCTTTTAATTCAATTATTTGATATGGCTCAAGATTAAAAATTTCCTTTAATCTTTGCGGATTGACCTTGTCCACATCGCTAACACCTTTCTTTGTCAACCAAACACAAGTATTTTTGTCAATAAGTTGTAGTAAATCTCTATCACCAGACAAAATGATTTTTTCACCAACAAATTTTTTTGTCAATGTTCCAATTATATCATCGGCTTCTATCCCTTCTTGTTCAATGTATTTTATACCCATCACATCAAGCATTTCTTTTATTATGGGAAACTGAACTTTCAATTCCTCAGGAGTTGGTTTACGTTGCATTTTATATTCACTATAAATTTCATTTCTAAATGTTTTCCTAGCATGATCAAATGCAACTACCACATGAGATGGTTTTTCTTCTTGTAAAATCTTCAACAAAATATTGGCGAATCCAAAAACCGCCCCTGATGGTTTACCTAAATGATTAGAAAGAAATGGGAGAGCATAAAACGCCCTGTTGGCTATGCTGTTCCCATCTACAAACAATAGTTTGTTCATATAAAATCCTATTTACTTAATTTTAAAGTATTTGTGCAACATTGTCTAATTTGAATAATTCTCTGAAAACATCCGGTATAGAAATTGTCAAAATTAAAAGTACGGTCATCACAATCAAAAGAATGAAAAATACAATTTTCAGCGGACTTCCCATAAAGTTTATTCCAGCATATAACAATGCAATTACCAACCCGCCATAAATCGATACATATTGCATCCAAGTTGCCATTTCTTCCATGCCATAAATGTTGACATAACACAGAAATCCTATATATACGATTGTAAGGCACGCCAAAATAAAGTATAATGTTGATTTCATATTCTCCTCCTCTTATATTTTACAACATTTTTTTAATTATTGCTAGCATTAACATCATCTTTTTTTTATTTTTTTATCATGTTTCTTCTTATTTTCCAATGGTTTTCTCTTTTTGTGATTTTTTTCTTTCTTATTTTTTACTTTTGTAGCCTTATTTTTCTTTAAAAGTTGTTTTGGTATAGAACCATCGTCGGGTAAACTTTCTTTAAGAACATCAGGATTTGCAAGTAAATCTTTACATAATTTAAGAGTTCCTCCCATATAAAAACCATCTGCAACTCTTTCATCCAAAGTCATGCCAAATGTTATAAATTTCCCAACTTTTAATTCTTTATTGTTCTCAACATATGGCTCAACCTTTTCCTTTCCCATTGCAACGAATAGAGATGTGGTGCCAAAGTTATATAAATGATGATAAATATATGGCAATTTGATTGACTTTAAATTGGTTAAAAAACAACTTGTATGAAATGGACTTGCCTTTATTAAACTCTTCGGAAGCATACCATGTTTATCGAGCCATCTACAAAATCCTAAAGCCCATCTAAACAAGAAATCCGGCAACTTGCAAAATCTTCCGGCAATCTTTGTTGTGTTATGAACAGTGTTCTCTTGAAGATTTTTAGCAATTTCTTCATCTACCATTTTAGTAATTTCTTCCAAACTTTCTCTTCCGGTAAAATAGAATTTGCATGTTATATCTTCTGCATCATCTTCAAGGCGTTTTTTAATATCCATAGAAATACTAAGGTAATTCCTTTGATACATGGAGCCTCGCATAATAAATCTATTCATTTTTTGTCTTGTATAAAGCACTCTTACCAATACGGCAAACATAATATGCATATATGTATAATGCTTTCCATTCTTTTTTTCTCTTGCTATAAAGTCATCAAGAGGAGCACAAGGGACTTTGACATTCACATAATTTACAGCATCAATTCGTTGTGGCATAAAAAAGGGCTCTGCTTTTTCTATAATTGTCATTCCCTTTACTTTTTTGCCATCACTTCTATGTCCAAACATAAGTTTTCCTCCAAAAGTACAAATCTACAAGTTTATTATAATACATCATCTCAATTTCTCAAAACAAAATTTATAAATTTATTAAAATTTACACCCAACGCCATAAATTCATTCTATTTCTTAGTTCATTGACTTTTTAGTTTTTATAATTAAAAGGCTTTTCAGTATTTTTCAATTGCAGTACAATAGCATCTTTAAAAACAAAATACAAATTGTCAAAATAATTTTTCAAGCTCAATTTCGACATAATTCGACGTTGCCAGTCAAGCCAAATCAGTTATTTTTATCTTTTCTTTCAAAGTATTTTCTATCTTTTAAACTATCCGGCAAATATTGTTGATTGACATATCCACCATAATCATGTGGATATTTATATTTTTTACTTGCCTCCGTGTGATTTTTTAAATAATCAGGAACTCTATCATCGGGATGATTTCTTGCATCATCTTGTGCCATATTCATAGCTTTTACAACTCTATTATCTTTCGGAGACTCGCAAACATAAATAATGGCCTGAGTAAGTGCAAGATTTCCCTCCGGCATCCCTAAATTATCTAGTGCATATAAACTTGCACAAGCCTGTAATAGTGCATTTGGTGCGGATAGCCCTACATCTTCGCTTGCATGAGCAATTGTTCTTCTAGCAAGCACTTGTGGCTCAACCCCTGCTTCTATTAATCTATTTGCATAATATAGCGCAGCAGTCGCATCGCTTCCCCTTAAACTTTTACAAAATGCACTCAAAATATGATAATATACATCATCATTTAAGCTTAATGCCTTTTTCTGTAAACATTCAGCGGCTATATCCCTAGTTATTAAAATTTCATTATTTGCATTTGAATTTGTGGTAATTGCACCAATTTCTAGCCCGTTCAATGCACTTCGTACGTCTCCTCCGCATGCTGTTGCAAAATATTCAAGTGCATCTTCATCAATTTTTATGTTATACGCTTTCAGCCCCTCGTCTGATGCGATGGTTCTTTTTAAAACATCTTTAATATCTTCCGAATCTATTGGTTTAAACTCAAAAACGCTGCATCTAGACACGATAGCCCTTGTCATGCTATAACTTGGATTTTCAGTTGTGCAACCGACAAAATTTATATATCCATTTTCCAGTGATGCCAAAAGAGAGTCGCTTTGAGCTTTAGACCATCTATGGCATTCATCTAAGAGAAGATAGGTTCTTTTTCCATATAATTCAAAATCTTTTTTTGCCTGATCTATAACCGCTTTAACATCTGCGACACCATTTGATATTGCATTAAGTTTTACAAAATTGGAATTGCTTGTATCTGCAATAATCCTTGCAAGCGTAGTTTTTCCCGTTCCCGGAGGACCAAAAAAAATAACACTTGGCACTCGTTTTGCCTCGATTAATCTACGAAGCAATTTGCCCTTCCCGAGGATATGTTTTTGTCCAACAAATTCATCCAATGATTTGGGACGCATTCTTTCTGCCAATGGCTTTTTATCATTATGTAAATTCTCAAACAAATTATCCATTCTTTCTCCGATATATGTACATGGATTGATGTTTATATCATCAATCTCAATTTTGGACTATTTTACAACATTAGTCTGCAAAAGACAAGTAAATCTCGTCATTTTTAGCAAATATTTCCTTGGTTAAAATAGTAAAATTAAAATATTTTACATTGTCTGCAAAAAGGTAATTGACATCATTATGAACAATAAATATTCTTTTCCATTTATTATCTTTATATATTTTTACCTCTTTCAACCCCTTAAAATTCTTTTGTATCTGCATTCCTTGTTCATTTGTTTTTATAATTGATGATTTTATTTTAAGCCATTCATTTTCGCTCTCTTCGTCAATATCGAATTGTTGCCATTTATTCCATATTTTTTGTGGTAAAACCCGATTAAATTCATCGTCAAAATTTTTATCTCGTGTCGTTATTTTGATATTAAATATTTCATTCATTTTCTCTTGTGATATATCAAAGAAAAGATTTACTTCTTTTGGCGTATTAAGGCAATATTTGTTGTTGCCAAAATTAAAATAAAATTTTCGCGTCTCTTTGGCTAAAAGAGATATTTTACACTTCAAATTAACACATGCAAAAGTACAACTTTCAATGCCATTTATTGTTGAAAATTTAACATCAGCATTTTTTATATTATAATTAAAGTACGCTTTATCTTTATTTGTTAAATTTTCAATTTCTATATAGTTATTTGCCTTTTTAAAAATATAATATCCACGTGGCAAAGGTAAATTAAATTCAAATTCAATTGTACGAATGGTTCTTGTTGTATTTGAAAAATTCATAATATAATTCTTGCCATTTAAAACAAAGTTTTTAACCTCACACACAACACCATCACACATAAATTTGCTATAATTAAAATATTGTTTAAATTCGTATTCAATCATCTTATGATTTATTTTTAAAAATTCCCCTTGCATTTCAAAATTAAAATCTGAGTGACTGGGATAATTTATATTCAACGCATACAAAGCGTCGTGTACATGTGGGCCAAGCTCATCATTTAAAAAAATATATGTGCGACCAAGATTTTTTAATTTGCGTCTTTTTATTCTTGGTTGTTCAGTTAAGATAAGATTAAATTCTGCCGACTTTTTTGCTTTTAAAAATGCTTTATAAAAAATTTTATCCAGCGGTTTTTCATATATAAAAACAGGATATTTAGCATCTATACCAACAATATCAGGCAAGGCAAGGTCAATTTCACAATTAAACTTCGGCGAGTGATATTTCACCCTATTAAATATTAAATTTGATAAACTTTCTATATACTCTTTTTCATTCATAATATCGATTATTGACAATTTCTTTACCATTTAAACATAAAGACACATTTGCAACAATCTCTTTTAGAAATAAAAATACCGGCATTAACGCCGGTAAGCTATGCTATAAGCCGAGTTCTGTATTTGACAATCATCTATCTAGCCCTACCGTTGCCGATAGGTTCAAGCGGTTCATTCGGGGCGTGAGAGAACAAGCACATTTGCCCTTTTGACCTTGCATCAGGTGGAGTTTA
>CANQHL010000023.1 GCA_947623775.1 uncultured Clostridia bacterium
ACAGTTTGGCAGTGAAATAACAGGGCTTCCTGTTCCAACAATGGTAGGAATGCAAGCTAGATGGCAATGTTTGGCTGACGATAAAATATATGCAGATGGAGACAAGTTGTTATCTGTTGGTTTGTCAACGGCAGAAGGTTTTATCCTAAACTTTAAGGCGGTATGGGAACCTGTTCCTCATGACATTACAATCAACTTCGATCCAAATGAGCTGAGTATTAAAATTGGAAACAGCGAGATCGTAAGTGGTACAAAACGAACTCTTCTATATGGAGTTGACCAACTTAAACTTGTGATCACATTTAGTGACAGTTATAAAAAGGGTTATGAATTTGAGTATGATGAAATTCCAGGAATTGTAAATTTACAAGTAGATGGAGTCACCATTCAAGACCTTCAAGAAGATTGTTCAATTTCATTTAGAGTGGTGCCAAGTGAATGGAAGATGACGATTACCGCTAGTTATGTCGAGGATTACACCATAACAGTTGATGGTGAGCCACGAGAAAAACTTGGCGATAACATAGTAAAAGCATTCACTGGGCAAGAGGTTGTGATAACTTTCACCGCAAACAAAGGTTATGTATTTAAAGATGACAGTTTGGCGTTTGGTGGTGATTGCGAAAGACAATATGAAATTACTGATGATGGAAAAACTTTGATTTTTACATGGGTTGGCTTCACTTATGATGCTTCATTAAGTGTTTCGGCACAACCTGGCGAAATAAATATAAGTTTTGACAACGTTTCATTAAAATTCACCGGTTTGAAATTCTCCGTTAAAGATCCTTGGCCTACACATAACAGCAATCAAAACTATTCAGTTGACACAAATGGAGGCTCATACCCAATCTACATTGGCACAACATTAACAATAACTGGAACATTAAGTTATGGTTATAATGATGTCAGCCTTTCAGCATTCAATCTTTTAATGGAAAGTGTAGATTATGTTGACTTCGTTCATTGCGAATTTGATTCAGAACACAATATCTATACATTTGAAATACAACTTTCACGTTATGATGAAGACTTCAAAATTGTATTTGATTGTGTGGGAAGAGAATACAAATTCAGCATTACGGCGGAAGATCCAAATCTTGGAGAAATAACTTCAGATCCAACACCGACAGTGAGGTATGGAGAAGCATTGACTTTAAGTCAAAGAGAACTTGAACGTACATACAGATTTAAGGGTTGGTATATTGGAACAACCAAAATCAGCAAAGATAATGGTGAAGAAAATGGAACATGGAGCTTTGTACTTGGTATAGACCTAAATAAGACACTACTTGAAACGGCTAATGAAGATGGCTATATCGAAATTGTTGCACAATATGAACGTAAAATGGTTGACGAGCGAATCAGTGTAACAGGCAAAGGCTCAGTTACTGCCACTCAAGGAGAAGCAACAGTTGATATTGCTTCAAATGATTATGCTGTAATAAACATTAAACAAGGTGAAGATCTTATTATAAAATTAATTCCTGATTTTGGATACGTTATTGGCACATTGAAATTTGACGGCACTGAGGTGCAAATAAGTGACTATATTAATACCGATAACGACACTCTTACTATACTGATTGATCTAGATAATCCGGTTAAATCAATTGAAATTTCATTTACGGCAGGAGATGCAATAATATATGTGATGGCAAAAACGTCAGTTTTGAAAATGACCAATGAAAGAACTGATGCAGGCGGCAGCATTTATCTTGCAGATGCAAATGGAAATAAGGTTGGCGATGATCAATATTCTGCACCAGACAGCGGAAAATTAATAATCGGTGCAAACTATTCGATAAATTCAAAAACCGATAAGGTATTGTACTTTATTGTAGAACCAAAAGATGGCTTCACTCCAAATGTTGTCGCAACGCAAGGCACAACATTGAATGTTACTACAAGAAATGGAATAAGCATTTATGCTGTTATGGGACTTAAAGACGGAAACCGTGTAGAAGTAATCTTTACGGCGAAAGAGAACATTGTTAACATTCACTTTGAAGTTGAAGGACAATCCGATTTCGTTATGGCAGGAAGAGTGGAAGTTGACACATCTTCAGGCCGTATCACATCCAGCCCTGCAAACTTACACTATGTAAATGTGGGTATAATTACAAATGAGAATCTTATATTCAACCTGTATTTAAATCCTGCGTTTAAATTTGCAGTTGGAAGTGATGGTGTAGTTCATTATGGCATAATGTATGGTGGAACAACAGAATTTGCAGAAGAAAACATTGAAGCGGGCGCAATTGAATTAAGTGACGTTTTAGCAACGGGATTTAGCAGTAAATTGTCGTTTACAATTAAAAATGTTACAACAGATGCAACAATTGTGTTCTATGTTATACCAAAAGAATTTAACATCAAATTTGTTGATGGTGATCAAGAAATCACCATGTCGAAAAAGATTATCTATGGACAATCTTGGTCATTAAACTCACTCCCTGATGATGAAAAGGGCAGAATTCTTACAACAAGAAAAAATTACACGTTCCTAGGCTACTTTACAAAACCAAGTGCAAACGGTATTCAAGTTGTCAACAAATATGGTGAAATAGAAAATGTATGGGGATTCAGCGGGTACAACAACGCCACCCCAACAGGCGTATATGTCACAGATGATAACTATAATCCGGACACTGAAACATTTACACTGTATGCAGCATGGGGACATGATCGGGCTACGTTAGAAATAAGCTTTGTATTACAAAGTCTGGCACTTGATCATCCTGAATATTCTATTGAAACAATGATTACAAATTATCAAAACCTTAGAGGCGAAGAGCAAATTTACATAGAGCAGAGCAATCCTTGGCAGGCATCTATTATTGTTGGAAGCAAGTTAAACATCAGTGCTATTCAATTTGAAGGATATATATTTGAAAAATTCGTTCTTCAACTTGGAAATTCTGACGGTGCTACAAGACCTGAATCATTTACACTTGATATTGCGGAGGCAGGAGGAAAATACATCTTGCAAGTATATTACAAACCTATATTAACAATTCAAGTTGTGAATTTAAGCAATAGTGAACCAAATTGCGGAAGCAGTTTCGGTAGACAGAATGGAACAGATATAACAGATGGTTGCTTTGCTCATGACGCAGAACTGACGATTGTTGCATTGGCAAATGAGGGCTTCACCTTTATTAAATGGGTGATGATAAAAAATGGTGAACTTGAAGATATATTCGGCGTGAAAAACTCAAGCGGTGAATATACTTACACATTCCCAGCAACAACTGAACCTATAACATTAGTTGCTTACTTTGAGGGCAAGAAAGTCAACCTTTCATTTGATTCTCGAGATATTGACGACAAACATGATGTTATCGAAAAGAGATTGAATGGAAATCCAATCACAGAGAATCAGATTGAAGCCCATGTAGGCGATGTGTTTGAAGTTGAAATTTGGAAGAACAAAGGTTTTGGATTTGATTTTGAGAGTGCAGGACTTGCAATTGAATCAATTTCACAATCAAATGTATATCTATTTGAAATAAAATTGACGGTAGATGTTTTGGAAGCCGATGGTGACAATGCTTATAAGAAAGACATTAAGATAGGATTTACTCGCGAGTTAATGTCAATTGCATTCAATTACTTTGTTGAAGATGCAGCCGAGGAATCGGAAAATTCAAGAGGCGGTTATGTAAACATAAGTGATGCAAATGGAAATACCAAGGCAATTGAAAATGGTGGATCATATCAAGCCATTTATGGTGACAATTTCGCATTAAATATTATTGCAAACGACAATTATCGTTCCGTTGCAATAATTATGATACGCGACAAAGAAAACGTTGGACAGGATACGATAAACCTTGACCTATACAAAAACTCGAACGGGCAAATCAGAATCACTCAAGCATTTTTGGATAGATACTTTGAATACACGGCAGAAATTCAAGTCACATTTGAACGCCTTAAATGGGATGATGAGGAAATTATTGGAACGCTTTACACCATTGAGGGAGAAGGTGAGGACGCATATGTGGTTGCAAACTTCTCAGGTAAAGGTGAAGAAGAAAATCCATATTTAATCTCAACCGTAAAAGAATTTGCTTTATTATCATTCTTGGTAAATGGCGGTTATAAAAATGCTGACGGAATAAAATATAGTGAGTTATACTATGAAGTTATAAGTGATTTAGACTTTAGTGGACGATTCTGGGAACCTATTGGAACAGAAGAAAATCCATTTAATGGCTATATCAACCTTGGAAAATGTGATTTCAATGGTGTACAACATTATAGAACTTATTCCGATCCAAGCACATCTCACAGAGGGTTATTCTGGCATGTGGGAGAAAATGGTGAGATAGAAGAAGATAAGAGTATATTGCTTACAATTTTGCTTTCAATTCTCATACCTATATTCGTTCTTTTAATCATTTTAATAATTATTTTAATATTAAGAAAGAGAAGAAAGGACGACATTGATGATATAGCAAATGAATAATCATAAACCCCAACAATTGAGTTGGGGTTTTTGATTTGCTTAAAAATGAAAAAACTGAACATCTAAATTTAATGTCGTAAGAGCGTTTTTACACATAAAATCCAATGAACAAGATGACAAGGAAAGAAAATATTACGTAAGTCTTGTCATAAAATATACAAAATAAGGCACAATCATGAAAAGACGAAAAATTACAAACACCGATTACCATACAACCATGCGAGACGATGAATTAACAAATTTTAGTGCAATTTGACCTTAAAAATACTTGAAAAATTTTCATTTTTGTTATATTTGCCATTTTATCATCATAGATTATCTTGTCGCATGGAGGATAAAATGGAAAAATTTGAAATTTATGAAGATATTAAGTCACGCACTAATGGCGACATATATATTGGTGTTGTTGGACCTGTGAGGGTGGGAAAATCAACTTTTATCACGCAATTTATGCAAAAACTTGTTGTTCCGAACATTGAAGAAAAGTTTGGCAAGGAAAGAACGATTGATGAACTCCCGCAATCGGCCGATGGCAAAACGATTATGACCACACAACCGCATTTTGTTCCAAATGAAGCGGTTAAAATCAAAATTGCAAATGCAGAAATGAAAGTTCGAATGATTGACTGTGTGGGCTATGTTGTAAGTGGCGTGATGGGGCATACAGAGGGAGATAAACCACGACTTGTTAAAACCCCATGGTCAGAAGAGGAGATGCCTTTTGAGGAAGCAGCGGAAATGGGTACAGACAAGGTTATAAAAGAACATTCAACAATTGGCATTGTTGTCACCACCGATGGTTCAGTCACTGATATTCCGCGGGCAAATTATGTGGATGCGGAAGAGCGAGTGATTGCACAAATGAAGTCAACAGGCAAACCATTTGTTGTTGTGCTTAACTGCAAAAATCCGACATCAGGCGAGAGCAAGAAACTTGCTGCATCTTTAAATGCAAAGTATGATGTACCTGTAATCAATATGAACGCACTTGAAATGAAAGAAGATGATGTGGACAACATTATTGAAAATGTGCTGATGGAATTTCCTGTAACCTCAATCAAAGTATCCATGCCTGAATGGCTTCGCGCACTTGATTTTGATAGTGAAATTATTGGTGAAATTTCACAAGAGATGAAGAAGTTGAGTTTAAACTTAAACAAACTCGCCGATGCAACAAAAAATCAAATTGCATTTGCTGAAAGTGCATCATTTGAGCCTATCACAGTTTCAACCATAGAGGCGGGTAATGGTACAATCAGATTTAATGTGGTTCCAAAAGAGGGATTGTTTTATCAGGTTTTGTCGCAACAATGTGGTTATACAATCGCAGACGACTTTCAACTTGTTTCTTGCATTAAAGAAATGGCGTTTGCAAAACAAGAGTACGACAAATTGAGAGGCGCACTCGAAGAAGTTAAACAAACGGGCTACGGAGTTGTTGAACCTAAGCGAGAAGATATGGAACTCGGTGAGCCAGAAATAATCAAGCAAGGCAACCGTTATGGTGTTAAGATAAAAGCCACGGCACCAAGTTTGCATATAATTCGTGTTGATGTGGAAACTGAAGTCACACCGATTGTCGGGAATGAGGACCAAAGTCAGGAGTTGGCGAAAAATCTTGTTGAACAATTTGACATCGACCCTCAATCAATATGGGATACAAACATTTTAGGCAAAAGTTTATATAGTTTGGTTGGTGACAGCATAAACACGAAGATTGTCTTAATGCCTGTTGAGGCACAAAGAAAGATGAGAAAAACCCTTTCACGAATAGTCAATGAGGGAAAAGGTGGTGTGCTTTGCATATTGCTTTAAAGCATAACCGATGAAGTTTCGCACACATCTTTATTTAATTTGAAAATTTAATAAACTAAGACTTGAAAGACTTTATTTCAAGTCTTTTTTACTAGACAATTTTGATTTAAAATGGTATATTATATGTATGAATTTTGACTTAAACACATTAAATGAACAACAACTTGCACCATTAAAAGAAATAAATGGTGCCATATTGGTAACTGCGGGAGCAGGCTCAGGCAAAACCAGACTTCTCACGCACCGAGTTGCCTATTTAATCAAGGAATGCGGGGTGGATCCATTCAAGATTCTCGCCATAACTTTTACAAACAAAGCGGCGGGAGAGATGAAAGAAAGGATAAGCGGAATGGTGTCGGGAGCGGATAGAGTTTGGATTTCAACTTTCCACTCTATGTGCGCAAAGATTTTGAGAATGGATATTTCATATCTTCCGCCGTTTACGCGTGATTTTTCCATTTATAGTGAGAGCGATAGTGAAAAGGCAATAAAGGAAGTTTTGACAACAGAGACAGGTGACGACAAACTGAAAAAATCCGTTGCCTATCATCTTTCAAATTGGAAAAACGGAAATCAGACGCTGGAAGAGTATGTCGAGACGCATGAAGATGAAAATGATATGCGGAAAATCGGACGTTTTATGAAGGCGTATCAAGACAAATTAATGAAAAACAACGCACTTGATTTTGATGATTTGCTTGTGAAAACGGTTGAGCTTTTTGAAAAAAATCCTCAAATTTTATCATACTATGCCAATAGATTTGAGTACATTTTGGTTGATGAATTTCAAGATACAAACCTCGTACAATACAAAATTGTAAAACTGCTTGCAAGCGTACATAAAAATGTGTTTGCAGTTGGTGATGAAGATCAATGTATATATTCGTGGCGTGGGGCAAACTTTCAAAACATTTTCAATTTTAAGAAGGATTTTGAGGGTGCAAAGGTGTTTAAACTTGAAAGAAATTATCGTTCCAGCCCAGAAATAATAGCCGTTGCAAACAACGTTATAAAAAACAACACTTCGCGATTAAATAAAAATATGTGGACTGAAAATGCAAGTGGTGAGAAACCTGTTTTGTTTAATGCTTATGATGAACGTGACGAAGCACTGTTTGTTGCCAAGACAATAACAAAACTTGTTGCTGACGGATATTCCTATAATGATATTGCCGTTTTAATGCGTATCAATGCACTTTCGCGTAACTTAGAAGAGGCGTTTTTGTCCTATGATATTCCACACCGAATTTATGGTGGCTTCAAGTTTTATGAAAGGGCGGAAATAAAAAATATAATCAATTATTTAAGGCTTTTTGTAAACCTTAAAGACGATGTGGCGTTTGCAAGAATAATCAATTTTCCAAAACGAGGAATAGGTGATGGCACACTTGCCAAACTAGGTCAAACAAATTATCAACTTTCATTGCTTGAAAACTGCTTAAGCCTTGAGGAAGCTAATCCGTTAAGAAAAAAATTTGCTTCATTTATTGATGCGTACAACACGGCAAAAGAATATGTCTCTCTTCCTCTTCCTGATTTCGTGGAGAAAGTGTTGAAAGTTTTTGCAATAAGGAATGCGTACAATTTGAAAGATGAAGAAGATATGAACAGATTACTTAACATAGAACAATTTGTTTCATCGGTTAAAGAATATGTTGCACTCAATCCGGAAGCGGATTTAAATGATTACTTGCAAAACATAACTCTATCATCTGAAAATGATGAAATTGGTCAATCAGGTGCCGTGACGATAGCCACTGTTCATGCGGTTAAGGGGCTTGAGTTTAAAGCGGTGTTTATCATTGGACTTGAAGAGGGGATATTCCCTATTTCGCGTGCATTCAATTCAAATGCCGAACTTGAGGAAGAAAGACGGCTGATGTATGTTGCCATCACAAGAGCGGAGAAAAAATTATATTTGTCGCACGCCTCAAAAAGATACTTATATAGAGAAAGCCAATATCAAACGCCAAGCCGTTTTGCAAGGGAACTTGGCTTGCTATCATTGCAGAGTGTAAACAAGCCGCGTGAGAATTTATATTCATCTTATGGGGATAATAACTTTGCAAACCGCACAAATTATAAAAATGAAAGCATGAGTTATGGTGGCGGTTATTCCAAGACGGGCAAAAACATTGTTGACACATCATCATTCTTTAAAAAGGAAGAGAAGAAAGAGAATGTAAAAGATGTTTCCATTTACAAAGTCGGACAAAGCGTTGTACATCCGAAATTCGGAACGGGGACAATCGTGGACATCACTCCAGATGGTCTTGTTGGTGATATTATTTTTGATGGTGTGGGAAAGAAAAGTTTGATGCTTGAACTTGCACCTCTTGAAATAATATCATAATATAAAAATTGATAATCTGAAAAATAAAAACAATGGCAAAATAATAATAAAAAAATATTGTTAAAAATAAGGAAAAATGCAAAAATTAATAATTAAATTTTTAAATTAAAATAATGATTTATTTAAATAAAAAAATAATTAAATTTGTAAATAAAAAAATAATGTTTTTTAAAACAAAATAAAACATTTTCAAACCATTTATTTCGCCCATCTGGTGCGGAAAAGAAATGTATAAAAAAGGAATAAAAGATGGAAGAAAAAAAACTTGAAGAAATGAAAAATTTAATAGAGGAAATAAATAAGCATAATTACAATTATTATGTGCTTGATAATCCAACTATTTCTGATGTTGAATATGATAAATTATATTATCGACTTGTCGATCTTGAAAAAGAGTGCGGAGTGATTTTAGATGGCTCGCCAACTCAAAGAGTGGGTGATTATGTGCTTGATGGGTTTGAAAAAAGAGTGCATACAGTCAATCTTTATTCCTTAAACAAGGTGAGGGATTTTTCCGACCTCGAAAATTGGATGAATGATATGAACAGGCTCACCGGCGGAACGCTTTTTGCCGTTGAATACAAGTTTGACGGACTGCAAATTGTGATTGAATATGAAAATGGATATTTTAAAAATGCAACCACAAGAGGCAATGGCACAATTGGTGAAGATGTTTCAATGCAAGTTAAAACAATTCGTTCTGTTCCACTTACAATTCCTTTCAAAAAAAAGCTTATTGTACAGGGTGAGGGAATGATGACAAACAAGTCTTTTGCCGAATACAACAAAAACACAACCGAAAAACTTAAAAATCCTCGCAATGCTGTTGCGGGGGCGGTTAGAAATCTTGACCCGAGAGAAACGGCAAAAAGAAAACTTGATTATTTTTGTTATGGTGTGATGCTTTGTGAAGACAAAAATTTTTCCAGCCAAGAGGAAATACATGAATTTTTGGAAGAGCAAGGTTTTAAAACGGGTGGATATTTCAAACTATGCAAAAACAGCGTTGAAGTTGAAAATTGCATAAATGAAATTGATAAGGTCAAAGCCAAATTGGACGTTCTTATCGATGGCATGGTGATAAAAATCAACAATGTTGACAAGAGGGAGGAAATTGGATTTACGGCAAAATTTCCGAAATGGGCAATGGCATATAAGTTTGAGGCACAAGAAGTCAGCACAATGTTGCGCAGTGTAACTTGGCAAGTCGGACGAAGTGGAAGAGTGACGCCAATTGCCAATTTAGAGCCTGTAGAGCTTGCCGGAGCAACAATTTCAAGGGCAACTCTTAACAATATTGAGGATATAAGAAAAAAGGATTTATATGAAAATGCAAGGGATTTCATAAGAAGAAGCAATGAGGTTATTCCTGAGGTTATGGGGCTTGCGGAAAAATATGAATTTTCAAAGGTGATTGAATATCCTTTATATTGTCCATGTTGCAATCAACCTTTGCAAAAACGTGGGCCATTGCTGTTTTGTACAAATCATCTTGGTTGCAAGGAACAGGTGGTTGATAGACTTTCACATTTTGCCTCTAGAAATGCCTTCAATATAGAGGGATTAAGCGAAAAAACGGCGGCAATGATGTACGACAATTTAAATGTAAGAAAACTTAGTGACATATTTTATTTAAAAGAGGAAGATTTATTAAAACTTGAAAATTTCAAAGACAAAAAAGCCAAAAAGATAATAGAGGCAATCAGAAAAAGCAAAGATATTGAGTTGCCACGATTTTTATATGCAATGGGCATTGCCGAAGTGGGATATAAGACGGCAAAGGAACTTGCAAATAAATATCATACAATTGACGAACTTGCAAGTGCCGATATAAATTCACTTTGTGAAATTGAAGATATTGGGGAAATTATTGCAAGCAATATTGTTGATTACTTTAAAGATGAAGAGAATTTAAAAGAGATAAAAAGCCTGTTAGAATGCGGTGTAAACATTAAAAATGAAATAAATAAGAAAAATGATTTATTGCAAGGAAAAACGCTTGTTATCACAGGAACATTGTCGCAACCTCGTTCATATTTTGAAAAACTTATTGAGGAAAATGGTGGAAAGGTGTCTGGCTCTGTATCCAAGAATACAAGTTTTGTGCTTGCGGGAGAGGAAGCAGGCTCAAAACTTACAAAAGCACAAGAACTTTCAATCAAAATAATCAATGAAGAAGAATTTATGGAAATGATTGACAAGAAATAAAGCGAATTTTAAAATTAAAGTCTGCATAAAAGACTGAATTGTTTGAATATGCAATGAAAGGACAAGTGTGTCCTTTTTTTGCTATTGACTAATTGAAAAATATGTGTTATATTTAATATATATGGAAACTAGAAGTCAAAGTTATTATGAGGCAAGACGGCTTGCAAAGGATATGAGAGATTTTGAGTTGATTGAAGCGCAAATGCTTAACCATGATCTTCTTTTTGATGCAAGAAAGAAACTTAACACTCAGATTGCACTTTGCCGTTTCCCGAGAAATTTCATGTTAATCGGTGGCGGTATATGTTTTCTTTCGTTTATGGGAATGTTTGGCTCGGCAGGCGTCGTGAAAAACATTGCAAATATTTTCGGACCAGCATTGTTTGCAAGCGGACTGATTGGCAAGGTGATGAGAATTGATGATGATTCAAAAGTTATTGAAAGTTTTGAACGCGTGAAAGAGATTGAAGATATGATAGATGCGATAAGCGAAGAGATTGATGATCGTTATCAAAAGTTTCTAGCAAGCAATCAGCCGCAGGAAGAAAAAGTGTTTGAAGAATTTTAAGAGGTGAAATATGTTTAAACTTGGATATGAAGATATAAAAGATGTAGACAATCCACTTGATGGGAAAATGCCAAAAATTGTTGAATATTTTGTTAAGGTTTATGGCGAGAAGTACAGGGATTTGATTAACGAAAAATTAAACAACGCTTTTTATATTTTCCTCGACGATGGAAATGCGGGTGGCGTTTATTCTTCAGACATATATTTCAAAGAGCGAAGAGCGGAAAAAATACAAGAACTTTCCAATTACAAAAAAACCTATAAGGGATACACAATTTTAAATTACGACACTTTTGTAAAATATCTTTATAAAGCAAAAGAGTGGAAGAATGAATTAAAAGAAAGTGATTATGCAGAGTTTATGGAATTTGCAAGGTCGGTTGATATATCTTCACTTTCAAAAACAAAAACTTCATTAAGCACAAGAAAGTTGTTTGGAAAACAAGGAAATGAAAGCGAACTTGACATAAATATAGAAAACGGCAAGCCAAAGGAAGTGCTGAAAACAATTTTGGAGTTTTTTGAAAAGGAAAGCGAGGATTTTGATGTTGCAAGTTCTGAGATTGAATATATTGACAGCGAAAGAAAGCGGCTAAATATTAAATCCGTCGGAAAAAATCTCTCTCCAAAAGAAACTATTGATGCACTAAATAAGCAAGATGCAATATTGGAAAAGGAATGTATAAAAGAAATACTTGAGGAGTATTTGAGATTTTTAGTTTACGAATATGAAATACCTTTAAGAAAAGAGATGGTGCCGACCATACTTTCGATATTAACAAATTATCAAGGATTTTCATCATTGGCAGATGAGGACGATGTTGACGAGCAGCGGGCAGATGATTATATAAACATGTTTAAAGAGATAAATGAAATTGCAGGCAAGAAAATCGATTTGACGGGAGAAGATAAAAAAGAGATTGTTTTAAGGCACAGAAAAGAGATGAATGACTCATTGCGAGACCTTCTTATGATAAGAGCGGATATATTACTTGAAAAGGATATAAAAAACGGGACTTTGCCGGGACGCAAGTATATTGAAGCAATAGAAAGAACGGGCTCAATGGATGAGTATGAAATCAAAATGTTGCTTGACGAAAGACTGGGTTTTCATCACAGTGATGAGAGACTTGGCGGTGCTTGCCTATGCACAATGGATTTGAGTACAAACAAACCATTTTCAGTTTGTTTTAATTCCGCAATGCCAAATTTGGCAGATAATGCAATCGTACATGAAATGGGGCATATCATTTCAGCAACATGCAGAACAGATGGAGAAAAATATTGCTTTAAAGTTGGGCTAAACATGAACACAAGGCGTAAGGATAAGAATGTCGGAAGTTGTTACACCGACCGAAGATTTACCGCACTTGATGAAATAATAAATGATTACTTCACAAAACAAGTTGTAAGAGAAATGAAAACAGACGGCTTTGCGATAGGGGTAAAGCAGGCAATTCCGACAATATACTCCATGGCATTTCCTCTTATGGTTGATTTCTTAAAGAAAAACAAAGAGAAACTTATCGACGCTCAATTAAGTGATGATCCAAACAGAATATATCAAAATTTTGATAAGGAAAAAATTGAGGCTTTGGCAGATGCGTGTACAATTTATTTTGAACAGTGTTGCAAACATGAGGAGTTGTCAATGATTGTCCTTGATATGGCAATTAAACAAAACTACTCATTGATGGAACCCCTGATGAAAGCCTATCCGCAAGAAATTAATGAATTTCTTGATGCAATGAATAAAATGGTGTCTGCATTAAAAGAGCTTGAAGGTGATGCAAAGGAAATTGCAGACGAAGACAATAATCAAAAGGAATAAAAATATGGTAATACATGAACTTTTAAATGTTGAAGAGTTACATAATCCTATGAAAGGGAAACTTGATGAGGTGGCGGAATACTTTATCAAGTTTTATGGTGAGGAACACAGACAAAAAATTTTAGATGTGCTACACAACACCGAATTTGTTTTTGTTGACCCCATTGACGAGAGCGGAAAAACCTCTTTTCAAATTTATTTTGACAGCATAAGAGAAAGAATTATGGAAAAAGTGTCTCTTGAACTTTCAACAAAGGGGATAAAAGTCAAAGACAATTATGCTTTTTTAAAAAATGCGGGTGAGGTGGAAAGATTAAGTCAAAACATAACACCAGAAGATTGTGAAACCGTTATTGATTTTCTTTGTGCATTTGACACAAAATATATGCCCGAGAATTTGCAACTTTTGGCGGATAAGACCGTCACAAAAGAGGACTTTTCAATTTTGTTGCAAGATGAGGGCGTTCAAAAAGATTTAAAAAATTTCTTTGCAAATGTCAATGAAGTCTATGAGCGTGATAGAGATAATTTTGAACAGTTAGATGATGATCAAAGAAATCTTGGTTTTGATAAAAGGATGGGACACCCAGGTGGCATCAGTGCCAATGGTGTTAACAAGATTGTCTCAGCACTTTGCGACTTGGCAAGTGAACAATTTGATATTCCAAAGAGCACAGAAAACAAAAAGGTGATATTTGACAATTTGAATGCTTATGTCAAATTTATTAAAGGTGAGTTTAATGATAAAGCGGTTCCCGATCTTGTAAATATGCTTTCTACCTTCTATAACCTATCATCAAACAAAGAAAAGCACGCCGAACTTGGAAAGCAACTTAGCGAAAGAAAATTGAATTTTGATTCACCATATTTTGCCAATTTACAAAAAGACTATTCAGTGCTTTTGGAAAAATTTGCTGAAATTTTCAAAGAAAGTGATTTGGATATTTTAAGTCAATATGATGATACAAAACATGTTGTCCAAACACTTAAAAACAGCAACCTTGCATTTGATGAACAATTGATAGATGCAATAAAGCAATACAAGTTTGAAAGATTGAGAAGCGGCTCAGAGGTTGACAGTCTTGGCATGTGTGTTTTCACGATAACCAAACAGCATCCACATCAGCACAAAAACTTCATTGTTTTGAATTCATATCTTTTGCTTCAGGACAGAACAATATTCCATGAGATAAATCACGCAATTCAAACTTCGGCAGTTGAAAATGGGGAAGATATGGTGATTTTCAAGGTGGGTGTTCCATCTGCATTGCTCAGTTTCTCAAAAGCTAAAAGGCCTATAATAATTCCGACATTTGAAGATAAAGCCACAATGTTCAACGAAGTTTTGAATGATTACTTGACTGAAAAAATATTTGAGGAGGCACGCGGAAAAACAAGAATAGGATATTTTGTTGAAAGCGGCGAATGCTATTATCCTATTGCCTTTCCATTCCTCAGAAATTTCTTCGATAGAAATATGGACGTGTTGAAAGAATGCGCTTTAAGTGAGGACCCATACAGCTTTTTAAAACGTTTTAAAAAGAGTGACATTGAAGACTTGATAGACCTCACGGACGATCTTATGAAGTATGTAAGAGAGAATCGTGATGAATATGTTCAGTTTGTTGCCACAAAGGTGAATATTGATAACGAACAGGGGCGAAATGTATCTATCTATGAATTGAATGAAGATGATTTCAATGATGTGCAAAAGGAATTTATAAGATTTTACAAAAAATTCGATGAAGTAACAAGCGTGATACAGCCTATTGACGTGGAGAAAAATGAAGAAGATGTAAAGGAAAATACACCTTACATAGATGAAAATCACACAGAAGATAATTCAATAACAGACAATGATGATGCCGCACGTGATGAGAATGATGATGGGAGGGACGAATGATAAAACATGATTTGGAAAAAATCAATTTAGACAATCCTCTTGAAGGTAAAATGCCGCAATTAATTGAATATTTTGTAGAATTTTATGGCGAAAAGTATAGAAAAAGAATAACCGACCGATTGACAAACACCACTCTTGTTTTTGCCAACATATACAGAGGGGATAGTGATGAAAGTATTGACAGCATAAAACATTCTTATGATGTTGAAATATCAGAAAAACTTCAAGCGCATTTAAAGGAAAAATTTAATGCGGAGATAATAAGTGACAGTATGTACTATGATGTCCTGGACGCAAGAAGTTGGACAAAAATGAGAACTCCAAGTGAGAAGAAAAAACTTGCAAAATTTCTAAATGGTTTTTCAATTTACAAGGATTTGACGGCGGAGGATTTACAAGATGAAAAACGTGTCACAGAGATAAGGGAATTTACAAAAGATGTTTATGCCTTTCTTGATGATCTTTTTAAGCAAAGAGATGTTTTGTTCAGCGAAGAGAAGAAGCAGTACATTAAAACTTGCGAAGAAAAGGAAAAAGCGGTTATAAAGGACTATCAAAACAAAATCAATCAACTTGTTTGCGAATATTTCTTGAAACACTACAAAATTGATTTTACGCCAAAGAATGTCAAAGAAATGCTTAAACTTGTGCCAACATTTGTGGATTTTGCAGTGAAAAATCCTGATTTTGTAAGTGATTTTGACAAAGATAGATATGGATTTATGATATTCAAATTGCATTCTCTCGAGGGGGATAAGTCAACTTCATACAAGCCTTTAACAACAAAACAAATTTATGATATGAAACTTGATGATGAGTTTGGAGATTTCCTTTATAATTTGACCGAGTTGCAAAATAGACGAAACTATGAACTCAGCAACATTCAAGTGCCTTACGAAGAACTTAGCGAGAAAAATTTAATTGATAAAGAGTTTATGTTGTTTGATGCAATTGATGCGTTAAGAAATGGTGATGCCGAAGCGGTGACATATTTCACCACAAGTTACGAGGAGCCAAATAAGACTCATGCAGTTTGTGTTTTCAACTCATTCTATCATTTATCCAGTTCCGATATAATCCATGAATTAAATCACGTGATTGAGGGCGATGTAAAATTATCAAAAGATGTTCTTGCTGTTAAAACGGGATTTAGATTTACAAAACAGCACGTGTACGGTGATAAATTGGGTGATATTTTCTATCCAGATATTAGAAATGATGCAACGGCGTTTAATGAAATTGTAAATGATTATCTCACAATCAAGATAAATGATATTTTGGTGAAAGACAATTTTAGTATTGGCAATATGAAACTTCCAACAACGGGTTCGCTATATGCCTATTTATTTCCAATCTTCGGTGAATTTATAGATGAAAATTTAAAAGAAATTATTCGTTGCCGCATGAGCAACAAGCCTGGGCTGTTCAAAGATGTGATAGGAAAAGAAAATTTTCAAAAACTTGCATTTTATTGTCAAAAGGTTTTAGACCTTTATATGAAAGGTGACATGGCGAGTGAATTGTTTGAAAGACCATCACTTTTTGAAGAGATAGAGAAATTGCGTGGGGATAAATCTATTTTTGAAATTGCAAAAAATCCTGAAGGCGCTTCAACTGAGGCAAAACAGCTGCTTGATTATGTAAATAAAATAGGAGATGTGTTCAAAAGAATACAACGTGCAAAGGGGATTGCAAAAGGAAACAAACAAATTGGCGTTGAAGATGAGCGAAAGTTTTTTAAAGAAGATTAAATCAACAGCCTAAATTTCAAATAAAATTTTGGAGTAAGGGATTTTAATATCCATATAACGATTTTTAAAATAAGCAAATCCTAAATTTAAATAAATCTCTTAAATAGTTTTAAAGTAAACAATTTTAGAAATAAATAAAATTTTTTAAAATAAATATTCCTAAAAATAAATAAAATATAAAGCAAAAAACACTTGACAACGAAGTTGAATGTAATGTATAATTATAGGGTATGCTTCGTTGTCGGAGGCAGTGCTTTAATTGGGCTTTTCCAAAAGCATAAACAAACAGCAGGTGAAGATATTTGCCGATTTGCATTTTATGCAGAGTTACACGTTTGTGTAATCGTGCTGTTCATGTTTTACAAGATTAAAAGCATTTTTCATGCACGACAACAATGTCGTGCTTTTTTAAAGACAAAATCTACTTAAATTTTTAAGTTTAAAAGGAGAAAACTATGCCTACATTTAACCAACTTGTAAGAAAAGGTCGTAAGGTTGCCGCAAA
>CANQHL010000024.1 GCA_947623775.1 uncultured Clostridia bacterium
TTCTTAATCTAACAAACCTATGATAACATTACAAAAAATGTACTCAAAATGAATAAAATTACGCTTTATTCACCTTTTGCAGCAATATTTATCTCCATTTTGAATTATTTCAGTAACCTTTACAACTGCGATTTTTTACTTTAATTTTTAAGTTTGATTTCAAATTCTATTTCATCTCGAATAGGTATGCCATTGTCTGCAACAAGCGGAATTTGCGGTTTTAGTTTCCGTGAATCTTTAATTGCATCAACATGAACCTTTGCAATTGAAAATCCTTTCTTTTGATAAAAAGCAAATCCCCGTATATTATCGTTTGTTGTTATAAGAAACAACCTTTTGCATTCATTTTTTATGGCAAAGTCTTTCACAGTGTTTATTAGTGCTGTGCCAATCCCTTTGTTATCAATCTCGCTGTATATGGCAACAATTTCGCATTCGTTGTTTTCAATGTGATAAAGCACGAAGCCAACAACCTTTTCACGCTTCAACGCAACAAAACCATTTAGCGTTTTTGCATCATACATTTTGCCGAGAGAAACAATAGTTAACTCTCCCCATTCCTTTTCCACAAATTTATAAACTTGATTTCTATGTTTTTGTTCAAGTTCTGTAATTTCAAATTTCACAACAACTCCTTACATCTTTAAAGTCGCAATTATTATAGCGTAATTATAACATTAAAATCAAAATTTTACAAACAAATCTTTAAAGTCAAGATTATTGCTTTTACCATTAACAACAAAAAATTGCCACAAAAAATTTGTTTTATTTTTTGCACGGAATTTATTTTGCAAAAGATTGGTTTTATTCAACATTTATGCTATAATTGCATTTGTAAGGAGCCTATATAAAACAATTAATTTACGTGACCGGCAATGAGTATAAAACACATGATGTTAAACAATTATAACTACTTTCACGCTTGCAACTGCTTAATGAAACAAAACAATAATTCTGAGACTGTTCAAAATTTCTCCCGTCTGAGTGCGGGAAATACAATGTTTTTAAAAAAGGGAAAAAATATGTTGGAAACTGAAAGACTTATTTTAAGAGAAATAAAACAAACTGATATTGAAGATTTCTATGAAATTTTCTCAACTGATGAGGTTGGACGATTTATAAATAAAATGTCACATGCCGATGTTGAAAGGTACTTTGAAAAGAAAAAACAAAAGCCGAAAAATCCATTTAGTTTTGCGGTGGTTTTAAAGGAAAACAATAAAATGATTGGCACGTGTGGTGTCAAACTTAATACAGAAACAAATGTAGGCACGTTGTCTTATGTTTTTAATCCTAAATTTTGGAATAAGGGTTTTTGCACAGAAGCGTGCAAGGCTGTAATTAAATTTTGTTTTGAGTTTGGAAAAATGGACGAAATTCAAGCGGACTGCTTTGACGACAACCTTTCTTCAATCCATATTTTACAAGACAAATTGCATATGCACAATGTAAGCGGCAAGCAAAGATGGGAAATGAATAATTACACCAAAAAAATCACCGCATTCAAGTTTTTTGCCATAACCAAACAAGAATTTTTTGAGAATTATTAAGTTTTGCACTCCGTGGAATTTTGAGTGTCGCAGCAAAAAATTTATTTTTCACGACTTTTCTTCCATATTTTTTGTTATAACATCCTTTTACAACTTTCCAAGAAATGTTGGAGTTTTTTATATTTTATGTTACAATTGTTAGCGAGGAATTTATGGATTACCCTATTTTATCAAATTTCAATGGCAAAAATGAAATTGTTTCGCCACAATCTTTCGCAGCACATGTGCCTGGCGAATTTAGAGAAATTGAAAATGTTAAGAGCAAAGGAATACACAAAGCATTTTTCATATTTTACGATAATCCGGACAACAACGATTTTTTAAACAAATTAAATGTTGTTTTCCTTTTTCATGCAGGCAGCACAACCACAAAAGTGTTTGAGTATAAAAATTCTTTAATTGCAATCTCCCCGCTTGGTGGACCAGCCGCCGCAAGTTTGATGGAAGAATTGTCTGTTTTTGGAATTGATGAATTTGTTGCAATCGGCTCTGCCGGATGCCTTGACAATAATTTAAAGAATAAAATGGTGCTTGTCGATAAAGCAATCAGAGATGAAGGGCTTTCCTATCATTATCTTGCACCCGCCACCTATGTGGCAACCGATGCAGACTTGAACAAGCGGCTTGAAAAATTTTTGAATGATAATAAATTTGAATATATAAAAGCAATCACTTGGAGAAATGATGCCTATTATAGAGAAACAGCAGAAAAAGTTGAAATGGCAAAAGGTTTAGGTGCGGTTGCCGTGGAAATGGAATGTGCGTCTTGGTGTGCCGTTGCAAAATATCGCGGCTTTAAATTTTCACAACTTCTATATTTCAGCGACTCTGTGCAGAACGGCGGCTGGGAAATGTATTTAAGCAAGCATGAGGGATATTACAGTGGCAAACGTGAAATCATTATTGAAGTTGTGAAGGATATGATTGACAAAAATTTATAATCCCCTTTTTCAATTAAAATAAATTTTCACATTTTGAAAAGTTGTAAATCTGATTTTTAAATGGAGGTTTATTAGATGGATTTTAGACAACTGAATGAAAATGATGCCAAAGAATTTTCTGCCCTTATTGTGGATATGTATAACCATCTTGAAAATTTGGAATGGTTTTCACCAATGCAATATGATGAAGAAAATGTGAAAGGCCTTTTAACCAACCCTCGCTTTTTTGTTTTGGGAGCGTTTGAAAACAATACATTGTGTGGCGTAAGTTCTTTTGACTTCAAGTGCGGAAAACTTATTGGACAAAGTTTTATGCCCACATATTGCTCACTTGATAACACTGTTGAAATCGGCTTTACAATGGTGCATTCACACTTTTTAGGACATGGAATTATGAAACAACTGATAAGGCAACTAGAAAAACAAGCATTGCTTTTTGACAAGCAATATATCTTTGGAAAGGTGCATGTTGACAATAAGGCAAGTTATCTTTCATTTGCTCACAGCGGTTACAATGAATTTTCACAATTTGAAAAGGCGGTAAAACAAGAGGATTTTACGCTGTTTTTATCCGCTGGATTACTTATGCCGTCAACCGCCGAAAAAGCAAAACTTTCCTTGCAAAATGCTGAAAATGATGTGCATGTCAAATACGCAATTTTAATAAAAACATTAAGGAGGCAAAATGAAAACAATAAAAGCAGGCTGCTTTTTGTTCAATAAAGAAAATGGAATGGTGGCAATAATTTATCGGGAAAAACAAAAAGATTTTTCTTTTCCAAAAGGCCATTTGGAAGAAGGCGAGGACATAAAAACTTGCGCTTTGCGTGAAACGGCTGAAGAAACAAAACGTAACGGCGAAATCATTGAAGAATTTCCCCCTTATATAGAAAATTACACCACACCAAGCGGAGAAGATTGTGTTTGCTATATGTTTATTGCCATAGACAAGGGAAAAAGTGACAACAAAAGCACGGACACACATGAGGTGCACTGGGTGCCTTTTGATGAGGTTGAAGAAAATTTATCTTATCCAAGCCTTAAAACCGCATGGAACAGCGTGAAAGGATATATATTGCAAATTTTAGAAAACAAAAATTAAAAAAGTGGGCAAATGTGTCCACTTTTTATTTGACAAAATCAATGATTGCCTGAGCAAGTTCATGATGATGTTCTCTGTAAACATGGCCGGTGTTTTCAACGACAACCATCTTGTTGTTTGCATTTTTATTGCTGTTTTCCAGAATAATTTGCAAATGATTTTTTGCATTCCTTTTAGCAAAGCCATCATTTTGCCCCATAACAAACAGCCCGTCAATTTTTATGCTTTTCAATTGGTTGAAATGTTTTTTATCACTATACACCGGCAAATTTTTGTGATGAGGATTGCCAAGAAAATCCAAATAACTTTCCGTTGTGAAAAAATTGTTATCGTCAAACAAAATGGGGATAATGTCCGCTTGCCCTGGGCACTTTTGCGAAATATATTTGTTATATTCTTCTATTGATTTTTCTTCGCTTTCAGTATGCCATTCCGTATCAGTCGGCGAAATCAAAATGAATTTATCCACATCTTTGCTGTTTGTTTTATAAAGATAATATACAACCTTGTTGCAGCCATAACTGTGTCCACCAAGAACAATGTTTTTATATCCCTGCGCCTTGGCAAAATCAACATATGCCTGTAAATCTTCAATGCAATTGTCAAACATTTCAAATGTTAAACCACTGCGACGCTTTTCTTTTGACGGAAAATCTATCATTAAAAATGAACCGGAATTGTGAGCATAGACAAATGAAATGCCCTGTTGCTCCAATTCCTCACCGACAGTACGCAAAAACGCATTTTCAAATATACTTCCGCCCGAGCCGTTTGTGACTATAACAATTGTATCTCTGAAATTTTCGCCGTACCAGCATCCATATAAGGTGTCTTGCCTAGCCGTTGTGACATCAATGATTTTCATAAAAACTCCTATCTAACAAATTTATTATAGCATAAAATTTTTAAGTTTGTACCATTTTTGCAGGTAAATTTTAACTTGGCAAAAAACTTGTGCGATTTATTGCGTTTAAATATTTTTTATGATATAATAATCAGTAAGTGAGGTGAACATGGATAAAAAATATTATGAAGCATACGATGATAGATACAAGAAAATACATAGCGAGAAAAATCTCGCCTGGGCGGGATATTCACACAGCCCGACCATTGAAGAATTGCTGAAAAAATATGGAGCCACAAAGCAATCGTCAATTTTGGAAATTGGCTGTGGTGAGGGACAGAATGCACTTTATCTTCTCTCGCAAGGCTATAACCTTATGGCAAGTGACATCTCCCCTGAGGCAATCAAATGGTGCAAAAATCATGCAAAAGAAAAAAATTTGAGTGATGAAAACTTTTTTGTTATGGACATTTTAAACAACACTCTTGACAAAAAGTTTGATTTCATTTACTCCGTTGCCGTGCTGCATATGCTTGTGCTTCAAGAGGATCGTGATAAATTTTTGACTTTTGTAAGAGAACATCTAAACAAAGGTGGAAAAGCACTTATTGTTGTGATGGGTGATGGAGTTGAAACCAGAAAAAGTGACATATCTCAAGCGTTTGAACTTGCCGATCGATCTTTCTATGATGAAATGGTTCAAGTTGCAACAACTTCTTGTCGAATGGTGACATGGGATGAATTCCTTGCAGAATTAGACAACGCATCACTTAAAGTTTTAAATCACTATGTAGATGAAACGATTGTCGGATTTGACAAGTCCATGGTTGCCGTAGTTGAGGCAAAATAAAATAAGGAAGCGGAAAAACTCAAAATTAAAAATCCAACAAAAACCACAAAATAAAAACTTAGAATAAAACAACCAATCCGCAAATAAAAACAAATATAAACCGAAAACCAAACATAAATGAAAAATCACACAAAACCGCAAAATATGAAAGATGTAAAATAAAATACAAAATAATAAAGATATAAAAAATTGCAAAAAAAAGAAACAGAATGAGAAAATTCATAACTGTTTCTTTTTTTGTACATTTTTCACATTTTATTTTTTAACTCACCTATTCAAAATAAAATTAATTTTAATAATTATTTCTTGCCGGCTGTTTATGCGGTGAATGGCGATTTTATATTTTTATTTTATTTTTTTATTTTTTTAAATTTATCTTTTTTATTTTATTTTTTAATCGGTCATTCTCCAGCCGAAATATTTTTCTCTTGTCAATTCCCAATTTTTAAAATCTTTTGCCAAACCGTGAATGGTGTACTGATATTCCCACAAAGGACAATTGTATGTGTGCCATGTGAAATATCTTTCTTGGTCAACACCCTCAGGTGTCTTTAAAATGCTCTCAAAACCGGTATCATTTTCAATATTTGCCTCTTCGAGAATTGTTGCCCACAACTGTGTATGTGAAGTCTGTGCTTGAGAAGTTTTCATATCCTCTTCATCGCTAACGCCAGCAGGCTTTATGAGCATACCCGTCCTTATTGAATCTTTAAGTGCTGTTCGGTTGTATGCAGAGCCGCTGCCGTGGTCACCTGTAATTATGATTGTTGCATCATCAAATAAGTTTTCTTGTTTCAAATATGAAATATATTTATTTATCACTTTCATATTCTTTTTAAATAGTGATACTGTTTTGCCTGCTGAATATGCACTGTGAAGTCCCTCTGTATGAATGAAATAAAATCCCTTGCCGTCAACTTTTGAAAATTTTTCATCTGTCCACTTGTCAAGAAATTTTATCATGGATTGATAGCCCTCATTTCCATTGCCGTCACTCTCTTCAACAGAACGTTTGAATGTGTCGGAATTTACGCCGCCAAGCACATCTTTTATAAAGAATGGCATTGTTCGATAAAGTCCAAGTTCAACCATTTTAAATCCCAGCATGCCGCTGTTTATAACTTTATAATCCTTGGCTTCAGTTTTGTTTTCTATGTAATCTGGTAGATAATAAGCATCATCGTATGAGTAAAATTTCTCTGAAAAAATATTTATTTTCCATCCAGCATCATGCAGTTTTCCCATACTCTTTGCATAATCTTTGAAAGAACTATCTAAGAAATTTTTACGAGTTATTTCTTCATCTGTAATATAAGGTCTTTCAGTCAACATATTTACAATTGCCGGATATGTGTGTCCATATCTTGAAACATGGTCTTGGAACCATGTGAAACCTTTAAAATCATCAAAAAGGTCGGGCTGTTTTTCATAGATGTATTCAAGCCATTCTTCGTCCATTTTGTCTACGCAGAAAACAAAGATGTTCCCTTCACTTCCCACTGTTGTCAAGTTTTTGTTTGTAAGCAACATGTGTTCAAAATCAGCATCTGATTTTTGTTGTCTCTCTTGATAGGACAAAAACATGTCACTATGAGAAATGCTTGCTGAAATGGGAACTATAATTTGTGTAACACACAAAATGGCTGTAAGAACCATGCCTATTGCAGACACAATGCCCTTTTTGTCCATAATGGAAGCCACCCCCATAAAGGTTGCAGGCACAGCCGCCCAGAAAATGATGTTTACAATCATCCACGCAAGTGAAACAGTGTTGCCCTCGCCATCACCTTTGAGTGCTGAAAGATGTCCATTTAGGAAATTGCTTTGAACAAACATTAAAAATGCAAACCCTAAAAACAAACCGGCAACTATCCTATATGCCTTTCTAGGTAGAAAAAACAATATCAAAAAGCAGATTGCCGTCCCCGCCCAGAAATAGCCAAAGCACACCCAGAAAAAGTTTGAAAATGAAAACACAAACTCATTGAAGTTTGCCGCATATATGTCAAATGGTGTGCTAAAGAAAAGGGTTAATGGCAATACGCTTGATATTGCAAGTGTTATAAAAATTCTCTTTAAAATTTCTTTGGTATTCTTTTTCATCGTTCTTCCTCTTAATATGTATACGTCCCTTTAATAAGTCAAATTCATGTTTTTGCAATGCCTTTGCAATTTTATAAATGCTTTTGCAAATGCCTAAACAATTTAATAAGTCAATTTATGCTTTTTAAACGCCTAGGCAAAATGCAATCATCTTAAACAATATAGCAATAAAACGAACCAACCAGAGGTCCGTTTTATGTATTATTTTTTATCTTCGCCGTTGTCACCGTCTTGATTTTGCGTTTTTGGCTGATCTTGTTTTTCATCATTTGTCTCTTCGCTTTTTGCGGCGTCTTTTTCGGTTTTTGTTTCGTCAACTTGTGTGTCAGTTTCTTTCTCTGCCTCTTCCGTCTCAGTTTTTGTTTCCGAAGCCTCAGTTTCAGTTGCTGTTTCAGTGGCGTCTGTTTCCTTTTCATTGCCCTCTGATGAATTTTCTTCATCGATTAAAACAACATCTTTTTCAACTTCTTTGTTTTTGTTTGGATCGGTTTTCATAATTTTCTTAACGTTGTTTTTAACTTTCTTCCAAATAATGATTGCCGAAGCCGCAATAGCAACTGCAATTGCTGCAACTGATGATAAAAGAACTGATGTTGCTGCAGGGTCAATATACAAAAGTTGAGATTGAATGCCGCTGCATATTAAACCTAATAATTCCATGATTTCACCTCCTTTTTATTGCTTTTTGTTATTTTGTTTTGATATTAACGACTTTAATATATATCTTGCACCCTCTTTGCCTGCATGTCCATGATTGTAGGTGAAGTTTTTGTAATATTCATCAATTTGTTGTTTGTATTTTTCGCCGTCTTTAAATAAATTATCTATTGTCTCCGGAAGTTTTGAAATATCTTCCTTATTTACGGCAACCCCGATTATGTTGCGGAGTTGGATTTCAATTGGAGTTATTCCAATCTTTTCCCAGTTGGGATTTAACGTTTTCATCTTGGTGTTTATAAACAGCACCGGTTTGCCTGTTGCAAAAGCAAATTCCGCTGAAATGCCCGACCAATCGGTGATAAGAAGGTCGGAACTGTAAATTGATTTATTGCTTGAAAAGTCAAGTTCAAATGTAAGTTTTTCTTTGTCGTAATCCTTATAGCGTTCAACAATTTCATTCATTTGCACGCCAAATCTTTTTACATATTCAGGGTGCGGCCTTACAGTGAGATGATAGTTTCCATCACCAAGTGCCTTTATTATATCGTCTATACATGAATCCAAAATGTTGTCCTCGTTCCATGTCGGAGCGATAAGTATTTCTTTTCTTCCACCCTCACTTACGACTTCGTCTTGTTCTTTTTTCTTAAAGTCCTCAACCAAGTTGTCAAGCAGAGGAAATCCAAATTCAACCAGTGTTTTTTCCTTTAATTTGTAAACCTGCTCAGTGGCACGAACTTCGCTTGCGACGTGCGGTCCACTGCAGAAAATTGTATCAAACGCATCAAGTGCGCCCTCTTTGAATCCCATATGTACGCTCATAGAATCATGTGGCACATAAATGTATTCAATATCCTTTTTTATAAATGAACGTTTTAAATAATATTTGTCAAGGTCAGGTGTTGTCATTATGAAAATGTCCGCCTCAACAAGCATCATAAGTAGTGCCGTCTTTTTCAAACTTATAAAATATGGTTTTATTCTCGGTTGCTGTTTGGCAATTTCAAAAATCACATCATTATAATCATTTGTTACATAGTGGAGTACTACATCTGAACTTTTCAAAAGTTCTGCTATTATATCTTTATAATATTTATAAAACCCACTTTTTTCAGAATAGAAAACTATATGTTTGTTTACAATATGTTTGAATTTTTTGTAATCCTCTTTCTCTCTTGCCTTCATTTCTTTGTAAAGAGGGTCTTTTTTATCAATCACACCAAATGCCTTTGATTCTGCCAACGCCTTTCGGCTTGCTTCAAGTGCCTCATAATCAACATATTTCTTCGGATTGATTAAAGCATTTAATAAGTACATCACGGCAATTGACATCAAGTTGCTTGCAGTCCAATATAGAGCGGTTGCGGTTGGAACAAAAATACCAAGAACCAAAGACAATCCAACGCTTAAAAGCATTATTCCATATTTATTGATTTTCCCCTGCTCATGCTGAATAACATTGGATAGATTTTGCGTGAAGCACATTACCCATGATGAGAGAGCGGCAATAATTGGAACTACAACATACCATCCGCCAACATTGCTTGTCACAACCAATAAATCAAGTCCGCAGAAGCCTGTTCTAAATTGCATAACCCTTTCAACAAGGCTTGCAAGCACATCGGCATTGACACCCTCAATTGCAGAAGATGCAGTTATTGTGCCATTTTTTATCGCTTCAATGATTTGTATTTGAAAAGAAGAATCTCCCGTGTCGGCATTGATAAATTTTGCAAGTGACTCAATCACGCCATCAGACGTTCCGAATAAATAGCCAAGTGGTCTGTTTATAACATAAACAACTCCGAGAAGCAGTACAATTTGTATAATGAGTGGAATAAGTGATGCAAAAGGATGATATTTTTCCTTTTTATATAACTTTGATTGCTCTTCGGCAATTGCATCAAAGTTTCCGCTTAACTTTGCTTTGATGAAATTGATTTGCGGCTGTATTTTAACCATCAAAATGGAATTTTTTTGAATCCATACCGAAATTGGCATCAATAATATTTTTGTTATGAGAGTGAAAAGAATTATGGCAATACCATAATTTTTTATCAATAAAAAACAACCTTTCATTAAGTAGCCGAGCGGCACACATATGTAATAGAGTACAGAATCCATAATTTTCCCTTATCGCAATGTCTTGGTGGCGGTTTCACCACCAATTAATTTAATCTTTATATAGTTTAAACAATCAAATGGCTCGAAAAATCTGGGCTGTGAAGTTCAAACCCAAAACTATTATATATTTAAGCAGTCGCATTGTCAAGTAAAAGATAAAAATTCATTTAAAAAAGTGTCAATGCTTATTTTGACGGATTTTGTTCAATTTTTACAATTTTTAAAGAAAATTTTACAAAATCGCTTGACATATCACGCCAATATCGTTTATCATAGGCGTGAAAAAACTTAAAAATGAATAAAGGGCATACGAAATGAAAAAATTATTAGCACTATTTTCTATATTCTTAATTATCTGTTGCGGAGCAATTCTAAAAGCAACACTTGTAAAGAAATCAATCCTTATTTACACATCAATGGAGGAATATGCCGTTGCACTGCTACAAAAACGGCTGGATGAAAAATTCCCAGAATACAACATCAAGTTTGTAACCAAGTCAACAAGCGAAATCGCAACCAAAGTTGAGGTGGAGGGCGCAGCCTGTGAGGCGGATATTGTGTTTGGACTTGAATACGCATATATTCAAAGAATTGTTGGCGACAACCTTGCTTACAACTTCGATGGAAGATATGATATGTCGGTGTTTGAGGACGACCTCGCCCCTGATGAACTTAAGGACTACACTATCCCAAGTTGCAGAGAGGGAATAAGCATTATTGTAAATAATTCCGTCCTTGAAGAAAAAAATCTACCAAAACCAACATCTTATCTTGATTTGACAAACCCAATCTATAAAGGCCTTATCTCCATGCCATCACCTGCAAGTTCGGGAACGGGGTACGCTTTCTATCTTGCTATGGTAAACCTGCTTGGCGAAGAAGAGGCTCTTAAATATTTTGATGATTTTGCCAAGAATGTTAACACCGGCTTCACATCTTCGGGTTCAGGACCCGTCAACGCCTTAAAAACCGGAGAAGTGGGAATCGGCATTGGAATGATTTCGCAAGCAGTTGAAGAAATTTCAGGCGGACACTCTGATTTGGAAGTTGTTGTGGCAAGCGAAGGCGCTGCTTACAACTTATATGGTTCATTTGTAGTTAACGGAAAAGAGGACAAGCACGGCGTGCTTGAAATTATTGACTATATGTATAACGAATTCACCGATGAATGTTGTGCAATGTATTATCCGGAAGCAACTTTTAAGGGCAAAGATTACGAACTTGAAAATTTCCCTCAAAATTTACGCTATTGCGATATGAGCAACAACACGACGACAAGAAAAGAGGATTTATTAAAGGAGTGGAAATACTAATGGCTACAAAAGCAAATAAGAAAATAAAATTAAGTGTAAAAAATTTAACTAAACAATATGATAATGAAAACATGAATGCCATCGATGATGTTTCTTTTGATGTCTATGATGGGGAATTTCTGTCTATTCTCGGACCATCGGGATGCGGCAAGTCAACGATTATAAAAATTCTTATCGGACTTGTTCCGCCATCTTCTGGGCAAATACTTAAAGACGACCAAGACATAACAAATCTTAAAATTTCCAAGCGTGGAATGGGTATGGTGTTTCAAAACTATGCTTTGTTTGAAAATATGTCTGTAAGGCAAAACATTGAATTTGCCTTAAAAATCAATAAAAGCACTAAGGCAACGGCAAAAGACATTACTTCTTCCCTGCTTGAAAAAATGCACCTACAAGAACTTGCAGACAAAAAACCATCTCTCCTGTCAGGCGGACAACAGCAGCGTGTGGCAATTGCAAGAACGCTTGCCCTAAACCCTGATGTAATTTTGTTCGATGAGCCTATGTCCGCTCTTGACGCTTCAACCCGTCTTGAACTTTGTCGCGAAATCAAACGCGTTCAAAAGGAATTTAAAACAACAATCATTTACATAACGCACGACCAAGAAGAAGCATTTTCGCTCTCCGACCGCATAATGGTTATGTCACCGGCAAAAATTGTTCAGATTGGCACACCGAGTCAAATCTTATCCAAACCGGCAAACGACTATGTTAAATCATTCGTTTGTGACAATATTGCCAAAAAAATTCAGTCCTTGAATAAGATTATGGAGAAGAAAAAATGAGCGCAACAACAGTAGACAAAAATTCAACAAAAAAACAATTTCGGCTCAGCAAAAAGCATGTGGAACTAAGTTTTGTTGTTTTGCTTATCCTCGTGCTTGCACTTCTTGTTGTTGCCCCACTAATCACACTTTTATGCAAAATTGACGGTCAAGCTTGGGACACCGTGTTTCATGGCGGACAATTTGGAAAAGCACTTGGAAATTCACTGCTTACAACCTTGACTTCAACAATAATTTCCGTTGTTCTTGCCTACACCCTTGCATGGGCAATTTCCAGAACAAACATTAAGTGTAAAGGAATTTTCAGTACACTGCTTGTTCTCCCAATGCTTATCCCTTCAATCTCGCACGGGCTTGGACTTATAATCCTTTTTGGAAATAACGGAATTTTCACAAATCTATTCAATGCAACATCTCATCTTTACGGATATTTCGGAATTATATGGGGTTCGGTTATGTACTCATTCCCGGTTGCATTCCTTATGTTTGTGGATATATTAAAATACGAAGATGCAACAGTTTATCACGCCGCAGATGTGCTTGGAATTCCAAAATTTCAGCAATTTCTTCACATCACATTGCCTTTCTTAAAGAAAACTCTTATTTCTGTTTTCTTCACTGTGTTCACCTTAATTATCACTGATTATGGTGTACCTTTGGCTGTGGGCGGAAAGGTGAAAACCCTTTCAGTGCTTCTTTATGAAAATGCCGCTGGAAAACTAAATTATTCAGCAGGCGCACTTATCGGCGTTTTCCTGCTTATCCCCGCTGTGATTGCTTGCTTATATGATTTCTTCAACAAAAACACCGAAAAAACTTCATTTGTATCACAACAATTCTCATCACGACAGAGCAAAGGCAAAGATGTCGCCGGTTATATCATTTGTGCTTTGGCATCGCTTCTTGTTGTGCTTGTAATATTGCCATTCTGCATACAGGCTTTCACTGTCTCATATCCGTCAAATATGAGTTTCACATTCTCGCATTTCTCGGAAACCATTAAACAAAACGGGCTATCTTTCCTGTTAAACTCCGTTTTGATGGCACTGATAACCGCTTTTGTGGGTATGGCATTATCATTTATCGTGGCTTACTGCACGGCAAGAATGAAAACAAAATGCACAAAACTTCTGCATGTTATTTCAATCTTAACCCTTTCTATCCCCGGTCTTGTACTTGGCTTATCGTACATAATTGTCTTTAAAGGGTCTTTCCTTTATGGAACATTAACACTTCTGATTTTAGCAAACACCGTTCACTTCTTCGCTTCTCCTTATCAAATAATGTACAACGCTCTTCTTAAAATAAATTCCAATCTTGAATCGGTTGGACAAGTGCTGAATATTCCAAGATACCGCGTTATCACCGACTGCATTATGCCTCAATGTAAATCCTCACTTGCTGAATCATTTTCATACTTCTTTGTAAACAGCATGATGACCATTTCCGCTGTGGCTTTCCTTGCAACAAGTGAAAATCAACCCCTTTCACTTCTTATCAATCAATTTGAATCTTACAATATGATTGAATGTTCGGCTGTTGTCGCATTGATGATACTTGGCGTCAACGTGCTGATGAAAGCCATCATTTATTTTATAAAAAAAGGAGTAAAACATGTTAACAAAAAATCAGTTTGACATTTTGGATTTCTTATCCGATAAAACACAAAAATTTTCACAACGCAAAATCGCAGAAAGTTTGGATATTTCGGCGGGAACGGTAAATAAAACTCTTGCCGAATTAAACAAAGAGGGTTACATTGTTGACAATATGTTGTCAGAAAAGGGACTTGAAGCGTTGAAGCCATATCAAGTTAAACGTGCCGTGATTATGGCAGCAGGATTTGGTTCAAGGCTTGTTCCCATAACATTAAACACTCCAAAACCTTTGGTTAGAGTAAAGGGCAAACGCATAATTGAATCCATTCTTGACGCCCTAATTAATGTGGGAATTGAGGAAATTTACATCGTTCGTGGCTACCTTGCATCTCAATTTGATGATTTATTATATAAGTATCCGACAATAAAGTTTATCGAAAATCCGGGATATAACGAGGGCAACAACATAGGCTCTGTTTACTACGCAAAGGAGCACTTGAAAAACGCATACATTTTGGAAGCGGATTTGCTGCTTTACAATCAGGCTTTAATAAGAAAGTATCAATATAATTCCAACTACCTAGGTATCCCCGTTGATGAAACAGATGATTGGTGTTTCTATTTGAAAAATAATTACATTTCAAAACTTACAATTGGCGGAAAAAATTGCTATAAACTTGTCGGAATTTCTTATTGGAATGAAAAAGACGGCGAACAACTTTCAAAAGATGTTGATTCATTTATAAAAAGTCCGGGAGGCAAAGAAAGATTTTGGGATCAAGTGCCTCTTGAAATGTGCAAAGACAATTATAAAATCAGTGTCCGACCATGCAAGCAAGAGGACATTGTTGAAATTGACACATTTAACGAATTGAAAGCAATTGATAAATCGTATGATTGTTAATCAAAAAACACATGAAATTAATTCATGTGTTTTTTGATTACTCTTTTATTGATTTTTCATTATAGAATTTTTTAATTTTTCAACTTCTTCATCAAGTTTTAAAACTTCTTCACTAAGGTTTTTAAATTGCAATTCACTTTTTTTCATCTTTTCTTGCAATTGATTTTTCTGCGGCTCAGTTGCGGTGTTATACGCATTTATTAATTCTTTTTTTTCATCTTCCAAAACTTCAAGTCGTTTCATTATTTTTTCAAGATGTTTTTCAAACTTTTCAAGTTGTTGTTTACAATTTTTTATCTGCTCATCATTCATATTACACCTCATATTCTTTGTCTTGCATTTCTTCTGCCAAACTGGTTAAATCCTTTTTCATCTTGTCAACATTCTTGCGAATTAATGAAGAATACAAACGCGTGGTTTCATCATATGTCCTTATCAAATACTGCGAATCCGCATCGGAATAGCCACTATATCCACGATGTTTTGCCCGTGGTGATGAATCAGGTTTGCCAAACCTTTCTTCAAGTTCTGTTTTTAAATCATTGTATCCGCGTCCCGTGGTGACCCTCTTAACTTCTATGCCATATCTGTTCATTTCACTCATTATCGCATCAGCCGATTCAACAACAGCATCTAAAAGATGTTGTGATGATAATCTCGCATCTTGTCTATCCCCTTTTCGCAACTCTCCCAGAATTTTTGTAGGAATTTCTATGTTATCATAACAAACTGTTTTTGTCTTTGGATCATACCACACATACGCCTGTCCGAGAATTCTCTTTTCCCCGGTTGGCTTACCGTTTTCGTCAAACAGTGATTCCTCAAAAACAAGAAAGCCTGCTTCCGGATTTTTGTAGCCATCGTCAACGCACGCCTCTGCCGCTCCGTTAATGTGTTGGCAACAATTTGTTATATCACCAAGCACAAACCCCAGCGGATCATCTTTCCCAAGAATTCTGAAATGTATGCCATTTTTCCCACTAGCTTTGTTTGCCCTTATAACATACTTGTCTTTAATTGTTTTTGCATGTTCATATATATCTTGAATTTTATCAAACGCCGATTGACTATATCCATACTTGCCAACCATTTCAGCCAAAAGTTCATTTCCCTCTTTCACGCCATCATATTCCACTTCAACGCAATGCTCCGCAACAAAATATGGCGTCAACAATGCTCTTTCCTCATTGCCGTTTACAACTCTGTTTGGATAAAGTTTTTGTATTCTATCAAATGCGTTGTGTGCCGCGCAAAGATAATCTTGACTTTCCATCATCGTGCCATCTGTGGCATCAGGCAAACTGATGTTCATAAAATCAGGATTGTCTTTATAATATTTCATGAAAAGTTTGGCAAAGTCACGATTGAAAGGTCCATTTATTTCCAATCTTGAAAACCTTCTATGAATTTCTTCGCCAATTTTGTTTGGCTCCTCCGGTGCAACGGCAACATATTTTAAAATATAATCAAACGCCCTCTCGCTTTCGCCCTGATCTGGAGAAAATCCGCCTATTGCATAATAAATTTTCATAAGGTCAGTGAGTGAATTATTTTTTTCAAACCCACTTAACGTGTCAAATCCAAGAGTTTTTACAAGAGTAGCCCAGCGTTTGTTGTTTTTATTTGCAAAGTAATTTTTAAACTCTTCCGACGGAAAAATTTTCAGTGTGTATTCAGGCGGAATAAATTTGATTTTCCCTTGCTCTTTCCAAGCGTGTGACTGGACAATGTTTTCTCTGTAATTTTTCTGAAAAATGTTTGATACAATGTCAAAAACATAATCTTTTCTCATATGCGTTTTTTCAAGTTGTTCATCTTTATATGGCGAAAAAACAAGTTGGTCTTTTGAAAGATAGATATATTTAAAATCTGTGCCACATAAAGCTGCATCACCAAGATCTATTTCATCAGGATTTTTAAACACAATTTGTGTGTTTTTGCACCCGTCAAACGCATAACTTCCTATCTCGTCCACATCCTCATGCAAAATAATTTTATTAAGCCCGACACATCCGGCAAACGCATAATCTGATATTTCACATTCATCTTCGGGAACGGCGTATTCAAGCGTAGGCTCTCTTGACATGTCAAATGCTTGATACAAAAATCCACTTTTAGAAAAATGCCATTCCAAATCTTTCGACCTAAGTTCGGGATTGCCATCAAGGTCTGCATAATCTGCACTATTGAAAAATGCACGACAAAATGAGTTTTGCCATAACGAATCATTTTCGACATCCCTGTCACTATAGGTGAACGCACCAGAAAAAACACATTGTTCTGTTTGCGTTTGAATTGTATCATCGGTAAAAATTTTTCTACCTTGCGGATTTATTGTTCTTGGCAATCTGTCCCAATTTTTAATTTCAAGGGCTACGGGTTCTACTTTATGCCAAACAACACTGCCTTTTGTCGGAACATATGTCCCATCAGAATAATATTTGAAATCTGCCTCTTCGTTGAGAACAACAACCCTCACATATTTTTCACCATTATATTCAAATTCGGGATTTTGTTTTGACAAAAAATCTTCATAGATTAAGTTTTGCCCATTTGCCACATACAACCTACCTGTGCAACGCAACCCT
>CANQHL010000025.1 GCA_947623775.1 uncultured Clostridia bacterium
GAAGATATGACAGGGTTAATTGAGGGTGCTGGAAGAGAAATCAAAGTTTTAAATTTGTTTGCGTACACCGGTTGTGCCAGCGTAGTTTGTGCCAAGGCGGGTGCAAAGGTAACTCATGTTGACGCAAGTAAGGGTATGGTTGAACGTGCAAAGGAAAATGCTGCACTAAATGGCATAACCAATATAAGATACATTGTTGACGATTGTGAAAAGTTTATAAACAGAGAGATAAGAAGAGGAAATTTTTATGATGCCATAATAATGGATCCGCCAAGCTATGGAAGAGGGACAAATGGCGAAATGTGGAAACTTGAAGATAATTTATATGATTTTGTGGCATTAACCAAGAAAATTTTATCAAAAAACCCGCTTTTTGTGTTAATTTCAAGTTATACGACAGGTTTGCAAGCAAGTGTATTGTCAAACATTTTGAGTTTGGTGTTTGGTGATGGAAACATAGATGCAGACGAGATTGGGTTGCCAACAGAGGAAAAAATAGTATTGCCGTCAGGTGCAAGAGGAATAAAAATATGGAAAAATTAGATGTTTTATATGAAGATAATCAAATAATTGTTGTGATAAAGCCCCACAATGTGCCATCACAGGAAGATGAATCAGGTGATATGGATTTGCTTACAATGGTAAAATCATATGTGAAAGAGAAATATAATAAAGAGGGTGAGGCATTTATAGGTCTTGTGCACAGGCTTGACCGTCCGACCGGAGGAATTATGGTCTTTGCCAGAAATTCAAAATCGGCGGCACGCCTTTCTGAGCAATTTGCAAATCACACGATAAGAAAAACTTATTATGCAATAACAACTTCACAGCCGGCATTGAAAATGGGACATTTAACCAATTATTTAAAAAAAGATTTAAAAGAAAACAAGGTTAAAATTGTGTCAATGAGTGACGACGGGGCAAAAAAAGCGGAACTTGATTATAAAGTGCTTGAAACAAAAGATGAATTATCATTATTACAAGTAATTCCAACAACAGGAAGAGGCCATCAAATACGGGTGCAACTTGCCGGGATTAATTGTCCTATATATGGTGATAATAAATATGGAAAAGATGGAGCGTCAACAAAAAATTTGGCATTATGGGCTGGTAAATTGGAGCTTGTTCATCCGACCACAAAAGAAAAAATGAAATTTGTTTGTCCGCCGGAGGACGTAAAACCATGGTCAAATTTTTATATGAAAAAGTATATTAATTCTGGAGTTTAAGGAGAAATTATGGAAAAAGAAAGAAAGGATATAAACGATAAATTTAAATGGGATTTATCTCCACTTTGCGATAGTGATGATGATTTTTATCAAAAATTAAAGGAATTTCAGGCTTTTTTACCAAAAATTAAGGCTTTTGAAGGCAAATTAAGTACAAAATCAAAAATTTTGGAATTTTTAAAACTCGATGATGAAGTGACAAGGTTGATTGAGCCCGCAATAGAATATAGTTGTCTCAGAAGAGATGAATGTTTGTCAAATGAGAAGTATAATGAGATGAATGAAAAACTTTCAACTGTTTTGAATGAATATAATGTTGAAACATCTTTTGCATCTTCGGAACTGCATGATTTAGATGATAAAATGCTGGATGAACTCATCAAGGACAAGGATTTTAAAGATTATGATAGAATGTTTCAAGACATCAAACGGTCAAAAAAGCATAAACTTGCTAAAAGTGAGGAAAAACTGTTGGCAGGGATGGATTTTTTAGGTGGTTTTTCAGATAATATGAGAAATATTGCTGACCTTGACTTAAAATTTGGAAGCATTAAAGATGAAAAAGGCAAAAGATATGCTTTAAATCAATCCAATTACGGAAAATTCATGTGTAATAGTGATAGAGTTTTAAGAAAAGCGACTTTTGAACGTTTAAATGGCAAGTTTGGAGAGATGATAAACACTTTGGCAAGCAATTATATCAATGAAGTGAAGGCAAATTGTTATTTTGCAAAGGTTAGAAAATACGATAGTGCATTATCTGCTGCACTTTTCAACGAAGAGGTTGAAAGTGAGGTTTATGAGACTTTGATAAAAATGGTAAATGAAAATCTTCCATTGCTATTTGAATATTTCAAATTTAAGCAAAAAGAAATGGGATTGAAAGATTTTTACATCTATGATGCACTTGCTTCAATGCAGGTTGAAAATAACAAAAAATACACTTACGATGAGGCGATTGAAATAATAAAAAAGGCACTTTCGCCACTCGGAGAAGAATATGTTGCACTTTTGCAAAGAGCGAAAGATGAAAGATGGATTGATGTTTATCACAACAAAGGCAAGCGATCGGGAGCATATGAAAGTGGTATATATGGACATCATCCATACGTTCTTACAAATTTTGAGGGTGATTTGGAAAGTATTTTTACGCTCGCTCATGAACTTGGTCACGCCATGCACACATATTTTTCAAATAAAAATCAACCTATGCAAAAAGCAGGATATACAATTTTCTTGGCTGAAATTGCAAGCACCACAAATGAAATGTTGTTATTGAATTATCTCTTGAAAAATTCTAAGGATAAAAACGAAAAAGCGGCTTTGTATAACAAATTATTTGATGAAGTCAAAAGTACAATATACAGACAAACCATGTTTGCAGAGTTTGAAGAGGGTGTGCATAAGATGCAACAAAATGGCGAGGGACTTACCAAAGATAAAATTTGCAATTTCTATTATTCATTAAATCAAAAGTATTTCGGGCAAGTCAAACTTATTGATGAGATAAAATACGAATGGGCAAGAATACCGCATTTCTTCACTGCATTTTATGTGTATAAGTATGCCACAGGAATGATCAGTGCAATAAATTTCGCACAAAGGATTTTATCAGGGCAAGAAAGTGCAAGAGAAGATTACTTCAAGTTTTTATCGGCGGGTGACAGTGATTCTCCGTGCAACATTTTGAAGAAGTCGGGATGTGATTTGCGAAACAAAGAGACATTTGAAAATTGCTTCAATTATTTAAATGAAATGTTGAAAAAGTGGAAAAATTTGAAGTAAAATACATGTTTTTTATCAAAAAACAACAAATTTATCAAAAAAAATTATAAATTTTTCAAAAGAACAATAAATTTATCAAAAAAAGGATAGAAATCTATCCTTTTTTGTTATATTGTAGACATTAATGTAAAAAGATGCTATAATATTACAAGAGGTAAAAATGATTAAAGTAAGAAAAAATTTAATTTTCATTGTTTTTATAGCATTGTTACTTGCCATTTCCGGAATACTATTTGCTTGCAATAAAAACAAAATCTCAGTTGATATAAGTGGACATGGTAGTGTGCAGGAAATTGAGGAACAAGGTGACAAATATTACATTGCAACGCCTGATAAGTGGTATGATTTTGTCGGGTGGTATAGCGAAGATAATGAAAAATTGTCTAGTGATGTGAAATTAAAAGTTACAAAATCCATTCCGAAAAATATAGTTGCAAGATTTAGGTCAAGTGGCAAAGCATCTGTGAATAGAATGCTTGAAGCCTTGTATAATGAATATACGCTTGGAGCAAGCGGACAAGGTGAATATTACAATATAAATGCAGATTATACTTTCAAATTTGAGGAAAATGGAATTGGCACGCTGGATAGCGGAAATTTGAAAGGATATATAAATTTTGGAAATTGTGCTGAGTTTTCATTTGGAAGTCCTAAATTTAGTCTTGTATATTCTGATAATGGAACAGATGCAGTTTTATTCACAGAAAATGAAGGTGAAAAGCATTCGTATAAAGATTTGAGCCTGCTATCAAGCAAATGGAAAGAATTAAAAAGCTATGATGAAGTGTGGACTGCAGAAAAAGTTTTCAATCAAAAGATTAATGCTTTTTTAAATTTTAACTTAGGGATAAACAATACATTTGGCATTGTGACAAAGTTGGAACATAACCAATCAAATTCAATTATTGAAATGAATTTAAATAGGTTGTTCACATTGCTAAGGGATAATTATAGAAGTGAAACAAACCAATTATTCAATAAAATAGTGGAAATTTTGACAAAACACTATAAACAAACCGTTATTCCTGATATTATACTTAAAATTACAATAGAATATGATTTACAAGAGGGAAAAGAATATATAAACAACATAAACATTCAAATTGATGTTCCGCGTGCATATTACTTGACGTTCGGTGATAAAGAAAAGGTTGTTCCGAAATCTTCAATCATAATAGACATAACAAACATCACATACGGATTGGAGAATGATAAAAACATCGAGAATGATTTTAGTGATTATCCGACCCCGACACAAAGACTTATAAATGTCAAAGTAGATGGAGAAATGTATTTTGCAAGTCAAACAAGCATTGTAGATAAATATAAAATTGAATGGTATGCCGACATTAATCCATCTTTCTTGTTTAACGATTGGGAAAATTTAGGCTTTTTAAATTTTAAAATCTCTTTGATAGATGGTGAAACACAAGAAGAGCAAGAAGCACAAGAAAACAGACATCATGGCTCACAAGATTATATAAATGTGTTGATTGACACAAAAAGATATGGACCAATTGCTCTTGTATATGCGGGCCTTTATCGTCCAAATTCATTCTTTACTTTGAAATATTATTTAAATCATTCGTTTGATATTAGAGAAATATCTAATTATAGACAAGATGAAGAGCCGATAAATCAAAACGAGAAGAAAAATCATGTGTATGAATTTTTATTTGCGTTGCTCAATGCCTCAATTCAACTAAATAGTGGTGATGATGCAACGGCAATTGTTACAAATTTCCTGTTTGATTTACTAGATGAAGAATCTTCAACGCATCTTCTCTATGATGGTGATTTTGGCAAAACGATAGACATTCAACCATATCGCACAAAATTAAAAGATTATGAGCAAAACACGATAAGACCAAACATGTCATTTTATCAGCCAATTAATTTGGATGAACTCGTATTTGGCGGTGAGGAAATAACGCAAATTGCCTTTAATTTTAAAAATATCACGAAAAATTGTGTAATTTCCGGTGAAAATGGCGAATATTTTGATGAAAATGGCAAAAATATTGTAAATGAGTATAATTCCTTGCATCCGACAATAATAGGAGTGACAGGTGAATTTGAAAGTCAAAATAGTACATTTACAACAGATGAAATCAGTTCACTTATTGACACAACAATAAGCGTAAGCGAGATTGAATATAGTGACAACACAAAATCCTCTCAATTTTTAAACAACAAAGGCATAGAGGAGAAAATTGAATTTTTGGTTGTTAAAGTTGAAATTGAAAGAATAGAAAATAATAAGGCATATTGCAAATTCTTGTTGCAAATAAAAGATTCACCAAAAGTGAAAAACACGCCAAGCCTTGGAGAACTGCTATACAAACTTGCAAACATTCCTTATGGGTTGATTTCATATGAAACATGCTTAAATTTACAATAATTTGGCAAAAATAATGAAAAAATCAAAAAAAATGCTTCATTCTGAAAGCATTTTTTTAAATTATCACAACTTCGCCTTGTATTGGATGATATAAAGATGTATTTTTTATCGCTTCAACAGAATACGGGGAAAGGTGAACGGCATAAAACTTACAATTTTTAAATTCTTTGGCAAGTGCTTCAACTTCTCCAATAGACAAGTGTTTATTGTTTACTTCCAAGTTGGCACTATCAATAAAAATTGCTTGGCTTTTTGAAATGATTTTTCTTACATTGTTACACATTGCGGTGTCACCACTAAAACCAACTACGCTGTTATCTTTTTCAATGATAAATCCATAACTATCAAGATTTAAGTGGAGCATTTTAAAACATTTGATTTTGTAGCCATCGAATTTTAAAATTTTATTATTTTCAATTTCGATAATTTCAAATTTATCTTTCAATTTTTCTTCCAGATAGCTTATTTCAATAATCCTAAACAAGCTCACAAGTCTTTCTCTGCAGCCCTTTGGTGCAATTATTTTTATTTTTTCAATTTGAGAGTGGTGTGTTATGTAGTCAATTACAAGATGAATATCCATGAAGTGGTCACTGTGAAAATGTGAAATAATGATATACTTAATCTTTGTCAAATCATATTTATTCATAAGTGTTTTGAAAGAACCTTGTGGTGTATCAAAGATCATTTCATCATTGATTATAAAGCTTGTAGATAAATCAAGGTTCCATGTGCATAAACTTCCTACAACGTCAATTTTCATATTTTTATCCTCTTTATTTGTAAATTTATTGATTTTTTTGCGATTTTTGGTGTTTTTAACGTAAATTTTTTATAATTTTTCAAAACTGGATACATTTTTTGAATGTAAAATTTTGAACTTATAAACATATAAATTGAAATGCCAACCGTGGCAAATCCAACCAAAGTGCCTAAGATGGTGTTGTAAAGCAGTGACACATCGTTGTCTACTTGCAACGATAAAATGGCAATTTGGGTGAACACAACACTTGATAATGCACTGCATAAATTTATGAATTTCAATCCGGTCAAAAGAAAATCATTGGTCTTTTTGGATTTGATTAACCCGAGAACGGAAAAGACAACTTCGCAATTGTAATGCAGATTATTACATCATAAGAGGATGTCAAGTTCTTGCTGTTAAAAAGCTCAAGGAAGTATAGTAGATAACTCAGCCCGGCAATCATAATAGCAAATGCAATTCTTTTGTAATAGGTCTTTTCGTCTGTAAATGAAGTGGAGTTGCGTCGCCCATCAAAATATGCCATTTTTGCAAGGCCAATAAAAATTGTGTATAAGCCACTTAGCGTAAAGAATACCGATGAAAGCACGTAGGCACTTGCCAATTTTAAAATTGCCCAGACAAAATTGACAATCATTGTGATTTTATTTGAAAAAGCAGCCTTATGAACATAAGGTTTTTTAAAATATTCTTTTAGATGTGAGAATATTCCCATAAATCACCTTGATGAGTTTATGACCTCTTGAAACATCTTTTCCATTTTTTCCATACAACTTGTCAGATCAAATGTTTTTCCATATTTAAGATATTCTTCTCTTATGGATTGTTTTTCAGACGGATGTTCTATGAAATATTCGATTTTGTCTTTGAGGTCAATGAAATCCTTATTTTTGAAAATATTTTTGTCGGTTAATGCAAAATTTTTTGTAGCGGCGCGGGGAGAGTCAGAAACTATTGGAACAAGTCCGCAAACGCATGCTTCAAGACATGCGATGCCCTCAAGTTCGACTTCGGCGGGGTGACAATATAAATCTGAGAAGTTTAAAACATCAATCATCTCCCCGCGTGAAAAATAACGTATTATTGGTTGATTTGCAAGATGATGTTTTGCGTATCTTTTAATCCTATTTAAGAGGGGACCTTGTCCTGCCATAATCAATTGAATTTTATCATTGTATTTTGAGTGTGCTATTGCTTTCAATAATATATTCTGAGATTTCTCCTTGCAAAACCTACCTGTGGTTAAAATTACAAACTTATCCTTAAGTTCGCTTGGTTTTTCTGTTTCTTTTACACATATTTCATCATTTACACCATTTGAAATTATGTAGCCATTTGTTTTACCGGCAATGGTTTCAAATGTGTCTCTAATAAATCTTGTAGGATAATGAATGGCATTGCAATCTTTGTATAATGTTCTGTAAAAACTTTTATAAACGGCTTTGTTGACCACAGTTGCGTTCATAAGTCCGAAATGGCTTGTGACAAGTTCTGCTTGACAATGAAAACCGGCGGTTATTGGTTTTCCCAGTTTTTTAGCAATTTCACATGCCTTTCTACCCATTGGGAAGGGGAGCATAATATGGACAAGGTCACAATCAACAAGGGCATCAAGAATAACTTTTGTATCTGTTTTTGGAATGGAAACGCCATTTTTATCAAGTACCTTATTGAAAGGACCGAGATTTATTTTGTCAAGAACGACAAAGTTTTGATCATCGTTTTTATCGCAATCGCAGCAGAGAACGGTGATTTCATGCCCCTTGGCTCTTAAAAAATTTATTAGATTATATGCGGCAATCGAAGTGCCGTTATTTTTCTTACCTAAAATATCACAAACTATTGTAATTCTCATAAAATTATTTTTCGTTTTTAGCAACTTTTAATACGAATATAACTGTACAAGTTGTAATTTTTCATAAATTTAGTGTAAAAAAAGGAATTTTTTATGAAAAAATCATAATTTTCCCATTTTTTATTGTAGTATCAATTATTTTTTTTGTCAAGTGCTTACTCAAATTTTTTCATTTAAATAAATTTTATAAAAAACACTTGAAAAATTTTTATTTTATGTTAAAATAAAAGTGTGGAGTGGTGATGAATCAAAAGATAGGTCCAAATGAAGAAAAAATTATTGAAGAAAGTGTTGCGGATTATCTCTATGGAAAACGAGATCAAGCCTTTATAAATTTATCTCATAAATTGCAGGAACGAGATGTGGAAGAGATAAAGGCAATCCTTAAGCAGAAACTTTTTTCATATATGAAAGCAAACGGCGGAAGAGTGGGGAATATAGAGCATAGTGGTTCTCTATATAAACTTATAGATAGGTTTAACGCTCAGGAATTTATAAAGCGTAAATGGAAATATGTTCCATACTATGTTCCCGCCGACTCTTACGAAAGAATGAAAACTTCATTTAAGTATCCAATTAGGTTGAAGAGATATAAGTATGATAAGCCACTTTATGAATTTGCAAACGACGTTGAATTTGCTGATCGCAAAGCAAGGTATCAGGAATCGCACTCACAAGCAAAAACGGATATAAGATTTTATGTAGATCATGATTTTAAATCCCAGAATAAAGGCATGATGTTTGCAAAAGTTGTAAATTTGAAATATAAGCCATCTTTATTAAGGGTCGTAAATGAAGAAGAAAAAAAGCACGCCAATGCTCAAGACGCACTTATTGCAGATAAGTTTTTATATGATAGATCTTTATCTATATCAATGTATGTTTTGATGGATGGAGATCCAAACGCTGCAATGCCGATTGCAAGATATGATAACGATATGTATCCGCATCATAACGTTTTTATTGGAGACGACAAAAGAAAAACGATTTTTGGCGATACGGCGGCATCTCCGCACTTTCACTTCCAAAACGAGGAAGATAGTTTGTTGTGTTTGAGGAGATCGAGAGCGGACGGGAAATATAGAACGGGAAGATGTAACGCAATTGATTGCTATCATCTTAAACAATATTTAAAGAAATTAGATAGACTCAACAAATCGGAAATTCAAAGAAATGTTCGTGAAAAGAATGATTACGGAATGCCATTTTTGAACATGAAAGCAAAAAATATTGCGGTGTTTAAAGATCCCGAACCTATGATAAGAAAATATTTTGAAAATAATAGAGTAAACAACAGTGTAGTCTTGAAATGGTTTGACAAAACACGTGAATATGATTTATACAAGTCTGCACCAAATAGAATATTTACAAACCTTATAAAATCTTTGGATTTGCTTGATTTTATTGCAAATTCTCAGAAAGTTTGCTTGGACGCCAAAGAGAGCAAGATGATGTCTGATGTTGAAGTCTTGCTTGCAAATAATGTTGTTAGCAATATGAATCTTATCAAGGAATATGATAATTTAATCACACAGCAATTAAACGATGATTATTATGGCATAGATCACGAAAACGAGAATAATTAAAGCAAAGTAATTTTACTTTGCTTTTTTAAGAGATTATATAAAATTTTTATTTTCAATTTCCTTTATTTGTTCGGCAAGCAAGGAAGCCCATTTTGTTGCAATTTTTTTGTTTTTGTGTTCACACATAACTCTTATTTTATTTTCCGTGCCGCTTGCTCTTACAAGCACTCTACCATTTTGTCCGAATAATTTTTGACATTCAAGGATTTTGGATGCCAGCACATCGGAGTTTAAAATTCGATATTTGTCCACTACATCGACATTTATCATAATTTGAGGATAGTGCTTGAATGTCAACAATTTTGAAAGGGGTTTGTTTTCCTTTTTTGCAATACATGCAATTGTTAAAGCGGTTAGAACGCCGTCACCTGTTGTTGAAAATTTGAAGTTTATTATATGCCCAGATGGTTCGCCGCCCAGAAAAGAGTTTTTGCTTTTCATCATTTCAACAACATACTTATCCCCAACATCTGCTCGCAGAAGATTTATGCCTGATGAAAGCAATGCCATTTCAAGACCTTTGTTTGTCATACTTGTTCCAACAACGCTTGCGGGGTGGGTTGAATTTGCTAATATAAACAATATGTCGTCACCATCGAGGATGTTTCCCTTTTCATCACATGCAATAATTCGGTCCGCATCTCCATCAAAAGAAAATCCCATATCTGCACCAAAAGTTTTAACAGCGGAAGATAAAACTTCGGGATAAAGTGCACCACATTTGACATTTATTTTTTTGCCGTTTTTGCCATTATTTAACACATGGACTTTTGCTCCAAGTTTCACAAAAAGTTCCTTTGCAATGGAATAAGATGCACCATTTGCGAGGTCTAAAACAATCTTCATTCCGGCGAGAGATGAGCAATTTTTTAAAATTTCATTTTTATAATGTTTTAAAAGTTGTGGACGCGCGGAAAATCTGCCCACTTTATCATAACCGATTTCACTTGAATATAAAATTTTTCTTTCAATTTCCGCTTCGGTGTCCTCGCTTAGTTTAAATCCGTTGCAATCAAAAATTTTTATGCCATTGTAATTTTTTGGATTGTGGCTTGCACTTATAACTACGCCGAAATCAAAAGCGAGTTTTTTTGTTAGATAGGCAATAACCGGAGTGGGGACAATCCCAACATCAACGACATCAACGCCGTGACTCATAATTCCACAAGCAAAGGAAAGTGCAAGCAGACTTCCGCTTCGCCTTGTGTCTCTCCCGATAATTATTTTACCTTTGTTACAAAGCCCGCCAAGGCTGTTTCCGACTTTGTATGCGATAGAGGGAGAAATAACTTCTCCATAAATTCCTCGAAATCCGTCTGTGCCGAAATAAATTCCCATTTTTACTCCTTATTCCAATATTGCTTGGCACGTTTGCTTTTGACTTGTTGCCTAACGCGTCCGATAACAAAATCTTCTTTTTCGGTGTTGTTTGTGACAGTTGTACCAGCACAGATATAACAATCATCTTCAATTGTAAGGGGAGCGATAAGGTTGCTGTTGGAGCCTATAAACACATGATTTCCCACATTAATTTTATGTTTGTTTTTTCCATCGTAATTTGCAAAAATAACACCGCAGCCTATATTGCAATCTTTTCCGACTTCGCAATCACCAACATAAGCAAGATGGCTGATTTTTGTGTTTTCTCCGATTTTGCTGTTTTTAATTTCAACAAAGTTGCCGATTTTAACGTTGGACTGTATTTCGCAATTAGGACGCAGGTGAGCATAAGGGCCAATTGTAACATTATTGCAGACGACACTATTTTCAATAACGCTGTTATGTATTTTGCAGTTGCATCCTATTTTTGAGTTGACCAAAAAGTTGTTTGGCAACAGAATTGTGTTATCCTCAATTTGACAATTTTCGATGTGATTGTTTTCATAAATGGTGACATTTTCCCCGAGTACAACATTTTCTCCGATAAAGCACGATTTTTTGTTTAAGAAATTAATCATAATATAGAATATGAAAAAAGGTTATAAAATGTTGCAATTTAAATTATTTTATGTTATACTAAAAAAGCAAGATGCAGGCGTAATTTAGTGGTAAAATGTACGCTTCCCAAGCGTGATTTGCGGGTCCGATTCCCGTCGCCTGCTCCATATAAAAATTTGCAGGAGAAAATGTGAATCGTTGTATTTTAGATTTTTTAAATTTAAAAATTGGCGTAAGAGAGTTTTTAGATAAAATCGAACAGGATAAAGAATTGTTTCAAGAATTGCAGAGTTTAATCCCGACCGAGGAAGCCTTATCCGATGAAAAGTGGAAAAATTTCCCCTATGTATTGACGTTGCGTACTCACAAATTTGATTTGCAAAAAATTATAAAAATTAGTTTTTCAAATGGCACAAATCCATCTGGCAAGAGTGGGCTATATAATTTTTTTTATAAATTAATGTCACTAAATGGTTTTGATGTAGAATACAATGATTTTTATCACAAAAGATTTATATTTTTATTAGATATTTTGCCAGAATATATTGGTGGTGATGAAGCCGATGCTTATATTGACAAATTGATAGAAAGCCTGCCCGCAAATGCCAGCGAATCACAGAGAAAGAAAATGCTAAAACAAATGATAAAGGAATCATTTGTGAGTGAAACAAGCAAAAAACCTAGGTGGGTTCAAGAGCCGGAGTGGCCTGTATCTAACAAACCTTTACTTTTTATATCTCAAAGCAAACAGGGATCAATGGTTACGTATTGTTTTAAAGACGAAAAAGGGAATATAAAAGAAATTATTCAATATGATTAAATTTTGATTTTAATTTACGCATTGCAAGGCATTTGATTTTAATCAAAAATTGGCTGTAAAAATATGCAGATTAAAAATTGATTTTTAAAAGTATAGCCACAGCCTAGTCCGTCGGCTTTTTCTTTTAAAGGGGGTGTAAATTATGAATGATGAGGTTAAAAATTTTTATTTACAAACATCCATGTTTACAGATGCGGGGCCTTATTTAGAATATTTTAAATCATTGCCGAATGATATAAACAAACTTAGAGATTTGGTGTGCGCACAACATATGCACAAGCATGAAATATACGAACGCTTTACAAAACAAGATATTGGCAAAAATTTTGCATGGATGAATTGTTTGCATGAATATCTACATACTGCAGTGTCTATGTCTTCAGAAATTTTTCGACTTAATCCGCAAGGATTTATATTTGATAAGCCCGCAAATGAAAAGATTGTTACAACTTGTAGATACATTGCAATCTTGTTTGCTGCCATATTGAAAGCAAAGAATATTCCCGCAAGATGCCGCTCTGGATTTGCCCCATATATTGATAGAGATATTGTATGCGATCATTGGATATGTGAATATTGGTCGGAGAAAGAAAATCGTTGGATTGCCATTGATCCTGAAATCAATAGCGTGGCACATTGCAGTAAAAATGTCAATCTTTATGATGTCGGAAATGATTTTGTATACGCGGCACATCTATGGTTGCGGGCAAGGGAGAACAAGGAAGATATAAGCAAATATGCAACATATCGTGAATGCAAAGATCACTTGCAATCAATCGCACATGCACTGTTACTTGATTTTCATGCGTTAATGAATTATGAACTTGGATATAGAAATGTTCAAATGTTTATTTATGGCGATAATTTTTCACTCAAAGAGGAAGATTTGCAGGATATTGACAACCTAGCAAAACTCATGTTAAATCCCGATGAAAACTTTAAAGCACTTCGCTCAATTTGGGAAAATGAGGAAAAATTTAGGTGTTTGATGTCGCCTTATACCAATCCATATATAGGGAAGTAATCAATCAAAAATGATGTTTATCTTATGTAAACAAAAAGAAGTATGAATAGTTCAAAAAGGACTATAAAAGTAAAAGTTGCTTTTATGCAAAGATAGACTTTTAGGAATTTAAAATTTAAAAACAGGAGGGCAATATGGTTTTTAAAGGACAAAATGGAGTTTACGATGGGGAAGTAAAACCATCATTAGCGGAAAATTTGAAATTGTTAAAAATTGACAATCCCGATGCGGAAGAGATTGTGAAGCAAATTGACGAAATGTTTAACAATGCAAGCAAAAAGGAAGTAAAAGGTTTGCAAACAGACAAAGACGGCAAAGTTGACATTTCTTCCGGATATTATTTTCATGAAATACCTTTGAATTCTTCAGAAGAAAGCATAGTAAGCCGGGCTGAAAATGGAATTTTGCCAACAGAAAGGTTTGGACAATTGGAATCCGCAGGTGAAATGAGATTTTGTGTCGGTGTATCATATTGTGATAATTTGCAGGAGGGAAGCAAACTTCGCAAAAGATATGTTGGCAATCCTATGTATGATTTTTGGGATTGCAAAATGTCGCAAACGGGGAGACTTTCACTTATAATCGATCCGTCAATCTGTGAGACATCACTTGAATTTTTGTCGTTTGTCGCAGGGAAACAGCCAGAAGATGAAAAGGACACCAAAGTGCTTAAATTTGTAAAAAGCCTTTCACCAAAAGCCGACACAATTGTGAATGGCGAATATAAAACATCTTACACCGATTTCAATTGGAGGGCAATTGTCGGCGGCATACCTCCTCAATACATTGTTGGCGTGTTTATCAATGAAGAATATCAAAATTCTTCTGATGCGGCTTGTGCAGAAGAAAATTTAAAACTTGCACAATTTTGTGCCAAAACTTTCAATTGTCCACTTATAAATCAAGAGGGAAAATGTATACAAGTTCAGAAAGAGATGGAAGATGATTTTGAAGCGGAAATTTAATTAAAATAATTAAAAAACTTTATCAAAATAAATATTTTTATAAATCATTTTTCAAAGGCTGTTTATGCGGGAGAAAAACATTTTTGATTTTAAGATTTTTTTAAAAAATAAAAATTATTTTTGTATATATTTTTGCAATTTAATTATAAGCAAAAATAACATGTAGAAAACCTGTGCAAAAACCGGTACAGCAAAAATGGCAAGTCTAAATATTGATATTGCATCAAAACCCGACACTACAAACAAGGGATAAATTAGGAGGAATTATGAATTTATATGTAATGCGGCATGGCAAAACTGTTTGGAATGAAAAGGGAATTACTCAGGGTAGAACCAACAACCGACTCAGCAAGCATGGCATACAAGAAACGCAAGAAGTTGCAAAAAATATAAAAGATGTGGCACTTGATGTTATTTTTGTTTCGCCACTTATGAGAACAATGCAAACGGCAAATATCATCAATCGTTTTCACAATGTGAAGATAATAAAAGATGATGATTTGATTGAAATTGAGCAGGGCATATTTACGGGAAGAAACAAAAATTCATTAAGCGAAGAAGAAAAAATTTTAAAAGCCGAAAGGTCTCCTCTTGCAAAAATGGAATCATATGAAGATTGTTATAACAGGGTTAATAACTTTTTGAAAAGATTGAAAAACTCGGATTTTAAAAATGTGCTTGTTATAACTCACAATTGTTCGGCAACATTTATTGAGGATATTGTCACTGAGGAGAAAGTGGATTTTGCAAATGGAAATTTTTTGAGAAGATTTAAAAATGCCGAAATCAAAAAATTTGAGATATAGAAGTGGGGTTGTATGGTTTTGAAAGAGATTATAATAAAAGACGAGAAATATAACATTTGCGTAAATCCTTTAGTGGAATGCATGGGCGTTATGTTTATTCTTGCGGATTTTAACTTAAATAAAACAAGAAGCAATAAAAAGTATGTTCAAAATGTATTAGAGCATTTCAGTGCATATAAAAATCATGAAGCGGTAGCGGGAATTAAAAAACTTTTGCAAAGCCAATATTTTCGATATAATGCCCCTGTTGAGATGTCTTTATTGATGTTTTACAACTTGCCCATATCTCTTGAGTTTTGTCAAAATTGCATGATAGAAAAAGAAGATGTTGATAAGTTTTTGTGTGATTTACAAGATTTTATCAAAGCATCAAATTTTAGTGAGTTTTTTGAAAGCAACAAAAAAAATTATTTGCAACAGATAGCAAAATTTCAAAAGGAATTGCAGCCCTTTTCTCCGGTCGATTATTTAGTCAACTTTTTGAAACTGAAAGCAAAAAAATTGAATGTTTTGCTTATGTTTGGAGTTTCAACTGCAAACTACGGAATTGAAGTTGCAAATAAACCTTATTGCTGCGTAAGACCATATAAATCAAGCCGAGATGATGAAATTGATTTTACTTTCAATAAACCTTATGTCACAACGCTATTATTACATGAATTTGCCCATACCATCATAAATCCGCTTACAAGCAAATTCAGAAATAAAGTTGCATTAATTGACAAAGAGAAATTTAAACTATGTCTGGAATTAAATCCATACGGGGACGATATTGAAACCGTTGTGAATGAACACGTTATACGGGCAATAGAGTGCATGTATGTTAAAGATACTTTTCCCGAAGATTACAAAAATTTTTTAGAGGATTATAAAAGTGACGGATTTTTGTGTTTAGAAGAATTAGAAAATCTTTATCAAGTTTATTTAAAGGATAAAGAAAAAAACTTTGCCGATTACTATGAAAATATAATAGAATATTTTGTAAATGGCAACATCTATTTATAGGTCTTGCGAGACACAAAAGGAAGTGAAAATATAACAAAAAAGTTCGACTGTTTGATGTCAAATCTTGCCGAACTTTTTTATTTTAATTTGTCTCATATTGAAATTTTGTTTTATTCATTTGCATTTTCGTTTGACTGATTTTTCGCTCTTGCTTTAAAATTGTCAACTGCATTTTTAATTTCCTTACATTCATTGTAAGGGGCGACAATGTCTTTGAAAATAAATGTTGAAGCCTTGCCCATAATTGGAGCCGAGTTTGAACCGAAATTGATGCTTCCTGTGTCTTTTTTTACAATCTTGTCTAAAAGAGAAACACGCACATTAATTGCCCCAATCATCTGCATATCAAGAGTTTTAAAATCTGTTCCAAAAACGCCACTTCGGGTGATTACTCTTTCATTTGTTACGCAGTAATAAAGGTTGCGATAATAGAAAATAAGATAAACGGCAAGAAACAAAAGGATTGCCATTGAAATGCCAAATGAAATAGCAAAACCGATAGGATTGAAAGCGGCGTTTACCGGCTCTTCAGTGTCGTTTATTTGCATAAATGAAAATGCAAGCACAATCATGGCAAAAACAACCACCCAGAGCAGCAAATCGAGCACTTTTGAAATCCAATATTTAAGTCTGTTTGGTTTGTATATTTTTATAATGGTTTCATTGCTGTTTAAAATTTCTTGAAATTTGTTTGAAAAGTCCATTATTTCCTCCTAATAAAAATTATACATTAATTTGACAGCAATGTCAACGGAATTCATTTATGGTTAGTTTAAAATGGTGGGCTATTAAGTTTCGTTGTGGCATTTTTAAGACATATTTTTTCTTTTTCTCATATTATGTGTATGGAAGGAAAACAAATGATAAAATATACTTGTTTTAATTTATCTGACAACATAAATCAATTTGATAAAATTTTATTTGGTTTGCAGGGTCCCACGGGTCCTACAGGTCCAACAGGACCTACAGGCCCCACGGGACCAATTGGCACGCCGGGTGGAGGAAAATTTGTCGTGGGAAGCACCACAACAATTGATGCGGGAGAAAATGCAAAAATAAATGTGGAGTATAAAGGTGACGAAACAATTTTTGACTTCTTTATCCCGCGTGGTGAACGTGGCATATCGTT
>CANQHL010000026.1 GCA_947623775.1 uncultured Clostridia bacterium
CCGGTAAGTTTTAAACAACAAATATTAGTTAAATTGGCAATTTACTTGTTTATTTCTGTTCCAACAACCTTTATTTCCACCATGATTTTGGCAATTGCGGGCTTTATAAACTTCCTTTCGGCGGCACTGATTGCGATTTCACTTTCATTTGTAATTATCGGCAACATTTGCCATTCAATCACAATGGATATAGCAAGACCGCAATTCCAATATTTGGAAAATGGCGAGGTTACGCAAAACAACAAAAATATATCAGCGTCAATTGGCATAAGTTTTATAATTTCATTTATCATTGGTGTGGCGGGCATAGTGCTTTCGATTTTTGTTGGCATTCCGTCAATGTACATGGTAATGTTTGGTTTTGGTGTGCCATTTATAATACTTGAAATGTTCAGACTTTTCCATCATTTAGAAAAACGATACGATGCGATAGAGGTGTAAAGAATGAAAAAAATAATGATGTTTTTGATGGTTGTAATACCTGTTTTGGTTATATTAATCGTAAAACTCACTGCAAGTGTAACGGTGGGTGACGTTTTTATATCTGTTGAAAGCGTTGCGTTAAGTGAAACATCTGTTGAGCGTATGGTTGGAGATAGTTTGGATTTAAGTTACACAATATATCCTGAAACGGCAACAAATCAGGAAGTGCAATGGATAAGCAGCAATGAGGATGCTGCGACGGTTGACACAAAAGGACATGTAGACTTTGTTGGAATTGGTTCTGGAAACATCACGGTTATCACAAAAGATGGCAATATGCGAAGCCAATGTTCGTTTTATGTTACAGACAAAGTAGTCCACAGAGTTGAATTGTCTGCACCTCAAAATTATGTATATCTCAATGAAACATTGCAATTAAAAAAAGATATTTTCCCATATGAGGCGTTAAATCATGAAGTAATCTATTCATCGGACCATGAAGAAATTGCAACGGTTGACACAAATGGACTTGTGACAGGGGTGCAAGTGGGGCATGTAAAAATAACAGTAACAACAGTTGATGGACATAAGACAGATTTTGTACTTTTGTCTGTTATTAAGCCTGTAACATCGTTAAGGGTTCCTCAAAATGAAGTGATAACATCTTTAAATAGTGCAAAAATAGAATATATTGTTGAACCGGAAGATGCAACAAACAAAAATGTTACATTTGAAGTTGACAATCCTGAAGTAGCGGAAGTAAATGATATAGGCGTAATAAAATTCAAAAAACAAGGTGAAGTCAATGTCACAATAACAACGGAGGACAAAAATTTAAAACAAAAAATCAAATATATTTTCACAGATGGTTATGCTTATGAATTAAAGGATGTTTCTCCGACAATAGATATTGAAGTTGGGGAGGTGCAAAGAATTTTGTATAGCACCGTGCCTCAATATCTTCCACGAACAAATGTGGAATTTTCATCTGATGCGGAAAATATTGCATCGGTGGATAGCAATGGTTATATTCAAGGCATAAAAGGTGGAAACACCGTAATTTGGGTTAAAGTAAAGAAGAATAGTGAAGAATGGCTTGCAGAACCAATAATAGTAAACGTTGCAAGTCCAATTGAAGAAATTGTTGAAGAAGATGGAATTACGGCTGATAAAGTCTATATGTTGACTCCAGTTTCCAAACCAGATGATGCCACAAACACCACATTTTTGTATCAATTAAATGAACGAGACCGCACAAAAGCAACTATAACTCAGGACGGCGTAGTTAATTTCACCACATCTCAGCATTGCACAATTGAGGTTACAATAATTGCGTCCGATAATCCTAAAGTGACCAAAAAGGTTAGGATAACCTATACTGCAGGTATGGCAAGCCAATTTAAATTAAACGACAATAAAATAACTCTCAATTATGGAAATTCAATAGCACTTGATTACTCTTTCTTGCCTACCAACGCCACAAAACGACCTATGAAATTAAGTGTTAAAGAAAATCATCCACTGGGCGGGAAAGGAAATGTTGTTGAAATACTTGAAGACGGCAGAATCCATGCCACTGCGGGTGGAGAAGCAATTGTCAAAGTTGAATTTACACTTTATGATGGCAACGCTTACGAAGAGGAATGTCAAGTATCAGTTATAAGACGACCAAGCCAAATCAATATAAATTTGGATATTGAACACTATAAAAATCAATATATAACATCACATAACATTGTTGAGTTTGCCGGAGAAGTTTTGCCTGCAGATGCAACTGAAAGAGAGATAGTTTGGACGGTAAACGATACAAATATTGCCTTCATTCGTGGCAATGAAATAATATTTAATCAAGCTGCAGTTATCACATTGACAGCGACAATAGGAGATGTTTCAAATTCAGTTGACATTTATTATGTCGGGACAAATCCTGTGTTTGCAGAAGTTCAAGCAGTGAAAGACGGGGAAAGAATGCCAATCCCTGAAAAAATAATGGCTGGAGAGAGTTTTGAAGTTGAAATTTCAAGTATTTTGCCAAGTTTTACAACAAATCCGCCAATTTCATTGCAAGCAACCAATTCAAACACAAATCATTCTTCTGGTAAAGTTATTATTGTCGATGAAACAACAGTGACTGGCAATGCCGGAGGAAGTGCAACTCTTGTTGTATATATTTCAGATTCCATCCGACTTACATATTCAATTGTTGTTGAAAGAAAACCGGACAGCGTAAAGGTTTTGCAGGCGGGGATGCAGACAACATTGACATCAATAAGTTTAGTCAGTGATGTTTCTCCAAGTGACTGCACAAACAAAAATGTTAAATATGTTGTAAATGAAAGTGAAATTGCATATATTGAGGATTCAGTTCTTACATTTAAAAGGAATGGAATTGTCAATATAACAGCAATTTGCGAGGGTGATGAAAAAGTTATATTTAAATTTCAAATAGAAAAGATAGAAAAAGATATGGTGCATGTTTCTCCAGACCGCTCAAACATCACAGTGAACAAAGGGGATTTACTTGCATTTGATTTTGATGAATTGCAGTCACTACAAATAGAGAATAATTCTCCTTTAACAGAAGGTGAAGAAGTTGTTCGGATAGAGAACAAATATTTGCGTGCACATGCAGCTGGAAAGGCAAATGTTGCAATCAACACCACTAATAATGTTTATCATATTGAAATAACAGTAAATGAACTTGTTGAAAACATTATTTTAACAAACAACCTTGATTTCTACAGTGATGAATATGTTGTTGGGCAGGGAGTTGTTGAACTTGCATTTACAGTTTCTCCAAATAATGCAGCAAACAAAGATATATCCATCAAAATTGTTCAATCAGAATCGTCGGCAGGCAAGGTTGAAAATATTGCATATTTGATTGGCAATGAATTAAACTTTACAAAAGCGGGTGAAATTTCTTTGCAGGTTGACTCCAAAGATGGCAATTGCAGTAAAGTGATTAAAATTAAGTATACTGGTGGAGACGCCGTTGACGCTCTATTAACAGTTGATGAAAATCTCGTTTTAAATGTGGGTGAAGTTGCTTCGATAGGTGTTTCAAAATGGATACCGGCAGACCTTACAAACAAGAGAATGTCTTTTTATGAAGTAAATTCATCAGGAAAGAAGGTTATAGATTTAAATACAGCGGAAAAGACAATCAAAGCATATGAAAGTGGCGAAACTAAAATTGTTGTAGAACTGTCAAATGGTATTGTAAAAGAAATAAATGTTGTTGTAATAAACAAAATAACAGACATTCAAGTAGAAGAAAATGTGGTAATTTCTGGAGATACTTACACAATCAATGCAGTTGTTCTTCCAAAAAGTGCCTCAAACACAACTTTGCAATATATTCTTCAAGAAACACAAATTGCAAGCATTTCTGAAAATGTGCTTCATTTCAGCAAGCCGGGAAAAGTTTGTGTAAGGGTTAGATCCACAGATGGAACAAATATAGAAAAAACCATATATGTAACAAGCACTATGGGATATTTGTCAAAGATAAAATTAAACGATGAATCAGTAGAACTTTCAAAAGGTGCGATTTACAGAATTTTTGTTGATAAAGAGCCGGCTGATGCTTCAAACAATAAAGTTGCATTTAAAATTCTTTCTCAGCAAAGCTATGATGGAATTTCAAATGTTATAGAATTATCTGAAGATGGACAGATAACCGCACTTGTAAGAGGAAGTGCAGTTGTGCGTGTGTATGCAAGCACATATGATGGAAGTGAAATTTATGCAGATTGCACAATAAATGTGTACAGCTCAATCTCCGCAGTTGACATAAAATTTGACAGCGTGCTTGACAGTTATCAAAATCAAAACACATTCATCACAGGTAAAAACGAAATAAACTTTGATTTTGAAGTTAGTCCTGCAGACGCAAGAGTTTTGGAATTTTCTTGTGATGTTTCCAATCCTCAAATTGCTCGCGTAGAAGATAAAAAGATAATTTTCTTGCAGCCAGGAAGAGTCACAATAACATTTAATTGCAGTGATGAAAAAGTAAAAATGTCAAAAACATACAGTTTCTATTATGTTGGGGATAATTTAATAGAAGCTACACTTGATCAAAATGGTATTGACAACAACACAATCACATTGCAGGCTGGAGAAACGTTTGAATTTACTCTTTCAAAAGTGCTTCCACGTGATAGTGCAAACTTGGTTTATGCAGAAAATAGAAATGATCCAAATAAGCAAGTTGCGAAATTTCAAGACGGCATATTATATGCACTAAATGGTGGAACTTATTCCTTTACTTTATATGTCAACAATCTTAAATTGGAACAACTCACGCTTATTGTAAAACGTGATGCTACAGGCATAGAAATTGATGGTGATGAAGTTGTTTATATATCCACAAGATATTATACAATTTATGCAAGTGCATTAGAGAGTGATACGCATCAAAACTTAGTGGGATTTGAGTCTCTCAACAACAATGTTGCAACTGTTACTCCAAGCGGAAATGTAACATTCAATCAATTTGGTGAATGTGAAATTAAGGTGTATATTTTAGACAATCCATCAGTATTTAAAATTGTAAAGATAAAATACACAAAAGAGCTTCAAGCGTTGAAATTCAATCAAACACGTGATAAAATGTATGCGGGAGAATCTGTTGACCTTGTTATAACTCCATTGCCATACGATGCAGACAATTTTGAAATTGAAGTAACTCTTGACAATTATGATATTGCCGACCTCATTAAAAGAGAAGGTGCGTACAGATTGATTGGGCGTGCAGGTCGCGAGGGTGAGGTTGTTGTAACAGCAAAAGTAGTTGGCAATGAAAGTATAACGGTAACAAAAACATTCACATTCTACGCTAAAATCACCAACATTAAACTTGATTTAACTTCTGATGGTGATATAAACGGACATGGTGAATATAGAATATTTGGAAATCGTTTCTTAAACGAAGCGGAAGTTATAACAACATATCAAATGAATGCCACACTAACTCCGGCAAGTGCTTCAAAGAGCCTTTTGCAGTGGACAACAAGTGATGAAAGTGTAGCAACTGTCGATGAAAATGGACTTGTTACATTTGTAGGAATGGGAAAAGTTACAATAACGGTTCAACAAATTTCACCATACGAGGGTGCTGGCGTTGTAAAAACAAGCTACACATTCACAGTTATAGATGGTATAAATGTTTGGAATTATGATCAATTCAAGCTTGCACATGAAAAACTCAAAGAAGAGAATAAAGATAAAAAAGAAAATTATTCATATATGGTTTTGCATGAAGATATAAAGCTCGATAGTGAATTTCCAAGCATACGGTTTGAATATAATGTCATGGGAAATGGACATATGCTCGACCATTCAAAACTTAAAAGCAATTATCTGCACTTTGAAATAAGAAGAGATAATATTATTATTGATAATGTTATTTTGAGAGGTATAGAATTCACTGATGGTGTAGAATTGAAAGGTGGCGGAAAAACGCTTATGATAGAAAATTGCGGCGGAATTCTTCTTTACAACTGCATTGTGGAAAATGGTGAATCAGCCGTTAGAGTAATTGCTGCAGATGTTAATGTGACTGGCTGTATATTCAGAAATTGTTTCTCTGTTGGTGTTCAAATTTCAAGATCAGAAACTCGTTCAAGCAATGTTGTTGTCAAAGATTGCATTTTCACATCAAGTTTCTGTGGTGTTATGTTCTGCCCAGATGGTTTTGAGGGGCATCCAGACAGTAAAGTCAGCCTTGAGGGTGAAGTAAGATTTTACAATTGGTCGACATTAGATCAATTGCAACAAGGTCTTGGAGCGAACCTAGAAGAATATTTAAACAATCTTGGCATATCATTTGTTGCTAAGGAATTGTATAAACAAATAAGAGAAATTGCAGCAAATAAGGGTACTGAATATGCGTATGTATATAATGGAACAACATATTACAACTTCTCAGTATTTGCATTTTCTGCATCAATAGTGTCAAAGGAGTTTTATCCTGCTGGGACAAGTGAAAGATCGAAGTTAAACTCAAGTTGCACATATTCTGATATGGAACTTGTCGGTGCAATCAACTTTGCAGTAGTAGTACCTGTTCACTGTTATATACTTTCCATTTTGGCTGATAAACCATTTATAAAGCCAGGCGAAACATATATTGGCAACACGGCATTACTTGCAAAAATCAAACAGGCATCTAGATTTTAAAAAAGGAGGGAAATATGTCAAAAGAATTGAAAAAAGTATTTAAATTGCTTATTTTGATTATGCTTGTATGCATATTTTTCCCTATATCCTTTGCAAAGTCGGACGCAACAATTGAGGGTGTGTCAGGAAACAAAATTATTTTGACAGGCCTTATAGGCAACAATCCGAAACACTTTTTTGAAGATGCGGACAAAAACAGCACACTTGTAAATTGTAGTGCAGACGATGTCACAGGAGATTATTATTCAATAGTTTCAAGTGGCAGTGGATCAAGTTCCGGCTGGGCTGAATTTAGACCAACCAGTGATATGCTTCCATTTATTGAAAAAGGAATTTTATACGTGCAAGCAACCGCCGACATAGAAACAAGCGGAGACACACAGGTTACAATACAAATTTCGTGCGGAAATGAATCGCAACAAAGTACAGCAAGCGAAGGCACTTTGACAACGCCAATGATACATGTGACGGATAAGACGCAAAATATAAGATTTTCATTTAATACAAGTTCGAAAAACGGCAAAAATAAGTTTACTATCACGTTACCGACAATACATATCTATACAAAAATAGATTCGGTTGAGCTGAAAAATAAAGATCAAACAGTTTCGCCTGGGCAAATTATTCCCATTTACGCAAGCAATGCAGTAACAGAAATCGAGGGAATAGATGGAAATTTTACGAGATTTTCAAAGATAAACCATCAAATTCAATTCTGGTTTGACCAAGGTGATGATAATTATGTTTCGGTTGTAGGAACAAACATTGTAATATCTGATAATGTACCGACCGGCACTGTGATAAGTTTCAGAGCATTTTGCAAAGCAAATTCATATTCATCTGACGTTATTTATTCGACAAACACAGTAAATTTTACAGTTGATGCCGAAAATATTCAACTAAAAGTAAGAACAGATTTTGAGCATCCAGCTGATTTTACCAATGAGGGAAGTTATATACCGAACAAATCGGTTTATATTGAAGTTAAAAATATACCAAACAACTTTACTTTCGTAGGTTGGGTGGTAGATGGTGATATAAATAATATGTCCACAGCTAAGAAAATAAGAGTGACATTGCATAAGGGCATAGATGTTTACGCAAAATTTGTAAAGTCAATAAATATCAAACAAGTTGTAGCAAATGCAAAAATATATGATAAAACCACAAATATAAATGATGAAGATATTAGTGTTTTGTTTGACGGCGTTGAGGCCGGTCATGAAATTGGCTTAAGTGGTGCAAAGTTTTCATATGGAGATGCAAATGCAGGAAAAAACAAACTAATTAATGTAATGTATGATGAGAATGGATTGACATTAACTGGTGCAGATGCTGGAATTTATAAATTAGGTTCGCAAATCGTACCGAATTCGTTTGGAGAAATCTTAAAACGAGATGCGTTTGTCTATCCTCAAAACATACAAAGACAATATGGCTACAATGATCCTGTAATAGGATATGAGGTGGAAAACCTTGTCGATGGTGATGTGCTTGTTGGCAACCCAGGCAGAACAGCCGGAGAAAAAATAGGCAAATATCCATATAATGCCGGTGATTTGCCATTAAGAAACAACAATTACAACATTATAGTTGATTCAGAAGCATATTTTGAGATAATACAAAGAGAAATATATCTTGAAAATGTAAATGTACATGAAAAAACCTATGATCAAACGGTTACAGCAGATATTGAAGCAGGACTTGGTAATATTTATAATAATGAAGATGTAAAAGTTGAAATTACAGGTGAATTTGTTTCATCAAATGCCGGCAATGATGTTGAAGTAAAAATAACACAAGCCGTTCTTACCGGTCGGGATAAAGACAATTACACATTAGTTGAATATACTCAACCTATTTTTGGAGAAATAGCCAAACGACAAATTACTGTTTCAGCGGTGGAGTGCTCATTTGTATATGGAGAGGAAATGTTGTTTGATTACATATCGGATGATCTTTTGGATGGAGATGAATTAAGTGGCAGCCCTGCAATAGACGACAAAAATGTTGGAGATCATGAGATAAAAGCTGGCACGCTTTCAAATCCAAATTACATAATTAAAGAATTCATAAGCAAAAATTGCACAATAACGCCAAGAAAAATATCAGTTACAGCAATTTCAAAAACAAAAACATTTGGAGATGATGATCCTGATTTAACATACACAACGTCAAATATGATTGATGGTGACACTCTTGATGGAGCATTGCAGAGAGAGGTGGGCGAAGATGTCGGGACGTATGAAATAAATATAGGAACTCTTAAAAATGATAATTATGAAATAGCGGAATTTACAAAGAACACCTTTACGATAACCGAACGTACAATATATGTTGTAATTCAATTTTTGGATAAGGAATATGATGGGACAACCGATCCTAAATATTTTGTGGAATTTCAGAACAATGTTAAAAATGCCGAGTTTGAATTGCAGTTACAAGCAACATTATCTGATAAAAATTGTGGCAATGTAAAGGCGAGAGTTGAAAGTAGTGATGTTGTTTATGATGGCGCGAGAAATTATAATTTTGACTATGTTTATTCAAATGAAGATGTGCAAATAACAAAAAGAAGAGTAAATTTATTTATAGATGCGACAAATAAATTTTATGGTGATAATGATCCTCAATTTACCTTTAACGCAACCAATTTGGTTGGTGACGATGAAATCACCGCCACAGTAAAACGAGATGAGGGTGAAGATGTCGGGTTATATGATTATTATTTACAAGATACAGAAGTAAATGAAAATTATAATGTTATCCTTGTAGATTCGCAATTTGAAATTCTTCCACGTGAAATTAAATTGTCGGTGGATAATCAAACAAAAATTTTTGGTAATGAAGACCCAGAAATTAAATATAGTCTTATCGATGAGCTGTGTTTTGGTGAAAGAGAAGAAGATATTATAGATGGCTATGTTTCAAGGTCAGAGGGCGAAAGTGTCGGTGTATATACTTATGATTTATCAACTGTTTCTTCCGGGAAAAATTATATTTTTGTAAATTCGCAAAATACATTCTTTATCATATCGAAAAGACCTGTTGTTGTGACTATCGATGATGCAACAAAAATATATGGTGATGATGATCCTGTTTTCCAATACAGCGTTGAAAATGAAGTTGCGGGAGAGAAATTGTATGTTGATGTTGTTAGAGATTATGGTGAAGATGTCGGAGATTACAGTTTATCATGCGGAGCACTTAATGATCCAAGATACATAATAGATCAGATTAAAGGCAAACTTACAATCACACGTTACACCATAGGAATAAAGGCGGACGAAAAAATAAAGGTATATGGTGATATTGATCCTAAATTTAGCGTTTCAATTATTTCCGGACACTTAAAAAACAATGATAGAATGGAAAATATTATTTCTGGCAACCTTACACGTGAAGAGGGTGAAAATGTCGGAAAATATCAAATCAAATTAGGTGATTTATCATTTGGTAAAAATTACAAATTAGAATTTAAAAGTGATGATTTAACAATTTTACAAAGAGAAATCACAATAACGGCAAAAGAACAAAGTAAAATTTATGGTGAAAGTGAGCCTGAACTTGGTTACGAACTTTCTCCAAATGGCTTAGTTTTTGATGATGTGGTTACGGGGAAATTAACGCGCATTCAAGGGGAATCAGTAGGCAAATACAAAATTTTGCAAGGGGATATAGGCATAAACGATAACTATAAGATAAGTTACGTTTCAAGTGATTTTGAGATTATTAAAAGAGAGATTGAAATTGTTCCAAACACGATTTCAAAAGAGTACGGTGACGAAGAGCCGGCCATAGATTACAATGTGATAGGCGGACTTGTAGGTGAAGATGTTTTAAACGGAGAACTTTACAGAGAGGGTGTTGGTGAACATGAAGAAACGGGTAAATATTTGATTTATTCAACTCTCAGTTCATTAAATTATAATATCACATTTAAAGAACACTATTTTACAATTCAGCCAAGGAAAATTGTTATACAGGTGCTTGATAAGCAAAAATATTATGGCACAAGTGACCCAGACCTTGAATATAAAATAGTTTCCGGAACTATACTTGAGCAAGACAAACTTCAAGGCGGATTAAGTAGAGTTGAGGGTGAAACAGCCGGAATATATGCAATAATAAGCAGCTTTACTCTTGGAAGAAATTATACAATTCAATATATAAAAGGTGATTTTACAATTCTTCCTCTTGAAATTACAATTCAGAGCCAAGACTATCAAAAGACATATGGACAAATTGACCCTGCATTCAGTTATGAAATTGTTGACGGCAAACTTATAAACAATGACAAGTTGTATGGTACAATAGTTAGAGAAAAAGGTGAAGATGTCGGGGAATATGCTCTTGAGTGTGGCATTTATAACGCAAATTACAACATCACATTGTTGCCTGCAAAACTTAAAATAGTACAAAAAGATGTGTATATGCTTTCAGAAGTATACAATAAAATTTACGATGGCACGACAGTTGCATGGCTTAAAAATCCTTATGTTTCGGGTGTTATTGACAATGTTTATCTTGATTATGTAAGAGATGAAAGCGCAATTTTTGAGACTTCAAATGTCGGAAAGGATATTGCAGTGAATGTGTATGATGTAAACCTTGTTGGAGATAAGGCAGCAAATTACAATTTGATATTGCCACAAAATCTTCATGCAGACATCACTTTACCTGAGATCACAAAAGATGAGGTGAGTGTGTCAGCAAAAGATCCTGTGCTTTACAGTGACTATTCATTGGTAATAAATTGCATATCAATTGAAGATGCCATAAAGATAAAAAGCCATAAATTGATGCTTAAATATGATATTAATTTGGAATATGATTCACAAAATATAAATCCAAAGAGTACATATGTGTTAAAAATAAAACTACCGGACAAAGTATTCAGCCGAAGCAACATTTATGTTTATCAAAAACAAAATAATGGTGAGTACACGTTGTTGACGGGTGAAAAAGGTGAGGACAATGAGATTATTATATCATCATACTCACTCGGCGAGTTTTATATAACAGTTGATAATGAGGAATGGTTGAATATAACCGCATTTGTTTCAATTGCGGTAATTGCACTGACATGTGTAATAGCAACAGCCATAGTAATCATGAGACGTAAGAAAAGAAAATATGATGAATAAAAAAATTCTTCCAAATAGGAAGAATTTTTTTATTCTAATTCATCTTCATTTTCATCTGTTTTAGGCGTTTCCGTTGCATTATTATTTTGTGTAGGAGGGGCAGGCGTTCTTTTGATATTTTGATCAGAGAAAGAAAGTTGATTGTTTATAATGCTATAAATATTTTGAAGCCCAGCACTTACTGTGAAAGGTATGGATTCAAAAGATTTTTCTTGCTCATCATTTGCGGTGAGTTCATTATATAATAATTCCATTGGATTAGCATCATAAGAGTCAATAGGTGACGCCCATGCACAATATGCTTCGCCCATACCATTTGTACGGAAAACAGGGATAAAATAATACAATTCGCCTGATTCACGCTGTCCTTGATAAGCTTCTCCAACGTAAACAACGCCGTCACCAAACAAACTTTTAAGTTTTAAAGCATCGTCACTCATTTTAGTGCAAGAGTCAAGTGCACATTCAAAGTTTAAGAAATTGATAAAATCGACAATGCAATCTTTTGAAAGTTCACCCGTGCTTACAAAATCAGTGCCTGTTATATAGTTTAATGAGTATGTGCTATGATCATCATTGAAGATGATTGAAAGATAATATTTATCATACTCATTGTTGCTATCGTCTAGGTTGTATGGTAAAAGTGAAATTGAAACAATATTTTTGATGTTTCCAATTTCGCTGTCGCAGGCGTATGCGTCGTTTATAATAAGTTTGCCGAGATTTTGAGTTAGGACATTTTTTTCTGCTTCAGTCATTGTATCTATCTCAATTTGTCCATCTTCGCCGAAGTCGAAATCATTGCCATTGGGGTCGAAGATGTTGCCAGAGGTAAAAGGGTCTTTAACTGGAGGTGTGTCGTTGTATAAATTTGCACGAATATCATTTGAGATAAAGTAGCCCAAAAGACCAAGTGCGGCAATGGCGGCTGCAAGTTTCAAACCGTTTCGCACTTTTTGACGTTTAAACTCTTTTTTTGGATCTTTAAGCATTCCTTTTTTAGGAATTTTTCGATTTAATCTATAGTTTTTCATTACAATATAATTTTACCATATTTTTAATTTTTGTCAAGATAGTTTTGCTTATTTTGGCAAAAAAAGACAATAAATTTTTAATTATTTTAAAGGGTTTTTCTCTTGCACATATCAAGGTGAAAAAATATGTTGATTTTTCTGCAAAAACAAACAAAGTGATAGATGAAATATCAAACAATTGAAATAAATTTATTTTATAAATTGACATTTAAATTATAATATATTAAAATAAATACATTAGGAGAAAATATGAAAAATAAAGCAATCACTTCAAGAGATGAAGACTTTGGAAAATGGTACGTTGATGTAATAAGGGCGGCAAAACTTGCCGATTATTCCAATGTAAAAGGATGTATAGTGTTTGAGCCAAATGGCTATGCGTTATGGGAAAAAATACAAAGCATTTTGGATAAAAAATTTAAAGATCTTGGACATCAAAACGTGTATATGCCTGTTCTTATTCCTGAAAGTTTGATGAAAAAGGAGGGCGAACTTATTGAGGGGTTTGCTCCTGAAGGTGCATGGATAACTGAGGGCGGAAGTGAACAACTTGATGAACGACTGATGTTCAGACCAACAAGTGAGACTCTTTTCAGTGACTATTTTGCAAGTAAGGTGAAATCGTACAAGGATTTACCTCTTTTGTACAACCAATGGTGCAACGTAATACGATGGGAAAAGGAGACAAAGCCATTTTTGAGGACAAGGGAATTTTTGTGGCAAGAGGGGCATACCGTTCATGCAACTGCTGAAGAGGCTATGGCTGAAACAGATAGGATGCTTGAAGTATATCGTGACTTTTTTGAGAATTATTTGGCAATTCCTGTTATCACAGGCAAAAAAACAGAAAAAGAAAAATTTGCGGGTGCGGAATATACTTGCACATGTGAAGCCCTTATGTATAATGGCGTATCACTGCAAAGTGCAACAAGTCACTATTTTGGGCAAAAATTTGCAGATGCGTACGGAATTAAATTTTTAAATAAGGAAAACAAGTTTGAAAGCGCCTATCAGACTTCATGGGGATGCACAACAAGAATGATTGGTGGACTTATTATGGTGCATAGTGATGATAATGGTCTTGTATTGCCACCAAGAATTGCGCCTAGACAGGTTGTAATTGTTCCAATCGGGAAAGATGAAAAAATTGAAAAAATGGCGTTCGAGATAAATGATAAATTGAAGCAAAGTGGCATAACTTCATTTGTGGATAATTCAGAGCGTTCTCCGGGATTTAAGTTTGCCGAACATGAGGTCAATGGCATTCCTGTACGTGTTGAACTCGGGCAACGCGATTTAGACGAGGGTAAGATTTGTCTTGCACGAAGGGATACAAGAGAAAGAATTTTCATTTCAAAAGATAGCGATATTGTAAGCGAAATTAAAAATCTTTTTGAGATTATTCAAAAGAATTTATTTGAAAGTGCAAAAGCAAGAAATGCACAAAAAACATACAGAGCATACAACATGCAAGAGGTTGTTGAGCAGATAAAAAAACAACCGGGTTTTGTTCATGCTATGTGGTGTGGAGATGAGGCGTGCGAGATTAAGATGAAAGAGCAAGGCGGAATAAAATCAAGATGTATTCTTGAAAATGGAGAACATTTTTCCGATAAATGCGTGGTTTGCGGAAGAAAAGCAAAACATTTGGTTGTTTGGGGTATACAATACTAATGAAAGTATTAATAATTTCTATGACATGCGGAGAGGGGCATAACTCAATTGCGAAAGCCATAAAAAATCAGATTGAAAGCATGGGCGAAGAAGCGTCAATAATCCAACTTTATGGTTTTTCGTCAAAAGAGGTACTAAAGCAAAATAACATCTTTATAAATACGATAAGATTTATACCGCATATTTATAGTTCGATATGGGAAGCACAACGAAAAAAACAATATAAGTTTTATATAAACGGGGTAATTAAACATTGCAAGGATTATATTTTGAATGAGATAAAAAAATATAATCCAGATGCAATAGTTTGCACTCACAACAATTGTGGAGCGGTTGTTGGATATTTAAAACATGAAAAGCTGATAGATGAGAAAATAATAACATACACCGTTGTGTTTGACTATTGTCTTTGTCCAAATTGGGAGAGTAATAAATATCTTGACTATATAGTCACTCCTGATGGTGTGGTGGTTGAAGAATTGAAGAAAAAAGGTTATCGCGATGAGCAAATATTGAACATAGGCTTGCCGACTGATAGCAAATTTTTTAATAAAATCGACAAAAAACAGGCACGTCGCGAGATTGGACTTGACGAAAACGCATTTACAATCATCTTGTACAGCGGTGGCAATTGTGTTAGTTCGGCATATGATATAATCAAAAAACTTATAGTCTTAGGGAACAAAATTCAAATTGTTGCCATATGCGGAAAGAATAGAAAAGAACATGAAAAAGTGGAAAAACTCATAGAAAAAGAGAATTTAACCAATGTGTTAAATCTTGGCTTTTGTACATATATAGACAAACTTTACTCAGCCGGAGATGTGGTGTTTACTCGTGGTGGGGGTATGGGCTTGACGGAACAAATAAACAAATGTATTCCCTTTATTTTGCGTGAAAAATTATATATTAATGAAAATATCAACAAGAAATATTTTGACAATCTCGGGCTTGGAATAGCAATGAAAAATCTTCGCGATGCACCGAAAATTGTTGATAATTTAATAAAAAATCCGGACAAACTTGAAAATATGAGAAAGCATATTGAAGATTATAAAAAGGATAATTCCACAGAAAAACTTGCAAATCATATATTAAATAAAAAAATCTCCTAAAAGTCTTTAAGACTGATAGGGGATTTCTTTTTTAATTTAACAATTTAACAATTAAAACAGGATTTGGTTGAACAGTTGCTGTTCCCGTCGGTGCATCGGTTGTTGTGATTGCAAGGTCAAGTTGTGCACCATCGGTTAATGTTTCAATGAATGAGGTTGTAAGCCTAGCACCATAGTTTCCCGTTGATGTTTCACTTGTTTGCACTGTTTGAACACTTTGAGTTATCGGAGTTGTGTTATTTCTAACCTCAACAGAGTATGATTGTTCACTTGTGTTTGTAACATAAACATTGTAGTAAATTTCATAGTCTCCGTCTGCGGTTATTGTGACAGTGTTTGCACTTGCTGTGACACCCACAGAAGTTAATGGCGTGTCAAGTTCAAGTGGAACAAAAGTGTTTTGTGTGGTTATGTTTGGTGTTTGAGTTCCACTGTTATAAAGTCCGCCATAAGCAGCAAGCCCAGCAGGAGTTGTTCCCTCCGGTCCCTCTGGTCCCACAGGTCCCTCCGGTCCAATAGGTCCTTGTGGCCCGGTAGGTCCGGTAGGTCCGGTTGGCCCGACAACACTAACACCAGTTGGTCCCGTAGGTCCAATAGGTCCAGTTACACCGGTAGGTCCAATAGGCCCTGTTGGTCCAATCAAGCCAACGCCGGTAGGTC